>DATEHB010000064.1:0-22689 GCA_035279805.1 Candidatus Acidiferrales bacterium
GTACTTGGACCGGGTTGACGAAAGTTGCGTGAGTGAATACAGTAGTATTCGGGCCGTGCCCACGGCCCTATTTTTGTGGCCGGATGGGAGGTCGTACAATTGGCAGTACATCAGATTCTGGATCTGATTATCCTGGTTCGAGTCCAGGCCTCCCAGCCATCTTCCTAGACCCCTACCACTCGTTGAATCCGCGAACGAAACGCCGCCCGCTTTGCTGTCCGCACCACCCGAATTTCCGATTACCGGTGCTCAGCAAATTTTCCCTCGTGACCGGCTCGCGGAAATAAACATCATATCTGTGCGGTTCATTTTGTGGCCGCGGCCAAGACAACTTCCCGGCCCAATGAAACCGCATGACACAACATGACAAAGACCGCTGGCTCTTGGGGCGCATCTTTCGATGGATCGCCCTCGGCGCGCTTGCAGCGATTATCATCGTTGGTATCGCCGGCATCATTCTCCTTCTCCGTTGGCCATTCTCGCAGGCGAATATCATTCAATCCATTGGGGAGACTGCTTCGGGTTCCATAACCTTTGCAAAGTTCCGCGCTACTTACCTCCCGTTTCCCGGATTTGTCGCGGAAAATGTCGTGTTTAGGCGTTCCTCGAGCGCACCGGACGCTCCGCCCCTCGTCACAATTCAAAGAATTGCCATCCGGGCTCGCTATCTGGATCTTTTCCTCGGCCGGAGTTATATCGCGCGAATTATCTTGAATGGGCTGTATGTTCGAGTTCCGCCTCGCGACGGAAAACCCGCGAAAAACCACATGAGCTCAATAAAGTGGCGCGTCGGCGAAATCGATGCCGATGGTGCGACGCTCGAGATCGGGAGACACGACGACAGGCCGCCTCTCAAGTTTGAGATCCATTCGTTGGCCGTCAACTCCATTAGCGCTAACACCGCCCTGCGTTATCGTGCAACGTTGACGAACGCGCTGCCCCCGGGAGAAATTGTTTCGACCGGCAGCGTCGGGCCGTGGAATTCACGAGATCTTGCTGAAACGCCGCTTTCAGGTACAGCCACGTTTCGGCATGCAAATCTCGGCGCATTCAGCGGAATCGCGGGGAATCTTTCGTCTGATCAAAATTTTCACGGAACTTTGGGCCGCATCGAGGTCAATGGCAAGGTGAACGTTCCCGATTTCAAGTTGACGAAGACGGATAATCAGGAGCCGCTGGCAAGCCAGTTTCAATTAACCGTCAACGCCATGAATGGCGACGTCTTCTTGCAACAAGTGGATACGACTCTGGTGCGAACAAGAATTCTTGCCCATGGCAATATTGCGGGACAACCAGACCGTAAAGGTAAGACGACGTCCATCGATTTGACGATCGATCGCGGTCGCATTCAAGATGTTTTGGGCTTATTTTCCACAGAAGCTCATCCACCGATGGACGGCGTGGCGGATTTCCGGGCGCAAATCACTGTGCCGCCGCTCGGTAAGCCGTTTCTCCGTGAAGTAATGGCTCACGCCGATTTCCAGATCGGCGACGGGCGATTCGAAAAGCCAAGCACGCAAGCGAACGTCGACAAATTAAGTGAACGCGCGCGCGGCAAGAAAGACAACCAAAATAGCGATGAGAAGAAAGTCAAAAAAGACCCGAGTTCCGAAGAGATCATCGCGAGCCTGAAGGGTAATGTGGTGCTCCACAGCGGAACCGCGAGTTTTCCCCATCTTGTTTTTACCGTACCGGGCGCGGATGCTCGGATGTTCGGCACGTTCAACTTATTGAACGACCGGATAGATTTTCACGGCAAACTGAAAGCAGACGTAAAATTCTCGCGGACGCTCGGAGGCGGGATAAAATCCGTGTTGCTTAAGCCTCTAGATCCGTTTTTGAAGAAAAAACCTTCGGGCGCCGTGATTCCCGTTTACATGATCGGCACATATGACAACCCCCGCTTCGGCATCGATCTGCTCGGCGATCATGACGAAAAGCGTAGTCAGGAAAGCCATAAAGGAAAGTCGAAGTCGCCGGGCAGCAAGCAGTAATCCAAGTATTCTCACCACCGCCCTCAAGTTACGCGAAATTTGGCCGGATCTTCACACTGGAAACACTGGAGCGCTATGAATTGCGTTACGATAGTCCGCTGAAATTCCGGACGGATTGCTGATGACGCGCGAACAGCAGAGAATCGACGAATCGCAACAGCGCAAAGTGCACTGGAAGCGCTGGGGGCCCTATCTTTCCGAACGCCAGTGGGGAACGGTACGTGAAGATTACAGCGCCAACGGCGACGCTTGGGAATACTTCCCGCACGATCACGCACGCTCCCGTGTTTATCGCTGGGGCGAGGACGGAATCGCCGGGTTCTGCGACCGCCATCAGCGCATCTGCTTCGCTCTGGCCTTATGGAACGAACGCGACGCCATTCTGAAAGAACGTCTCTTTGGCCTGACGAACAAAGAAGGAAATCACGGCGAAGACGTCAAGGAATATTATTTTTATCTCGATGCGACTCCCACGAGTTCCTATCTCAAGTGCCTCTACAAATACCCGCAAGCCGCTTTTCCGTATGAGCGGCTCATCGCGGAAAATCATCAGCGAACGCGCGAAGATCCGGAATTCGAGTTGCTCGACACGGGTATTTTTGACGACAACCGCTATTTCGATGTGTTCGTCGAATATGCAAAAGCCTCTGCCGAAGACATTCTGATTCGCATCAGCGCCATCAATCGCGGACCTGAGGCCGCGCCTCTCCATTTGCTGCCTACTTTATGGTTCCGAAATACCTGGGCGTGGGGCGGGATGGCCCGGGAAGCGCGCGGGAAGAGAATTCCGTCTCCTGCCGGCGTCGCCATCATTGAATCTCATCAGTCCGATTACGGCACGCGCTGGCTGATTGCCGAAGGCGCGCCTGAACTTCTTTTCACCGAAAATGAAACGAATACGGAGCTCCTGTACAACTCCAGGAATCTGACGCCCTATGTGAAAGATGGAATCGAGAACTATATTGTTCGCGGAAAAAAAGATGCCGTGAATCCGGCGCAAACCGGGACAAAAATCACGGCGCATTATCCGGCGCAGCTCAAGCCCGGCGCTGGCATTTCCATTCGATTGCGCTTGACGGATCAAGCTCCGGTCCCGCAAGCAGGCAAACCGAAATTGGCGGCGAGCGATTTTTTTGGTCCCCAGTTTGAAGCGACGTTTAACGAGCGCATCAAAGAGGCGGACGAATTTTACGCAGGCCGCGCGGAACAGAAGATGAGCGATGACGCCCGCATGGCGCAGCGGCAGGCATTTGCTGGACTGCTCTGGGGCAAGCAGTCATATCACTACGAAGTGAAACGCTGGCTTTTGGGCGATCCCACGCAGCCTCCGCCGCCTCCTGAGCGCTTGACCGGCCGAAATCACCAGTGGGTCCATGTCTATAACGCCGACGTCATCTCGATGCCGGATAAGTGGGAATATCCTTGGTACGCGTCGTGGGACTTAGCCTTCCATTGCGTTGCCATGGCGCCGATTGACGCGGATTTCGCGAAAGATCAGCTTACGCTTCTGCTCCGCGAATGGTACATGCATCCCAACGGCCAGATCCCCGCGTATGAGTGGAATTTTTCGGACGCCAACCCTCCCGTGCACGCCTGGGCGGCGTGGCGCGTCTATAAAATCGAAGGGCGCGTGCGCGGGAAACTTGACCGTACGTTTCTCGAGCGCGTGTTCCAAAAGCTTCTGCTCAATTTCACATGGTGGGTAAATCGCAAAGACCCTCTTGGCATGAATGTCTTTGAGGGCGGTTTTCTCGGCCTGGACAACATCGGAGTTTTCGACCGCTCCATGCCCCTGCCCGGTGGCGGATATATCGATCAGTCCGACGGCACCAGTTGGATGGCCATGTTCTGCCTGAACATGATGGCCATGGCCATGGAGCTGGCTCACGAAGATCCTGCATACGAGGATCTCGCCAGCAAATTTTTCGAGCATTTCGTTTATATCGCCGATGCAATGAACAAAATCGGCAGCGAGAACGTGGGACTGTGGGACGAGACAGATGGCTTTTATTATGACGTTTGCCATCTTTCCAATGGATCGCAGATCCCCATGAAGGTGCGTTCCATGGTTGGATTAATCCCGCTTTTCGCGGTCGAGACGTTCGAGCCTGAGGACTTGGCGCGGCTGCCCGGCTTTCAACGCCGCATGAATTGGTTCATCCTCCATCATCCGGATGTTCCCGAGCATGTGGACATGTCGCAACGCACGGACAAAGGCGCGCGCTTGCTTTTTTCCATTGCCAACAAGGAAAAAATGCTCCGCGTCCTCCGCTTTATGCTCGACGAAAACGAATTCCTCTCGCCGTATGGTATTCGCTCGCTCTCGAAGTATCACCAGAAAAATCCCTTTGTCTTGACTCTTGACGGCGAAGAGCATCGCGTCGACTACGAGCCCGCCGAATCGACCACCGCGCTTTTCGGCGGAAATTCCAACTGGCGCGGACCCGTTTGGTTCCCGTTGAATTTTTTGCTGATCGAGGCGTTGCAACGCTACCACTATTATTATGGCGATCAGCTCAAGGTCGAATACCCCTACGGCTCGGGCCGGCAATCGTCCCTTTGGGACATCGCCGCTCAAATCTCTCAAAGGCTCGTTCGAATTTTTATGCGCGGCCAGGACGGCCGCCGGCCCGTTTATGGAGGCGCCAAAATTTTCCAGGAGGATCCCCACTGGCGCGACTTGATCCTGTTCTATGAGTACTTCCACGGTGACAATGGCGCAGGGCTCGGCGCGAGCCATCAGACGGGATGGACCGCGCTGGTTTCGAAATTGATTGAGCAGAGTGGCGACAAGCGTTGAAAAATTGGCTGCCTGCGTGTGCCTAAAGATGAAGCTAAAAGTCGGTGACCAAACCCAACCCAAACGACACGCGGTTGATGTAATTAAAGAAAGCCACCGTCAACACCGCCTCGCGCAGGGCCGCCCGACTCCATCCCGCGTGCAGCACTTCGTCGGCATCCGGCTCGTCGACGTCCAGCGGCTTCCGCGTCAGTTTGTCCGCGAAGCGAAACAGCACTTTCGTCTTGTCATCCACGGATGCACTCATATAGTCCGTTACGAGCTTTTTCGACGTCGGTTTGTCAATTCCGAATTGCCGCAGCACTTCCATATGAATCGCAATGCAATACGATGACGAATTGATGCCGCTCACTACCACCCCGATTTGTTCCTTCACCAGCGCAGACAACGCACCTTCGGCCATAATCGCCGCGTTCATCTGCAACTGCGCCTTGATCACTTCGGGAATCGGTCCGAGCGCCTTGAAAAAATGCGGCACAAATCCAAATTTCTTCTCGATCGTGTCGTAAATCCCGCTCAGCTCGGGATTCGCGGCGGCTTGCTCAACTTCATCTACGTAGGGCATCGCATACCTCTCAGTCGATCTTCTGGTGTTATGGATGATGGGAAGGCTTGCCAGAACAAGTTAACGAAAAGATTCCGCGGCTCGTCTTGGTTGCCTGCACCCTGATACAGAGACCTGAACGCTCCTTACATATACGTATGTAACTGCGGTTTGGTTGTATATCGTGCAAAATAATTCGCGCGTAGCCCTCAGTCTTTCTTGCGGCGTTCAACAAGTTCAATGAGGACCTTCTTGCCGGCCGCCGTGCTCGTCAGAAAAAAATTGACGCGCGTTCCATCGGCGCCCGCCCGCGTCTCGGGATAAATTGCCGCGACGCCCAGGCGCAGGCGAATCATCGCCGTAGCCCGAGCGACGTCGGGCGTTAGAAACTCAACTTGCTGTATCCCTTCGCCGGATTTCGCCAGGAACCGCGCGATGGCTCCCGAACCATCCTGCGCGCGCGTGGTCAAAATATCCAGATGCGCGCCGTCGCCCAGATTCCACTCGAATTCTTCAGCGTCCTGATCGGGCGGAACATCCGCGAGTTGCGGATTCCCCAACGCAGCGCGAATTTCGGCGAAACGCTCTGGTGTCACTGCAACTCCCACCGTCGCGTGTTCGGAGATCAGCGCGCCAATTTCCGAATCTTGCCGCCACGCGGAAATCGCTTCTTCCGCTGAATCGTGTCCGCGGTGAAAAAGCTCCCTCGCGGCGCTATTGCGCGTGTCGTTTTCCGCCGAAGCCAGACAACTCACCAGGTTGGCGAGCGAAGCAGTCCGGAAATTCATGCTTGCCCCTGCATATTTGTGCTTTTTGCTTCGGGTTTCACGGGCCCGCGCTTATCCAGCAACGAAGCCACCGTGGCTCCCGCCAGCAAAAACGCAATCACGGCCAGCGATATGCTTGAAGGGACATCCACCCAATTGCCGGCCAGCATCTTCAATCCGATGAAAAGCAAAACCAGCGAAACGCCCGTGTCTAGGTACCTCAGTTGCGTGATCGATTTCGCTACAACAAAATACAATGCGCGCAGGCCGAGAACCGCGCAAGCGTTGGACGAAAATACGATGAACGGATCGCGCGTGATTCCAAACACTGCGGGAATCGAATCCAGAGCGAAAAGCGCATCGGCGCTTTCAATGGCCACCACCGCAAGCAGCATGGGTGTGACCAGCCAGCGGCCCTCCCGCCGGACGAAAAAGCTTGCACTGGCATCCTCGAGCGCCGTCGGAACGATTTTCCCCAGCCATCGCAGCACCGGATTCGCTTCCATGCGGACCGTCTTCGCCTTTCTAAATAACAGGTGCAGCGCAACGTAAACAAGAAATGCGCCGAGGATATAGAGCGACCACGCAAATGCATTGATAATCACCGCCCCGGCCGCAATCAGCAATCCGCGCAGCGTTAGAGCGCCGAAGATTCCCCAGACGAGCGCGCGATGCTGCCGCGCTGTCTGAATCGAAAAATACTGAAAAATTAAAATGAAAACGAAGAGATTGTCGACGCTCAGCGATTTTTCAACCAGGTATCCGGAAAGAAACTCGATCGCCGGTTTCGCTCCCGAGTGGCGCCAGATCCACAGATCAAACGCCAGCGACGCGGCAATCCAAACCGCGCTCCAGACCGCGGCTCTTCGGAACGAAATCGAACGCGGCTTGCGTCCAAAAGCGATCAGGTCGACAACAATCAGCAGCACCAACCCGGCGACGAAGCCGATCCACAATGGAACGGAAGCCACAGCCGAAGTTTACGTGCGAACCTGAGGAATGGAAAGAGCGGAACGGGATTTACCGCGCGGACTTGGTGATCCGAACAGCGTTGAAATTCGATAGGGTCGCTTGCGTCGTTGCGCCCGCCCGTACAGTCACGGCGACGTCCCACTTTTCTCGCGTATCGCCCACCTGAGCATCGATGTTCAGCGACGTGATCCAATATGTTCCCGGAGCGACGCCGCCGAATTCGCCGCGCCCGTCGACGTCTGTTTGCACCTGCCCAACTGCGTAGCGCGATTGCGCCAGATCAAGGGCCGTGGTTCTTACGTCCTTGGCATGCGTGGCCGCGATATCCGCCCATCGTGGACCAGGATCGAGCGTTTCCAATCCCGCATCCATCACTTCTTTGCTGTCCGGATCCACACCAAGATATTTTCTGATCCGCACGTGATAATCCGCCACTTCGCGCTCGTATTTCTCGGGATTCTTCGTGCGATCGCTCTCTTTATATTTGCGGGCGGGAAAGCCTACATTCGGTCCGGACGTATTCTCGTCGAAATAGGCCTTCCAGAATTCAGGGATGTTGATGATATCGTCCGCGGTCAAGTTCTTCCGGAAGTCCTCTCCGGTAATCTTGACGGTGTGATTTTTTTTCATCCAGGCTTTCAGCGCATCGGAAACAGTCAAGCCGTCGACGAACCCGTTGAAATCGAGCTTGGGAACCGTGGCTTCTGCTTCGCCCTGGATATCCGCGAAGCTCTTGCGCAACAGGTAGAACGGCAACCCTCTCACCGGCTCCGCCACGCCTGCTGATGGCGTAATGTGCACCACAAACGTGATCGCTCCTGATTGCGCCTTAGCCGGAAAAGTCGCGAGCAGAATGCACATTCCGAGCAGCAAAATCGGCCGATATCCGAATCTCATGGTGCATATCCTAGCAGAATGCGCGCGCCACGAAATCGCCGTCTTGCAAGCGTGTGCGCACTTGTAACCGCAGAGAAGCGCAATTGGGAAGGGAACTGCGAATGGCTGGCGCGGCAAAAATCAGTACAAACGAAATTCTATTTCGAACAGCATATGCACCGCCGCGGGCCGTCCATCGGGGCCGGTCGACGGTTTGAAGCGATAGATGTCTCGCACAGCCGTGATCGCTTCTTCATCAAGTCCGTAGCCAAGGCCCTTCGAGACGTGAATATTGTGCGCGCGGCCGTCCGTTCCGATGACGACGTCGAGCACCACCACGCCCTGAATTTTCAGCTTGAATCCTGCATCGGAATATTTTGGATTCGGGCAATAGAGGCAAATTGGCGTTCCATATCCGTTTTCGCCCGCATTAGGAGTGCCCCCGCCTATTCCATACTGGCTGCCTGGTCCAACGCCTCCGCCGCTCCCGTTGCCAATTCCTGTCCCGCTGCCATTCCCCATCGAATCGTTCACCAAACTCGAGAGCGGGTCGCCGTTGTTCGGCAGATTTGGAGTTGGCATGTGAATGTTCGGGGGCGCCATCACGGTCGGCTCTACCTGAAGTTTCGCATGCTCAGGCGGCTTCACTTCCGGCGGTGTAAGCTGATCCATCGAAAATTTCGGCAGACGCCCGCGAGTCGCGGGAGCTGCGCCAGTCCTCCCGCCTCCACCGCCCGCTTTCTTATTTCCCATTTTCAGTTTTGCCAGGTACGGAGAAACGTTCAGCGGCGTCACGGTCGTTGAATTGGCTTGTATCGGCGGGGACATAAATTCCGGCAGCAGCGGCAAAATAACCAGCACAATCACCAGAACATGAAACGCCAGTGACAGCGCCTGCACCTTCGTGAACTGCTTGTTCGGCGTCCAGATTTCCGGAACATCAATCGGTTTGCTCGTCACCTTCAACGGAGGCAGCTTTCGCGGCGCAACGGTGTCGCGGATATTTTCCCAGAAAGTCGCGAACCATCCTTTGGAGGTCACCAGCAATTCAGAATCGGAGGCTTGTCGCGCGGAAGCGGGCAATCGGCGTAGAAGCTCCTTGAAATTGTCCGACATCGAGGAGCCGAATCGCGCCGGTTGGAAAGCGCTTGACGCCGCTCCGCGCGGCACCTTCACCGGCCGCTCGGTCAGAAACTCTTTGATGTTTGACAGAAAGAGCGAGAACCATGACTCACGGCTCACGGCCAGCCGGGTAAGCTTCAGATCGAGGCCAGGGGCTCCGTCGGTCTGCGCGTTTTGCGACGGCAGGTTTCTTTGTCGGTTCTCGTCCATAGGTCGGCCTACACCCTTACGCCCGAAGCCCTCTTCGTTTTATTTAGATTCGGCAAGACAGAAAAGGATGTATGAGCCCTCCTGCTGGCTGACACCCATGCCTTTTCATTGTAACATACGATGTTTACTGCGGAATGCGGCGTTCCGCACCGTTAACATCAACAGAAAGCCCCAGAAAAGGCCCAATGGCGAAACCTCTCGACCTGAAAAGTACCATCAACTTGCCTCGCACCGATTTCCCCATGAAGGCCCAGTTGCCTCAGCGGGAGCCGCAGCAGCTCGCTCAATGGGAGGCGCAAAACGAGTATGAACGCATCCTCGAATCGCGCGCGCAGGCGCCAGTCTTTGTCTTCCACGACGGCCCGCCCTATCCTACAGGGGACATTCACCTCGGCACAGGTCTGAACAAGATCTGCAAGGATATGGTCATCAAATCGAAGACCATGGCCGGTTTTCGCGTCCCCTACATTCCCGGTTGGGACTGCCACGGTTTGCCCATCGAGACAAAAGTTGAAAAAGATCTCGGCGGAAAAAAGGACAGTGTTTCAGCGGCCGAATTTCGCCGCATGTGCCGCCAGTTCGCCACCAAATACATTGATTCAAACCGGCGCGACTTCAAACGCCTTGGCATTTTTGGCCAGTGGGATAAGCCGTATCTGACGATGGACCATGACCACGAGGCCGTGATTGCCGATGCGTTCCTCACGTTCTTCGAGAAAGGTTATGTTTACAAGGGACTGAAGCCGGTCTATTGGTGCATTCACGACCGCACAGCGCTCGCCGAAGCCGAAGTCGAATACGCCGACCATACCAGCCCGTCGATCTATGTGCGGTACAAACTGGTGCAGGATGGCCCGGACGCGGATAAGATTCCTGCCGCGCTCAAGGGCAAGAGTGTTTACGCCGTCATCTGGACCACAACTCCGTGGACGATTCCCGCGAGCATGGCGCTCGCCTTTCATCCTGATTTTGTCTATGCGGCAATCGAAACGGATGGCGGCGATGTTTACATTGTTGCCGATCAGCTTCGCAATTCTGTCGCCGGCGTCACAGGTTACAAAGAGTCAAGAATCCTCGCCACATATAAGGGCGCCGAACTCGAAGCCGCGCACTTGAAGTTTCACCACCCGTTTCTCGACCGGCTCGAACCCGCCGTCCTCGCCGATTACGTCACACTCGAGCAGGGCACCGGCATCGTCCACACCGCTCCTGGCCACGGCGCTGACGATTTTCACACCGGCCAAAAATACGGCATCGACACATACGCGCCGCTCGATGACGACGGCCGCTTCGTCGAGGGCTTGCCAGAGTACAAAGGCAAATCCGTTTTTGAATCCAATCCGCTCATCATCAAACTTCTCGAGTCGCGTGGCGCGCTCATCGGCCAGGGGAAATTGCAGCACAGTTATCCGCACTGCTGGCGCTGCCACAATCCCGTAATCTTTCGCGCCACCGAGCAGTGGTTCATCGATCTCGAACACGACGTATTGCGCCAGCGCGCACTCGACGAAATCCGCAAAGTGAAGTGGGCTCCGGAATGGGGCGAGCAGCGTCTCTCCGGCATGGTCGCCGAGCGCCCCGACTGGTGCATTTCGCGACAGCGGTTCTGGGGAGTTCCGCTTGTCGTCTTCTATTGCGAAAAATGCGGCGAACAACTGAAGGATTTTCGCGCGCTACGCAACGCGGTTCGCTGGTTCGAGAAAGAAGGTGCGGACGCGTGGTTCACTCATACAGCCGAAGAGCTACTGCCGCCCGGAACGAAATGTCAATGCGGTTCAGCGCGCTTCCGCAAGGAAAAAGACATTCTCGACGTCTGGTTCGAGTCCGGCTCAACCAGCCTTGCCGTGCTCAAGGGCGATATGTGGCCCGCCGATGTCTACCTCGAAGGTCCCGATCAATATCGCGGCTGGTTCCAGAGTTCGCTGCTTGTCGGCATCGGCACGCGTGGCCGCGCACCTTACAAACAAGTCATCACGCACGGTTGGACGCTCGACGCTGATGGGCGTCCCATGTCGAAATCCGCTGGCAACGGCGTGCTGCCCAGGGAAATCTGCGAAAAATGGGGCGCGGATTTGCTTCGTCTCTGGACCACCTCGCAGGATTACCACGCTGACATGCGTTTCTCCGACGCGATGATGACGCAGCTTGCCGAATCCTACCGCAAAATTCGCAATACGTTCCGCTTCGCGCTCGGCAATTTGGCGAATTTCGATCCTGCGCGCGACGCTGTCGCGGACACCGAACTCTCGGAAATGGACGCGTGGATGCTTCATCGCGCTGGCGAACTCGTCGCGAAATGCCGCGTCTGGTATGACGAATTCGAATTCCATCGCGTCTTCCACGCGCTGTACGATTTCTTCGTCGTCGATTTGAGCGCGTTTTATTTTGACGTGCTCAAGGATTCTCTTTACACATTTGCGCCGCGCAATATTGCGCGCCGCTCCGCGCAGACCGCGATCTATCGCATCACCAGCGCTCTCGCGCGGCTCGCCGCGCCGATCCTTGCTTTCACTTCAGAGGAAGTGTGGAACCATCTCCCGCGTGTCGCGGGCGAGCCCGAGAGCGTCCACATGGCGCTCTTCCCGAAAGCCGGGGATTTCGCGGCCGGGCTCGGCCAACGCAAAATCGAGAATTGGGAATCGTTGCTCGGCATCCGCGAGCAGGCCCTCAAGAGCCTCGAGGAAGCCCGCAACGCGAAAGTGATCAATAGCGCTCTCGAAGCGAAACTCCAATTGCGCGCCAGCGGGAAGATTCTTGCGCTGCTAAGAGACTACGCGACCTTGTTGCCGCAATTGTTCATCGTTTCGCAAGTTGACGTTGAACCCGCGGACGCCAACGCCGCAGCCGCCAACGGTCCGGTTGATACCATCGAAGTTCAACGGGCCGACGGCAAAAAATGCGACCGTTGCTGGAATTATTCCATTCACGTTGGCGAGAACGCTGACTATCCCACAATCTGCGAACGGTGCACGGCCGCCATCGCCGAAATCGAAAGCAGCCGCGGCGCAGCCGTTGAGAGTGCCAAGTAACGAATGCCCGCTTCGCGCACAATCGCGTGGCGCTGGCTGACTCTCATCATCGTCGCTGTGCTCGCTGCGGACCAGGCAACCAAGCACGTCATTGAAAAATATACGAACGCCGATTATCTGCACGTAGTCATCCCCGGCGTCCTGAACCTTATTCATACTCACAATCCTGGTGTCGCGTTTAGCTTGTTCGCCGATGCACAGTCCCCGGCGGCTCGCTTTCTGCTCCTTGCATTCTCGATTGCCGTAATCATTTTTTTGTTTTGGCTTCTTGCCACCGAACGCGCCGGCGGCCGCATGGGACAGATCGGCGCGGCCATGATCCTGGGCGGAGCCGTCGGGAACGTGCTCGACCGCCTGACGCAGCGCGGAGTCACGGACTTCATCGATCTCCACATCCAGTCTCACCACTGGCCCACGTTCAACGTTGCTGATTCCGCTATCGTCATTGGCGCGGCCCTTGTTTTGCTGGAAGTTCTTCGTGATTGGGGGCATTCTAGCAATCGCCAAGGAGCTGCCTAGGCATGCATCCGCTGCTGGGAACAATCCCCACGCCCTGGGGCGGTGTCCCTGTCTACACATACGGTGTGCTGGTTGCCACGGGTGTGCTGCTTGGCCTGTGGTACGCGCGTCGTTACGCCCCGCGGGCGGGCATTGATCCCGAGAGAGTTTGGAATCTCGGCATCTACATGGTTCTGATCGCGCTTGTCGCCGCGAAAATTTGGCTCCTCCTCGTTGACGCCAGGTATTATTCGCAGCATCCCGGCGATATTTTCACGCTTGCCACTTTGCAATCCGGCGGCACGTTTTATGGCGGACTTTTCGGCGCGCTCGTGGTCGCCGCCTTATATACTCATTTCCAGCGCATGCCCTTTCTGCCGCTCGCCGATTGTTATTCCTCGGGTCTGCCTCTAGGCCACGCCATTGGCAGGCTCGGCTGCTTCGCCGCCGGTTGTTGTTATGGCAAACCCACATGGCTCCCCTGGGGCGTTGTTTTCACGAATCCGCGCGCGGCGGAACTGGTAGGAACGCCCTTAAACGTGCCGCTCCATCCCACGCAACTTTATGAATCCGCCGCGGAGTTCATCAATTTCCTCATCCTTATTTTCCTTGCGAAAAGACAGCGTTTTGCGGGAGAGATTTTTGCAACGTATATGCTCCTTTACGGCCTCGAGCGCGGCCTCATCGAATTCGTGCGCGCCGATCCGGACCGCACGCTGTTCCTTCGCGGCAGATTTTCGCTGATGCAGGTTGTCAGCTTGGGCTTGATTCTGATTGGCGTCTGGATTTGGCGTCGCGGCATGAAACAGGCCGCCACGCTCCGCCATCCCCAGCCCGCCGGCGCGAGGCAATAGCCCCGGCGAAAACTCGCCACTGATTGCCATGACCTCAAAGCATTCCACTCTTAACGACGCCTTTGACGAAGCGGATCAACCCGCGGATCAACCCGCCGACCAACGCAATGTCCCGCGCGATTTCCCTCGCGCGGCCAGGCTTATCGTCACCGCTGAGGACGCGGGTCGGCGTCTCGATCGCTTCTTGACCGCGCATCTCCCCGATTTCAGCCGCACGCGCATCCAGTCGCTACTTGATCATGGCCACGCCCGCGTCAATGGTGCTCCGGCCAAGCGTTCCCATCGCGTCGAAGCCGGTGATGCCGTCGCAATTGAAATTCCCCCGCCAACGCCCATGCACGCGCAGCCGGAAGCCATCCCGCTCGAAATTCTGTACTCCGATGAAGACCTCATAGTGGTTAATAAGCCCGCGGGAATGGTCGTCCACCCCGGCGCGGGAGTGAAGACCGGCACAATGGTCAACGCTTTGCTGCACGCGTTCGGCTCGTGCGGCGAACTTTCCTCCATCGGCGGGGAACTGCGCCCGGGAATCGTGCATCGCCTCGACCGCGAAACCTCCGGCGCGCTCCTCGTTGCGCGAAACGACAAAGTCCATCGCGCGCTCTCCGATCAATTTCGCGATCGCCGGATCGGCAAAACCTACATTGCGCTTCTCCATGGCAGGCTCAAGGAAGACACCGGCCGTATTGAATTGCCCATTTCACGCGATCTCCATCGTCGTGTCCGCATGACCGCGCGGCGGCGCGAAGGCCGCGCGGCCCGCACCGACTGGCGCGTACGCATGCGCCTGCCCGGTTACACATTTTTGGAAGCCGATCTGCACAGCGGGCGGACGCACCAAATCCGCGTCCATTTCTCCGCCCTTGGTCATCCCGTTGTTGGTGACACTCTTTACGGCGCTCCCGCCCAACCGAAAGCCGGCGCCACGCTCCTTCCACCCCTGGGCCGTAATTTTCTTCACGCCGCGCGTCTTCGTTTTCTGCATCCAACCACAGGGAAGGCAATTGACGTGCGCGCGCCCATGCCCTTGGTTCTTTCGAAATACCTTGTCGAGCTTGCGCGTGCCTCGGGCGTTGGTACCGAATCCATTGACGCTGTGCTCGCGCCGTACCTATAATCCAATATCCACGGTGCTTGGAATGACGAAGAAGACGGCCAGAACGATCATCGCCGCAACCGCAATATGGCTTCTCCTCGGTGCGGCTGGCAATGCGTTCGCGCAGCAGAAACCTGTTCTCCCGCCTCCGCCAACCACTGAGCAAAAACCGATTCCCCAGCAGGCCCCCACCCTTCACGTGAACGTCCGTTTGGTTCACCTGGTCGCCGCCGTAATGGACCGTCGCAACAAGTTCGTCACCGACTTGGGGCAGGGCGATTTCAAGATTTTCGAGGATGGCAAGGAGCAGCACATCACCCAATTTAGCCGCCAGGCGGATTTGCCGTTGCGCATTGGCATGCTGCTTGACACCTCGAACAGCATTCGCGAGCGCCTGCACTTTGAAAAAGACGCGGCAATCGATTTTCTATACAGCGTCATCCGCCGCCACCAGGACCAGGCGTTTTTAATGACTTTCGACAATGAGCCCGAAGTCATCCAGGACTATACCGACGACGTTGGCCAGTTGAGTTCTGTGATCCAGAAACAAAACTCCGGCGGAGGCACGGCTCTCAATGACGCGATTTACGTCGCCAGCCAAAAGCTCATGACCGCGCCGCCCGCACCCGGCCCGAATCCGGATATCCGCCGCGTTCTTGTCCTCATCAGTGACGGTGACGACAATCTGAGCGACCACGCCTTGAGCGACGCCATTCAGATGGCCGACCGCGCCGGCGTTTCGGTTTACGCCATCAGCACCAATAACGACTGGGTCACAACCGACACTGCCACGCCGGAAAAACTTCATCTGTCCGAGGGCGAGAGGGTCCTCAAGGAATACTCCGATGAAACGGGTGGCCGCGTTTTCTTTCCTTATCGCATCGACGATCTCGCGCAATCATTCCTCGACATCGGCAACGAGCTCCGCAGCCAGTATCTTCTCGGCTATGCGCTCCCCAATCCCGACGCAAACGGTGAGTTTCATCGCGTGGACCTGCGCGTCGACCGCAAAGGCTTGATCGTCCGCTCGCGCAAGGGCTATTACGCCACCGCGCCAGTCACCACGCCTGCTGAGCCGGCATCGACAGGCGCGCCGCCACGCTAAGCTCCTCACTTGTGTGTCATTCCGAGGAACCTCCTGCCGCTTGCCCGCCGTGGCGGGCAGGCGCGCTATGCGACGAGCTTGCCTGCCGAAGGCAGGGACCCTGCCGTTGATTCGGCATTTCAGACCAAGCAGATTCCGCGCTCCGCTTGGATTGACCGGAGTCGGAGCTTTAGCCAGAGAAAATATTAGGGGGCTTAAGCCCCTGAGGCGCGATAAACCGCTCAGTTGTTGCGGAGGTGGGCGTCCAACAGACTAACGCCCGCTGCGGCCCGGCGCGTAATATCCTTGCCGTGTCAGCACGCGAAGCCCTTCGGTCGTCGTTTCCACTTTGATTTTGCGGAACGCGCCATTTGCCGTCGTGTCCGTGGGATAGTACGCGATCACGTACTGGCTCCGCAGTTCCTGCGAAATTTGATCGAACGCCTTATCCAAATCGTTGTCGTTACGCACCGAAATCACCCGCCCGCCCGTCTGCGTAGCCATTTCCCTGGCCACGCTTCCGCCAACATAGCCGATGCTGAAGCCGTATCGCGGATCGGCCACCAGCAAGACATGGATGACGGCGTTTGCCTGTTGCGCCGCGAGAATCGCATCCTGCACGTTGTGGTTGCTGCCTTCATCCTGCGCGTCCGTCAGAATAATCAGCGCCTTGCGCCCTGTCTCGGACGGAAGTTTGTTGCCGCAAACCTGATAAATCGCATCGTAAAGCACCGTGCCTTGTTGATTGAGATTCGTCGGTCCCAGGCTCACCGGCGCATTGATTTCCGCCTTTTGGAGCGCGGCCTGCAGAATTTCCTGGTTGTCCGTGAAGTCCGCGAGCAAATTCACCTGCGTGTCAAAAGACACCAGCATGGCCAGGTCGTCTTTACGTAGTATGTCCCGCAGAAATCGTGATCCGGTCTCTTTTTCAGCGCCAAGGAAGTCTTGTTCGCTGCCGCTCGTGTCGATCATCATGCCCAGCGTAATCGGATCGGTCATGTCCTTCGAGAAAAACGAAATCGCTTGTTCCTTGCCGTCCTCGTAAACGCGAAAATCTTTCTTCTCCAGATTCGGAATGATCGCCCCGTGATGGTCGCGTACCGTCACGTACAGCCTCACCAGGTTGACGTTTAGGTGCGTCACGCCCTCGTTCGGTTTTTGCTCTTGCTTTTTCTGCTGCGCGTCCGGCTTTTTCACCGGGACTTGCACCGGAATCTGCGTCACCAGACCCGCGGCCTTTGCGGTGAACGCCGGATCGGTTCCGTGCATCAAAGTTTGCGGAATGCCGACGCCGCCGAGGCCGCAAATGACCAGCGCGATAAACACCGCCGCCGCGGCCAGGAATCTTGAATTCGACAACGTTCGCCGCCTCGATGTGCGCGAAGCCGTTGTATACTCGGGAGTGTTCTTCATCGCGGATAGTTCGATGCGCTCCGCGCGCAAACGGATGCGTCCCGCCGCGACGATAAGTTGACAAGTCGCTGTAATATCTTCGCTGCGAACGCTGCGCAGTGGGGCAGGGGGAAAATGAGAAAACTCGTGGCGATTTTTGCCGCCGCCGTGTTATTTCCTGTTTGCCCTGTTTGTTCGGCCGGCCAGAGCGGCGCTGCCTCGCAAACCACCGCGTCCCCGCAAAAACCGGCTAACAAGCCGCCTCAGGCGCCCGCAAGAATTGTCGTTCGCGCGACGGAAGTGCTCGTGCCCGTCACGGTGAAGGACCCCAGCGGAAATCTTGTCGCGGACCTCCAGCAGGATGACTTTCGCGTTTTTCAGGATGGCGTTGAACAGAAAATCCGTTTTTTTTGGAATGAACCGTTTCCGATTTCTGCGGTCGTGCTGCTCGACGACGATCTCCCCACAAAGGAATCCGAGAAAGTGCAGAAGAGCCTCGACAGCATCGCCGCCGGATTCGGACCCAATGACGAAGTCGCGCTCGTGCGCTTCGATGAGTATCCAAAGATGGTCATGGATTTCTCCGCGAGCAATGACGCGCTCTTTGCCAAGCTCAAGCAGATTCGCACCAATCAGAAGGATTCGCTCGACTCCCGCGTTCCGGGCACTCCGTCGATGGTGATGACCACTCCGCCGCGCATCAACGGCCAAACCCTGGGTGGCGCCGCTGATATTCCTCTGATGGGCACGAATACCAATGGCGTCACCAAGCATGTTGACGACGCCATCCACTACGCCGCGGAAATGCTCCGCACCCGCGCTCGCGAACGCCGCAAAATTATCTTTCTCGTCTCCGACGGCACCAACGATCGCAATAATCAGTGGAGTTTCAACAACACGTTGCGTCTGTTGCTTGCTTCAAACGTTTCGGTCTATGCCATTGCCGTGAATTCCAGCGCCGACATTCTCAAACTCCAGGGGCCCGGCCGTTTGACGCAGTATGCGAACTCGACGGGCGGCGACGTTTTTTCCGCCACCAAGCAGCTCGACCTCGAGCGCATGTATTCCGCGCTCACCGAGGAGGCGCGCAATCAATACACTCTCGCATTCGAGCCCTCCAACACGGTCGGCAAGGGCAATTACCATCCGCTTGAAGTGCGCGTCGAGCGTCCCGGCCTCGCCGTCACTGCGCGTCAAGGTTACTACGCCAGTTTCCCGCGTTAATTTCCCGCGATTCGCGCGCCGCAATCGGTAACCTGATTTTGTTTTTCTCTTGATGTAGCGAGCGAACCCGCGTATACAGGAAAGAAGCGATCAAGATTTGCGCTCTCGAAATTGGAAGCGCGGCTTGTTCGCGGGGAGAGACTCCGAAGCAGTTCATGCGCGCAATCGCCGGTAAACTGAAATTCCGGCGCTCATAGACGAACACAACGGAACAAAAAAAGAGCAGCCAACCGGCTGCTCTTTTTTTTGCGATCTCAGTTTTTGTTTGCGGCTTGTATCGAGATCAAATGCTCGTGCGCGGGACAAATGGGCCGGTAGTCGCAGTAACGGCAAATGAATCCCGGCCTGGCGGGAAATTCCGCCGCACGAATCAGGTCGGCCACTTCCGCAACCGCATCCCTGGCTTTCTTCAGAGCCTTTGTGTCGCGCGTCGTCGCCACAGCTTCATTCGTCGTCAAGTTGTAAAAAACCAGCCGCTCCGGTTCGACTTCTAGCACTTCCTGCGCCGCCAGCGCGTAGAGACTGAGCTGCAAACTCTGATCCGCCTGCTTCGCGCGCTTCGGATTTCCCGTCTTGTAATCGACGATTTCCACTTGCCGTTCTTCCAGCCGGTTAATCTGATCCATGCGCCCGATGATCACCACGTTCGGGTCGAGCGGCAGCTCGAACGCCTTTTCCTGATGCATCACGTCCGCGGGCATGCGCGAATAGCTTTCGCAAAACGCCTGCAATTGCTCGCGCCCCGCTTTGCGATATTCTTCTTCTTGATAATCGTCCTGGTATCCCGCGGCGGACCATTCGCGCTCGAATATCCCCATCACTTCTTCGAACGGCACGCGCCGCTCTTTTCGTATCTCGCGCACGAATTCGCGAATCGTCAGGTGCATCACGCTCCCAAATGTCATCGCCGCCTGCGGCCCTCCGCGAATTCCCCAAACTTGCTGCAGCAAATATTTCATCGGGCAGCTCTTGTAAGTCTCAATCGCCGAAGCGCTCAGTTGCAGCGGCTCCCCGAGTGGCGGATGAAACGCTTTGGCCCATAGCGCAATCCGTGAATATGCCCGCGAATTTTCCGGAATCGCGGGAAAAAGTTGCGGAAGCCGAGGGTCGGCAGGTAGCGAACCGACCGTCTCGTCTTCTTTCGGGACGTTCACTTTTGGCGTCAACTGTTCCGCATGCGCCGCTTTCAGTTTCGGATCTTCGAGAATGTCCTCCAGAAACGGCGACCATTTTTTTCGATTGTTCACGATGGTCGAAAGCGTCAGCAACTTCCGCGCGCGCGTCATCGCTACGTAAAAAAGCCGCCGCTCTTCCTGAATACGGAATTCGCCCTTCGGCTGCTCTTCTTTCATCAGCGCGGCGGGAAATTCCAGCACCGGCGCCTGCGGGCGCGCCGGAAATTCGCCGTCAGAGAGCGTCAACACGAATACGTGGTCGAATTCGAGGCCTTTCGCCGCATGCACGGTCAAAAGCTGCACCGCATCGTCCGCGGGCTCCTCCGTCTGCGCAATTTCTCCGCCCGCTTGCTGGAAAAAATCGAAATACTCGATGAACGCGGCCAGTGATTTGTCTTCACTTTTCTTCTCCCAGTCCGCCAGAAACGCGGCTAGCCGTTCCAGGTTCAATCGGTCCGCATCCGAAGGCAGCGGCGAAAGTCCCAGTCCCCCTACCAGCGTATCGAACACAGTCCGCGCGCTCGCTCGCGCCGCCAGTTGCCGCAGATTTCTCAAAAACTTCACCAGCTCGGCCGTTTTCATCTGGGGATGAAAAGAAAATTCCTGCTGCGGCGCTTCCAGCACATCGGCAATCGACTGGTTTCGCCGCGTTTTTTCTGCCAGGCGCACTAAATCGCGCGGCTCGAATCCCCAGTAAGGCGCGGCCACCACGCGCGACAGCGCCACGTTATCCGAGCGAATCACGATCAACCGCAGATATGCCAGCAGGTCGCGCACCAGCGTATTCGACAGCACCGAGAGCCCGCGAATCACGAATGGAATTCGCTTGCGCCGCAGCACATCGACGATGCGCGTCCGGTGCGCATGTTTGCGGTACAGCACCGCGCAGCTTCGCCAGGGCCGGCCCGCCGCGTGCAGCCGCTCGACTTCGCTGACGATCCAGTGCGCCTCTTCCTCCGGCGTGCCGAATTCCACGATGCGAATTTTTTCGCCCGTGGCGTTTTCGGTTACCAGACTGCGCTGCGGCATAAACTCCGGCTGCTCGTTGTGCTGAATCACTTGGCTCGCGACGCCCAAAATCCGTTTCGTCGAGCGGTAATTCCGCGTCAGCGATTTCAGCGGCATACTGCCGCCCGTATCTTTCACCGCGCCGCAAAACCGGTCGAAGAAAATTGTGAAGCTGCCGAACGACGCCCCGCGAAAGCGGTAAATCGCCTGATTGTCGTCGCCGACCGCCACAATATTCCGCGCATCGCCTGCCAGCAGGCATAGCAATTCGAGCTGCGCGATATTTGTGTCCTGAAATTCGTCAACTAAAATATAGCGATACTGCTCGCGTAACCGCGCCAGCCGCTCTTTATCGCCCCGCAGCAGTTCCACCGCGCGCAGCAACTGTCCGCCGAAAGTGATCAAATTCCGCTCGCGCTGCAAACGTTCGCTTATCCGATACGCTCGCGCCACTTCTTCCAGCCGCGCCAGGTTCTCTTCTTCTGCCGCGCGCACCTCCGCGTCAAGCAGCCCTTTTCGCATTTCGAAATCCGTACGCAAGTCGTCGACGTAGCGCTGGTAGTCCTCCGCCGTCACGAGCTCATCCTGGCAGCGCGAAAAAAATCTCTCGAAGTCGCTCAGAAACTCGCCCGGCTCCGCCAGCCGCGTAAAATGCTTCAGCGCCAGTTCGCGAATATTCCGCCGCAGCAAAATCCAGTGCTCCACCGGCTCGATCACCTGCAGCGCCGCGTTCGAGTCCAGCAGAATCTTGTCCATGCAGAATTTGTGAAACGTGCTCAGCCACACTCCCTGCGCGCGCTCGCCGGCGGCCTTCATCACGCGCGATTTCATCTCGTTCGCGGCTTTATCGGTGAACGTGAGCCCCAGAATATTTTCGCCCGAAAGCTCCGGATTCGTTTCGAGCAGCCGGCAAATCCGTCGCGTAATTACGCGCGTCTTTCCGGTCCCCGCGCCCGCCACGACAAGCAGCGGCCCCTCGCCGTGCTCCACCACGGCGATTTGCTCCGCATTCAATTCAGCGAGTGAGTCTGAAGGTGTCGCTGGCATTCTGTTGAGTTCCAAATTCTAACGTGCCTCGGCACTCTGCGCCAAACGCCCTAAGATTAGTCCCCGAGCTGCGTACAGCAGGTCATGAAGAACTTTCGGTGTGTCGTGCTTCTTGTTATTTGCCTGGAGATCTTTTCAGTATCTCGTGTACGGCGCTTTTCCATTGGGAACACGTTTTTTCCGCATCTCCTAGATATACCGTCTCATTCACGGGACCGATGGCCCTTCCCGTCCCTGCCGATTCGGAATTGTGGCTGGTAATGGCGGCGGTGCCCCGAAATGTTCCCAGAGCCTTTGACCAGTAGCGTTTGTGCTCGGGCCCATACTCAGCGTACGCGACTACCCTCCAGTAGTAATACTCATCGACGGAAGTTTCTGGTTCCTCAGTGAACATACAAGCATACTTACTTATCTGTTGGCCGTGCGAAATCGCTGGTGGCATGGGCAGAGACTTGGTTTTGTTCTGTGCCACGGCGGAGTAGGGAATCGTTAGCAGCAAACCCAATATCCAATATCTCGTCATCGTAACTCCCTTGAGAAGGCCGGCTGCAGAACCTTATAGGCATTACGCGAGTCTTTCGCAAGATGAGATATTCGCTTGAGCTGATGAACTCTGCAAATTGACCCCCCCCTCCCCGCCGCCTATAATTGACTGTGCATTCGCGCGAAACGCAATCGATAAGGAGATTTCATCATGCCGCAATCATCGCAACACGCAGGCGACCAGCCCGTAATTCTCAGCGCCGTCCGCACGCCAATGGGAAAATTTATGGGCGGACTTTCTTCGCTGACCGCGCCCGAGCTTGGCGCCAAAGTCGTCGCCGAAGCCGTTCGCCGCGCCGGTATCGATCCGAAAGAAGTCGACGAATGCATCATGGGCAATGTCGTCCAGGCCGGCCTCGGCCAAAATCCCGCGCGACAAGCTGCGCTCAAGGGAGGCCTCGACTATCGCGTCGCCGCCATGACCATCAACAAAGTCTGTGGCTCGGGTCTCAAA
>DATEHB010000065.1:0-5955 GCA_035279805.1 Candidatus Acidiferrales bacterium
ACGTTAATCACAAAAACGGCCACTGCTCCATATTGGAGGAGCCACAGCGGAAAACTGGGCGCGACAATGGCCCGAAAATAGTGCATCTCGAACGTGCCGCTATATGGTTGGACGCCCGCGTGCGACTGGCACCACTTCTCAAGCAACGTCAGCGGGCACTGAAAAGCCGCATTCTCGGCAATCACGCCGTAAAACAACGACAAGATGTGCAGAATTTCCAGCCGCGGGCGGCCTCGGGTGATCAACGCGCCGAAAACGTACCAGAGATTGAACAGCAGGTGCAGTCCCAGAACTGCAATGGCCGCGGAAAGCCACAAGTCCTGTCCCCAGGTGTGAGTCATAACGCACGCCCTTCGTAAGCCGTCAGGGAATCGCGCTGCCAGTTCCCCGCCCTGACGATTTCGCCTTCGGTCCGCCGTTGGCACGTCATCTTGGCGTCTATATTATAAGATTCCCGTCACGCCCTCACAGTGCCTTCTTTTTTGCGAAGGAAATCGGAAGCGGCCCGTGCGTTCCCGCCCGCGCGATGCTTTGTGTTCTGTTTCGCCGCGCTGTAAAATGCAGCGTCAATGCCGTATATCAATAATCCCGATGGATACGGTTTGTGCTGTCCATGTGCCGGGAAGGAGCGCATCCAAACTACGTGAATTCGCGGGGCAAAAGGAGATTCCAGCGATGATTAACGGCACGCACATTTTGTTTTACAGCACAGACGCGGACGCGGACCGCGCGTTCCTGCGCGATGTGCTGGGATTTCGCGGCATTGACGTTGGCGGTGGCTGGATGATTTTCAAAGCCCCTCCCGCGGAGGCCGCGGTTCATCCGATGGAAGGCGAGGGCGTGGCGCGCGCGCAAAATAAAATGCTCGGCGCGACCATCCATTTTATGTGCGATGACGTGCGCGCGATGGTGCGTTCGCTCGAAGCGAAAAACGTGAAGTGCGCGCCGCTCGGCGAGGAGCCGTGGGGCATCCACACGGCCATTACGCTGCCGAGCGGAGGACAGATCGGTCTTTACCAGCCGAAGCATCAGGTCGCGTACAACTTGAAGTAGCGCGGCGGCTCCAAAACATCACGCGGTAAAATCTGGGCGAGGGTATCCATGCAAAAGAAAAATCTGACGGCGGCATTGGCAGCGATTGCGTGTCTGGCATCGATTTTTCTGGCGGCGCGGCCGGCGCGCGCGCAGGAGCCTGTGCAGTTCAAAGCAGCCGACGGCGTAACGATTTACGCAACCTACTATCCGGCGAAAGAGTCGTCGCGGCCGATGATTCTCCTGTTTCACCAGGCCAGCTCGAATCGCTACGAATATGCGGCAATCGCACCGAAGCTTGCCGCCGCCGGGTTCAGCTGCCTGGCGACGGATCAGCGCTGGGGCGGAAGAATGTGGGGCCAGACGAACCAGACCGTGCATAAACTCGGACACGCGGAAACCGCGGCGAACAACGTAAAGGACCTCGAAGCCGATCTCGACGCAGCGGTTGCATGGGCGCGCGAGAAATATCCTCGGCGCAAAATGATCCTGTGGGGCAGCAGCTACTCGGCGTCCCTGGTTTTCGTCGTCGCGGCCAGGCATCCCAACGACGTCGTCGGCGTGCTGGCATTTTCGCCCGGCGAATATTTTCAGGACGAGCCGACTTTGATTGAAGACGCGGCGAAGAAAGTGCGCGTCCCCGTGTTTATCACCTCCGAAAATGAAGCGGACTCTGTGGCCAATGCAACGAAGATTTTCGAGGCCGTGGAATCGCGCGAGAAAATTCACTACAAAGCGCAATTCGCCGTGCACGGATCGTCCACTTTGCGCACGGATCGCAATCCCAAAGGCGCGGCGGCCAACTGGCAAGCAGTGATGAAATTCCTCAAGCAGTTCGAGAAGTAAAACTTTTATCGCGGAGCTAAGGATGCAACGACGTGTCTTCGTAGGGCCTGTCCAAAGACGGGCCGCCGGCCTGCAACGCAAGCCGCGTCTTCTCTCATTGTCATCCGCGAGGGACTATGCGACACACCTCAGCCTTGTCATCCTGAGCGCAGCGAAGGATCTCGCCGTGGCCTCTTTCGTTGAAAAACGCGCGTGCGTCGAAGCGAGATTCTTCGTCGGCGAAGAGCGCCTCCTCAGAATGACAAGCCGGAGTCGAAATGCGCCTTCGCAGAATGACACGCTGGACGGGGGCGCCATGGACGGTTGAAGTACAAAAATACTGCCAAGTGTGGCGATTAGAAACGCGGTGTCGCTTCGTTTTGTGTGAATTACAGGCGATTCTAATTCTGGCGCGTGGCGATTAGAATTCACACCGCCGGGGCAGGCTTGGTTTTCGGGATGCGAAAAATCAGCAGAGCGCCGGCGACGGCGGCGACTGCAACGGCAGCCATTCCTGAGCTGAACGAGCCTGTGCGCGTGCTCAAGTAACCCAGCAAATACGGCGCCGCAAAACCCGCAACCGACGCAACCGCATTGATGAATCCCACGGCGCCAGCGGCGGCAGAACGGCTGAGCAGTGTGGTCGGAATGGCCCAAAACGTGGAAAGAAACGCGTTGGCGCAGGCGATCATGCAGAAGAACGTCACTGAGACCGCCAGCGAACTGGAGTGGGCCATGAGGCCGAGCGCGCCGAGCGCCGCGATGAACACCGGCACAGCGGAGTGCCACCGGCGTTCCATCTTCTTGTCGGAGTGCCAGCCATTGGCGATCATCGCGACAAACATGAGCAGATACGGAATCATTCCCACGAGGCCGACGCCGAAATCGGAGAGCGTGGAGACGCGCTTCAGCATCGTGGGAAACCAAAAGTAAAATCCGTAGCCCACGAAATATTGCAAGAAGGCGACGACAGCCAATAGCAGAACAATGGGCGAACGGAGCGCGTGCACTACCGGCATGGCGTGCGGGGTAGCAAGTTTTTCACGATGGAGCTTCTGTTCGATCCATTCGCGCTGCGCTGGAGCGAGCCAATCGGCTTCGCGCGGCCAGTCGTTCAGAAAGAAATACGCGATGGCGCCGAGCACGATAGCGGGCGCGCCCTCCAGAATAAACAGCCAGCGCCATCCTTGTAACCCCAGAAAACTGTGGCCGACAATCCATCCGGCCACCGGCGAAGCGAGGGCCTGCGAAAGCGGAATCGCGGACATGAAATAGCCAGTGGCCTTGGCGCGGTCTTCGCGGCTGAACCAATGGCTCAAATAAACGATGACTCCGGGGAAAAACGCAGCTTCCGCCGCGCCCAGCGCGAGCCGCGCGAAATAGAGTTGGTGCGCGGTGTGAACAAGGCCCGTCAACGCGGTGAGCGAGCCCCACGCAATCATCACCGCCGAGATCAGGCGGCGCGCGCTCCAGTGTTCCACGAGCATCGCGCCGGGAATTTGAAGCGCGACGTAGCTCACGAAGAAAATCCCCGCGCCGAGGCCAAAGACGCGATCGCTGAATCCAAGGTCGTGGGTCATGCCGAGAGCGGCATAGGCCACGCTGGTGCGGTCGATGTAATTCGTGATGTAAAGGATAAAGAGGAACGGCAGCAGCCGCGCAGTAATTTGACGCCGCGTACGCTCAGCAATTTCAACGTTAGTGGGGGCAATCGCGGCAGAACGGTTCACGACAGCCAAGAGGGCGGCCTCCCCGGACGAATGGTGCGCGGAGTGTAGCTGAATTGTGCGACGAAGTTAAGCGGCGGTGTAAGCTGCGGTCCCCGACTCTCCGTGCTCACGGCGGGATTCTTCGTCGGCGAAATGCGCCTCCTCAGAATGACCGTCGTAGCTGTGGTGTCATCCTGAGCGCAGCGAAGGATCTCGCCGTGGCCTCCGTCGTTGAAAAACGCGTGCGTCGATGCGAGATTCTTCGTCGGCGAAATGCGCCTCCTCAGACGCCCCGTGTAATCATTAACCGAATCGTACTTCCCGCGATTTGACAGTAATTGCTCTTCCCGTATAAACTCTCGCAACTTTTGGCTCTGGCAGAAGCGCGCGGCCTGATATTTTTCTAACTCCAAATCGCAAATGTTCACACGGAGATTGCCAACGAAGTCTCGGCTTCCAGCCGCGCCCGAAAGGAAATACACGGCGTCTTGCGCAATGCGTTGCAATTAGTTCGTTTTAGGAGAGGAGGAGGTGCGACATGAACGAGAAAAAGATAGAAGAACTGGCATTTCGCGTCGTCGGCGACATGGGCGGCGCGTTCACGATGGCGCTCGGATATGTGGGTGACCAGCTCGGCCTGTTCAAGGCAATGGCAGGAGCGGGACCGATGCGCAGTCCAAATCTGGCCGCGCGGACGCAACTCAACGAACGCTATGTCCGCGAATGGCTCCGCGCCATGGTCGCGGCAGAGTATATCGACTACGACCCGGACACGGATATGTACCGAATGAGCGAGGAGCAGGCCTTCGTGCTGGCCAACGAGGACAGTCCGATGTTCGTGGGAGGCGCGTTTCACTTCACCACGCCGTCGACGGCAAACTTCGCGAAAATCGTTAACGCGTTTCGCAAAGGCGGCGGAATTCCCTACTCCGAAATCGGTGATGAAATTCCGCATGCCATCGAGCGCTTTTTCCGTCCAGGCTATGTGAATTTCCTGGCCAAAGACTGGCTGGGCGCGGTGCCGGGACTGGTGGCGCGTTTGAAAAAGGGCGCAGCCGTTGCCGATATCGGCTGCGGGCGCGGGCAATCCACGGTGGTGATGGGAAAAAACTATCCCAAGTCGAAAGTGCTGGGCATTGACTATCACGGCCCGAGCATCGAGAGCGCCCGCAAGCTCGCCACGACGCAGGGCCTGACGAACGTCGAATTCCTGCAAGCGGGAGCTCACGAGATTCCGAAGGGCCGCAAGTTCGATCTGATTTGCAGCTTCGATTGCATCCACGACATGGTGGATCCGAAGGCGACCCTGCGGGCGATCCGCGAGGCGCTCGCTGACGATGGCGTTTATATGTGGTCCGAGCCAAATGCGTCAGCGAACGCACACGAGAATCGTAATCCGGTCGGCAAAGCGTTCCACTCGATCAGCCCGATGCACTGCATGACGGTTTCGCTGGCATACAACGGAGCAGGCCTCGGCACCGTGATTGGCGAGCAAGGAGCGCGTGCGCTGGCGAAGGAGGCGGGGTTCACGCGTTTCGAGCGGCTGCCGATTCAGAATCCGTTCAACCAGTTTTTCGCATTGCGGCAATAGAGGCGCTTCGCGTTGGGATTTTGCCGGGGCGGGTTTGTTTCGACCGCCGCTCGCCCGCCTTTAGGCGGGCGCTACGGCGCTTCGCGTTGGCATTTTGTAGACCGGCCTGCCTGCCGCAGGCAAGCCTTCAGGCCGGCCCTCGGAGCGCCCTTACGAGGGCAATGACGAGACATCTCGCGCGAACTTGATGCCGTGGCGCGATTGGATTTGAATTAGGAAAGTCCTCAGGTCAGTCCCGATAAAAAGCAGCGGGACGGGACCTGAGCTACAGGCAAGAGCGGCTGACGACCTACGAAGGCAAGCGGCGACGGGTGCGGCTGCCGTAAACAAACGACAGGGTTCCGAGCAACAGCGCAGCGCCGGGAATGACGACCCAGCTCGCGACCGCGCCAGCTATCTCCGCGAGGGACGCATTTACCGCCGGAAGACCCTCAAATGCGAAACGAAAAGGCACAACGACGAGAAAAATCGCGAAGAACACGAGAACCGGGAAGAGTCCCGCCGTAACTTGTACGGACCGGGTGCTTCCGGCGCGGCGGGACCAGTACGCGCTAATCGCTCCCAGGAACGGCAAAACGCACAGCCAAGGGACATATATCGAAATGTAGCCGTTAAGGGCATGCGGCGTGATCGAGCCCCCACCGAGCCATGCTCGGCAGTAGGGCTGAAGCCCGGCAAGCTGGACAACGGCGAGAATGGCGATGGTGGCAATCAGCATGGTTATGCCGGGAAGCCACAGGCGTTTTGTGCGGTCGTTCATGGGGTTCTTCTTGCGGGCGCGGTAAAGGTGCGCGCCCA
>DATEHB010000066.1:0-20287 GCA_035279805.1 Candidatus Acidiferrales bacterium
CGCCACACGTCCGAAGTTGCGATACTCCCGCGGACTAGGATAACTTATGAAGAAGACCTCCAAAGCGAAGAAGGGCACAGCTCAATTCCGGCGTGACCGTCGGCGAAGACATCGGCATTGGCAGGTGACGGTCTATTATCACGATGGGGAAAAATTCGCCCGGGTCTACATCGACAGGGAGCGTGCGACTCGTTTTGCGGACCGCCAGAAGAAGTCTCCAGTCGTCAAATCAACTCGCATTCTTGAAGTCAACTAGCTGGATTATTCTGGTTGCGCGCGGGGGGTACGCGACGTTGCATTCTCGTGAAGTCGCACCTCGCGCGGGCCTTGTCCGCTCCGGTACGGGCATGCTATAAAAGATTTGTTCCAAGGCTTGCCCGTTTGAGCGGCCGTAGTATAGGGGTAGTACGACAGCTTGCCAAGCTGTAGGCGGGGGTTCGAGTCCCCTCGGCCGCTCCATTTTTTTCTTCCAGTGTTCCCGCCCCGTCTCTTTGCAGCGCCTATGACGACATGCTAGAGTCCTGATTCGCACGAACCTCATGCTCGCATATCTTTGCGGACCAATTGAATTCGCCGACGGCGGCGGCAAGCTCTGGCGGCAAAAGCTTGCTCCATTTCTCCGTGATCACCTCGGCCATCATGTCTATGATCCCGCGCAAGACGAAAAGAAAAACCTCACGGACGAAGAGGCGGCACACTTTCGCGAGTGGAAGGTGAGTGACCTTGAACGTTTTCGGCGTGTCGTTCGCAAGATCATCCATTTCGATCTCGACCTGATCGAAAACAAGGCTGACTATGTAATCTGTTTCTGGGGAGACGCGAAGGCACAAAGCGGGGGCACACCCGCAGAATTGACTGTTGCCTACCGAAAAGGCATTCCCGTTTATATGGTAACGCCGCTGCCGCTGGAGCAAATCAGCGGGTGGATGCTGGCGTGTTCTGACCAGGTTTTCGCGTCGATCGAAGACTTGAAGACGTTTTTGAGGAACCGGTTTGCGCGCGAGAAACAATCGCAGCTTTGGAAGGAATAGGGTCCGTATAGGTTTCGCGACATTAACCATGAACAAGATCATCGTCGCCGTCGGAAGCACTCGCCGGCCGAAACTGAATGCGGTTTGGGAGGCATTGACAGTCTTTGGACCAAGCCTGAATCCCGACGCACCGTTCGAAGTGGTGGGAGCGGAAGTGGAGAGCGGGGTTTGCCACACACCGCTGTCGCGCTTTGAGTTAATGAAGGGTGCGCGGAATCGCGCCGGGGCGTTGATGAAGCGTGCAGAAGAAGAAAATCAGTCCTGGAAGTATTTCGTTGGGCTGGAAGGCGGGATCGACGTCGTTAGCGACGGCGATTCACGCAGCGTTTTCCTGCAAAATTGGGCATATGTTGCAGACAAGGATGGACGTGGCGCGTACGGGCAGTCGGGAAGCATTCTTCTGCCGGAAATTCTGGCGCGGCAAGTGGTGGACGAGTGCATAGAACTCGGGGTTGCGATAGACGCATTTGCCGGTGGACACGGAATTCGCGACGCCCAAGGTGCGTGGGGGGTATTGACGCGCAACATGATCACGAGACAAGACGCTTTCCGCACCGCTGTTATCAACGCCTTCGCACCTTTTTTCAACGCGCCGCTGTACCAGCCGCTGCGAGGCGCCGCCTCTTACGAATAAGACGCATTTCACCGCGCGACCGTGCTGTACGCGCGGGAGTTTTCGCGGAGAATTATGTTAGCCTAGTCGCATCGACCCGAGGAGAGAACGCGTGGACATCGTCAAGGGTAATATGGGCTGGATCGAAGTGATTGTCGGTCCAATGTTTTCGGGCAAGAGCGAAGAACTGATTCGAAGGCTGAGGCGCGCGGAAATTGCCCGGCAACGTGTGCAAATCTTCAAGCCGTTCATCGACCAGCGCTATTCTGCGAACGGCATCGTTTCGCACTCGGGTTTGGAGATTGCTTCCGCGCTAGTGAGCACCGGTGCAGATATTCTGGGAAAAGTGGAGCCTCGAACTGAAGTGGTGGGTATCGACGAGGCGCAATTCCTCGGTGAAAGCTTGCTTGAGAGCTGCACGCGACTTGCGGATTCCGGCAAGCGGGTGATCGTTGCGGGACTCGACACAGATTTCATGGGGCGTCCATTTGAGCCCATGCCCCGGCTTTTGGTGGTCGCGGAGGAGATCACAAAACTGCTCGCGATCTGCGTGCGGTGCGGCAATCCTGCCGTGAATACGCAACGGCTGGTCGCTTCCGAGGAATTGATCGTCGTTGGCGCGGGCGGAATGTACGAGGCGCGTTGCCGGCGCTGTTTTGAACCTCAACTCGCGTTGGAAAAGATCGAGGAGCAGGCCTCAACGGTTAAGTCTAAGATTGCCGCAAGATAGCTTTTTCCGCCAAGTTTCGTCGTTTGCGGTACTTCCGGTGCTCCTGCTTGTTTCGCAAGAATGCACAGAATCGCACAAAGATGGTATGATTTTGTTTCAACTTGCGATAGCGGGCAGTCCCATCAGGTTCGATGGTTCAGGATGAGTGATGCATCCATGTTTCGATTAAGCACCCTTGCGAGTGCGGTGTTGCTGTTGGCGTGTTTCGACTTACCTCACGTTTATCCACTACGTCCGGAGCCTGTCAAGCCGCTGCAAGCCGGGCTGCCTGCGATGTCGTCTCCGCCGGACCTGTTCCTTGCCATCGTTCAGTCCGCGACGAATAAGAAGCAGTCCCTTGACCAGCAATCGAGAATTGCATTAATCCGCTACGTCGATGGCGAATTCGCGCGCGTTGTTCAGTCCATTCCGTCGTTAAAACGGGGATTCCGTTACAAGATAGGGCAGGCCATTGATGCCAAGGATTTGCGCCAGGCTCTGATGCGCGGCGCCGCGGCGAACCCCGGCGACCACGTGCAAATCAGTAGCATTGAGTTCCGTTCGAATGAGATCGTGGTCGGCATTAACGGCGGGACAAAAAAGCACTTCAATTGGCGAGAGCACGTTCAGATTGGCATGGGACCGATGAGCTCGCCAACGACGACAGGTGCGCCTTCTAGCCCCGCTCAAATGGGCGCCATACTTATATTGGACTTCGGGCGTGCCGTTCCGGAGTTAAGTCCCGATGAATTGAAACACGACCTTTCCCCTTTTCTGGACTTTGCCGGGCAGCAGTCCTCCGCGGTAAATTGGGTGGAGACGCTTCCTCCGCAGTTTCAGCAGGCGATCAAGGATCACACGGCCGTTGTCGGGATGAATCACGACATGGTGCTGGCTGCCATGGGCCGGCCAGATAAGAAAGTCCGCGAAGTCGACGAGGACGGAAAACAAACCGAGGACTGGATTTACGGATACCCGCCATCGAAGACGGTTCTGGTGACCTTCAGCGGGGAGAAAGTCATTCACGTCAAGACCTACAGTTAACCTCGCGTTGACTTTTCCTGCCGCGCACCCTAGCATCTGCTTTCGTCGTATGCCACGTGCGATTTCATAAGTCCGGCCTCAATTCAAGCTCACATGCGCGGAGGAAGCATGCCAGTCAAAGTCGCCATCAACGGTTTCGGGCGCATCGGTCGCAACTTGTTTCGAGGAGCGCTGGGCGACCCGTTAATCGAAATCGTGGCAATCAATGACATCACCGATGCGATGACTTTGGCGCACCTTCTGAAATACGACTCCATCCTCGGAAATTTGCCGAATAAAATCAAATCCAGCGATGACGCGATTCACGTGGACGGCCACGCAATCCAAGTTTTCAAAGTTAAAGATCTGGCTTCTGTGGATTGGCCTTCGACCGGCGCGGAAATCGTGGTCGAATCGTCTGGAGTGTTCAACAAGGGTCCGGAGGCGCGCAAGCACATTCGGGGGCCGGTTAAGAAAGTCTTGATCACAGCGCCGGCTACCGATCCGGACTGCACGTTGGTTCTGGGAGTAAACGAAAGAACATACGATCCGGCGAAGCACCACGTGGTATCAAATGCTTCGTGTACCACCAATTGCCTGGCCCCGGTTGCAAAAGTGCTCCTTGAGACCTTTGGCATCGTTGTTGGTACGATGACGACGATTCACTCGTACACGAACGATCAAAAGTTGCTTGACTTGCCGCACAAAGACTTGCGGCGTTCTCGCGCCGCGGCTCTTTCGATGATCCCGACCTCGACGGGAGCGGCAAAGGCTCTTCATTTGGTCATTCCGGAGCTGAAAGGAAAGCTCGACGGCTATGCGTTGCGCGTCCCGACGCCGGACGTGAGCGTGGTCGACCTGACGGTGATCACCGAAAAGCCAGCGACTGCTGATGCAGTCAACGATGCCTTTCGTCGCGCGGCGGAGGGGCCCCTGAAGGGCATTCTCGATATCACGGACGAGGAACTGGTTTCCATTGACTTCCTGGGTAATCCGCACTCGGCGATCGTCGATGCCAGCAATACGCGTGTGGTGGGATCCAACTGCGTAAAGGTAGTAGCCTGGTACGATAATGAATGGGGTTATTCCTCTCGTTGTCTGGATCTGATTAAGTTCATGGCCGCGCGGCTCTGAGCTCAGAGCGTCTCGCTATCGAGTCCGCCGATATGAAAAAACTATCCGTCAAGGACTTAGATCTCTCCGGAAAACGCGTGTTTGTTCGCGCCGATTTCAACGTGCCGCTGGCGAATGGAAAGGTCGAGGACGATACGCGGATTCGCGCTACGCTTCCTACACTGAAACTGGCCATTGATCGCGGAGCGCGGCTGGTTATCGCTTCGCATTTGGGACGACCGAAAGGGAAGCCGGAAACTAAGTACAGTCTTGCGCCGGTTGCGGAACGTTTGAAGGAACTGCTCGGCAAACCCGTGATTTTTGCCTCCGACTGCATTGGCGAGCAACCCGAATCACGCAGCAATGCTTTGAAGGATGGGCAGGTGCTTCTTCTCGAGAATGTCCGGTTCCACCCCGAGGAAGAGCAGAACGATGAAGGCTTTTCGCGCCAATTGGCGGCGCTCTGCGATGGAATTTACGTTGACGACGCCTTTGGCTCGGCTCACAGAGCCCATGCATCCGTCGTCGGCATAACAAGATTTGTGCGGCAAGCAGCGGCGGGGCTGTTAATGGAGCAAGAGCTTGAGTATCTGGGCAAAGCGCTCACAAATCCGGAACGGCCGTTCCTCGCTATTCTCGGCGGGGCAAAAGTCTCGGATAAAATCGAAGTGATTCAGAATCTGATCAAAATAGCCGACACAGTTTTGATTGGCGGAGCAATGGCGTATACGTTTTTTCGCGCGAAAGGCTTCACGACGGGGAAGTCGTTGGTGGAAGAAGACAAGATAGAGCTCGCATTGACGTTACTCGGGGAAGCTGTCGAGCGCGGTTCTCGTATCGTTTTGCCAGTCGATCATATTCTGGCCCGTTCCACTGAAGAGGGCGCTCAGACGCAAGTCACAGGAGTTGAGGGTACGCCGTCGGATTGGATGGGGCTCGACATTGGTCCTAAGACGATCGAGCTCTTTCGGAAGGAAATCGCTGCGGCGCGAACTATTGTTTGGAATGGGCCGCTGGGAATGTTTGAGAAGCCGGCATTTGCACGCGGTACGATGGAGATCGCGCGGGCTGTGGCAGACGCGACTGCCCAGGGCGCCACTTCGATTGTCGGTGGTGGCGATAGCGTTGCGGCGGTCGAGCAAGCTGGTCTCGCTGACCGAATCTCCCATATTTCAACCGGCGGGGGCGCGTCGCTCGAGTTTCTTGCCGGCCGGAAGCTTCCAGGAGTCGAAGCTCTCACTTCAATCTAGAGGTATCGTGCGGCGTCCAGTTATCGCGGGCAATTGGAAAATGTACAAGACGCAAGCGGAAACGCGAGCGTTCTTTGCGGCATTGAAGCCTCTGGTTGCAGCGGTCGATCGTTGCGACATTGTCGTGGCGGTTCCGTTTACTGCAATCGTCGCGGCGGTAGATGCGGCACGTGGCACCGCAATTTCGATCGGGGGTCAGGATGCCTATTGGGAGCGCGAGGGTGCGTTCACTGGTGAGGTTTCCATGCCGATGCTCGTCGAGGCTGGTTGTCGAGCCGTGATCATCGGCCATTCCGAGCGTCGCAAGTATTTCGGCGAGACCGACGTGACCGTGAATCGCAAACTGAAGGCGGCGCTTGCCGCCGGCCTGCAGCCGATCGTTTGTCTGGGAGAAGACCAGAGCGCAAGAGAAACAGGCCGCACAGAACAAGTGATTGAACGTCAATTCAGCGAGGGAATGGCAACATTGACCGGTCCGGATTTCTCGCGTATTCTGATTGCTTACGAGCCTGTGTGGGCCATCGGTACAGGGCGCACGGCGACGCCGGAACTTGCTGCCGAAGCGCACGCTTTTCTCCGCGGTCTCGCCGCAAAACGTTTCACCGGAGAGTTGGCATCGCGGACGCGAATTCTCTACGGTGGAAGCGTCAAGCCGGATAACATCCGGAGTTTGATGGCTCAAGACGAAATTGATGGCGCGCTGGTGGGCGGGGCGAGCCTTGACGCGCAGTTGTTTTCAGCAATTGTGAATTTTTAACGATTCGAATCTTAGAGTCCAGTGGAGCAGGAATGCCTGATGCAGCGAAGTGGGTGATTGCGGTTGCCGCCGCCTTGGGATTGGTATGGCTCGGGTGGCATTACAATTTTGTGCTGGTTACGTTGCACGTGCTGGTCTGCTTGCTGCTGATTTTTGTGATCATGCTGCAGAGCGGCAACGCCGCGGATTTAGCCGGTGCGTTCGGTGGCGCTGGCAGCCAGACCGCATTCGGTCCGCGCGGCGCGGCGACTTTTCTAACCAAGGCGACGACATGGTGCGCCATAGTGTTTATGATGAGTTCGCTGGCGCTTTCTTTGAAACGCGCGCCAACAACGGCACAAGGCAGCTCGATCCTCGAACAAACGATGCCGACCGCGCCATCGAAACCAGTAACTCCGGCGCGGAAACCCGCGTCGCAGGCTCCGGTCCCAAAGAAATAATGCTCTTCGTGTTTTTTCAACGTGCGGTCGTGGCGGAACTGGCAGACGCATCAGCTTGAGGGGCTGACGGTAGCAATACCGTGGTGGTTCGAATCCACTCGACCGCACCAAAATTTCATTCGTCGGAATTCGATGACGAAGCTGGAAAAATTTTGTTGATTCATCCTTGTATTTTTTTGTGCGTGCCATATATGATTGGGCCTCTTGATAGAGCCTTCATCGATTACTAGGTTTCAGGATCGGCGGCCAGATGTTTGTTCCGTAGGCCGCAATCTTTCCGGAGCGGAGGAAATGGGTTCGCGAAAATCGTGTGCCGGGTCGGCTGTTCCGGCCGTCCTGCTGGCAATCGTTATCCTCATTTTGGTTGCGTCGACTGTTTATTTCCACGTTGCAAAGACATGGTGGTTTCCCGCGGCGATTACTCCTGTCGGAAGTCAGATCGACCAGCAATTCTTCGTCACTTTCATTGTGACCGGAATCGTTTTCGTACTGGCGCAACTCGCGTTGGCCTGGCTCGTCTTCAGATACCGCGATCAGGGCCGCAAAGCGCGCTTTGTCCGTGGGAATCATACGTTGGAGGTGGTTTGGACCACAGCGACGCTGATAATTTTCGTCGGCTTGGGCGTCATGGCGGCGCATGCATGGGGCGAAGTCCACTTCGGCGGGCCTGACCCTGGAGCATTGCAGGTGGAAGTCACGGGCGTGCAATTCGTGTGGAACTTCCGCTATCCAGGACCGGATGGGAGGTTTGGACGCATTAATCCCAAGGACATAGATGCTTCCACAGGCAATCCGTTGGGCTTGGATTCAAATGATCCCGCGAGTAAAGACGATATTGTTACGGGAGATCTCTATCTGCCGGTCGGTCGGCCGATCGAACTGATGCTGCGGTCGCAGGATGTAATCCACAGTTTTTTTGTGCGAGAGTTGCGCGTGAAGCAAGACACGGTTCCGGGCCTGGTGATTCCCGTTCATTTTACGGTGACGAAAGTCGGCGACTACGAAATCACCTGCAACCAGCTCTGTGGCCTCGGCCACTATCACATGCACGCCACTTTGCACGTTTTATCCGACAGCGATTTTCAGCAGTGGGAGCAAAAGCAGGAAGCCCAGAATGCGCAGAATGGCCAATAAAGCGCGATACAGGCTTCAGCATTCATAGCGAGGGAACCCGTACCATGGGAGAGTATCGATGAGTTCGCACGCTAGCACGGTTCACCATTCGGAAGCGCCGAAAGGATGGATCCGGCATTATATTTTCAGCCTCGACCACAAGATTATCGGCACGCAATACATCTTGCTGGGTCTATCGGCAGTTACAATCGGCGTGATCCTATCTGTAATCATGCGCATTCACCTGGCGTGGCCGAATGCGCACATCTGGGGATTTGCCAACGGGGTTGTTTCTCCCGAGGATTACCTGCGCGTGATTACGATGCACGGGACTTTGATGGTTTTCTTTGTTCTGACAACCGTGCCGCAGAGCGGGTTCGGCAATTATTTTCTTCCGATCCAAATTGGAGCGCCGGACATGGCGTTTCCGCGGCTCAATATGCTGTCGTTCTGGCTCACGTTTGTCTCGCTGCTTGTCCTGCTTTCTTCGGCGTTTGTTCGGGGCGGATCGCCAATCAGCGGCTGGACGGCATATGCACCACTCAGCGCCGTGGGGGAAATTGCCGGGCCGGGCCAGGGACTTGGGCAAACACTTTGGGTGGTCAGCATTGCATTGTTCTGCGGCGCTTCACTGATGTCGGCAATAAACTTCCTGGGAACTACAATCGATCTGCGGACCAAAGGGCTTTCATTAATGCGCATGCCCTTGACCGTGTGGGGATGGTTCATCACGGCCAGCCTTGCGCTGCTGGCGTTCGGAGTTCTGCTTGCAGCGTGCATTCTGCTGCTTCTCGATCGGCTGGCGATGACCAGTTTTTTCATTCCTTCAAATTCAGATGTTAGCGGTGTACTGCTGAACCACGCAGGCGGCTCGCCGCTGCTGTGGCAGCATCTCTTCTGGTTCTTTGGGCATCCGGAAGTCTATATCGCGATTCTTCCCGCCATGGGCATCATCTCGCACGTCCTCTCAACGTTTGCGCGCAAGCCTGTGTTTGGTTACAAGGCGATGGTTTATTCGCTGAGCGCGATTGGCTTTTTGAGCTTCATGGTGTGGGGACACCACATGTTTATCAGTGGCATGAACCCGTACTCGGCGCTCACTTTCTCGATTCTCACGCTGGTAATCGGCGTGCCATCGGCGATCAAAACATTCAATTGGCTTGGGACGCTCTGGGGCGCGCGGATCCACTTCACCGCGGCAATGCTCTTTGCCATCGGTTTCGTTTCGCTCTTTGTGACAGGCGGCCTTTCGGGCATTTTTCTCGCGCAGCCGGCATTGGATCTTTATCTGCATGATACCTACTACGTGATTGGTCACTTCCACCTGATCATGGGCGTGGCGGCAATTTTCGCGATGTTTGCGGCGTCATATTATTGGTTCCCCAAGATGTTTGGACGCATGATGAACGAGACGCTCGGGAAGATTCATTTCTGGATGACATTTGTGGGTGTCTACTGCATTTTTATGCCAATGCATTATCTCGGCTATGCGGGCGATCCGCGGCGCTACGCTAGCATCGAGTCCGTGCACTACTTGTTCCGGCTTCAGCCGGTTTATATGTTCATCAGCATCGCGGCGTTCGTAACAGCGGCGGCGCAATTGTTCTTCTACTTCAACTTCTTCTGGAGCATCAAGCGCGGCAAGCCGGCCGATCAAAATCCCTGGCGTGCGACAACGATGGAATGGTCGGTCAGCACACCGGTACCGCACGACAATTTTGGCGGCCATTATCCGACTGTTTATCGCGGCCCGTACGAATACAGCGTTCCGGGTGCGGCCGACGATTTCATACCGCAAGATCTTGCGCCTGAGCAGGTGGCGAAAGCCTAGCGTCTGAGGCACCGTTATGCCGCGTACGTCAACAATAGAAGAACTGGAAATCATCGAAGCGGGCGGCGGTACAAAGCCGCCTTTGCCTGCTGGCGGAGATGACGATTCGCCCAGCGGCCGCTCGGGAATGCCTCAGCGCGTTTATGTGACGGGAATCACCATTGGAATGGCCGCGATTCTGATGTTCTTTATGGCGTTTGTCAGCGCGTTCATCGTGCGGAAGGGTCTTGGCAGCGATTGGCGAGCGTTCCCGTTGCCAAGAATCCTGTGGCTGGACACGCTGATTCTGCTGGCGAGCAGCTTGACGATTGTGCGGGCCCGGCGCTTTTTCGCCCGAGGTAATCGCGAGAGTTTCCGGCACTGGTGGGCCGTGACCACGATCCTGGGCCTTCTGTTTCTTGCGGGGCAGCTAATTGCCTGGCGGCAGATGGTCATATCCGGTTTTTATCTGGCGACGAACGCCAGCAGTAGTTTTTTTTACGTGCTCACCGCCGCTCACGGGCTGCACTTGCTCGGAGGAATTGTGGCGCTGCTTTATATTGGCCGTGGAAAGTTGCGCCGGCTGACATTCGCGACAGCAACCGAGGTTGCGTCGCTGTATTGGCACTTCATGGATGGGCTATGGGTTTTTCTCTTCCTACTTCTCTTGCTGGGACGGTGATACTTGGCTGAATTGGACATCGATGCTGTTGCGGGGCCAGCGTGGGGCGGGGGCGTCGCCCCGTTCGCAACCAACACCAAGAAGCTGGGGATGTGGCTGTTTCTGCTCTCCGACTCGCTCACATTTTCGACCGCGATTCTCGCGTACGCGTACGTTCGTCTGTCGAGCGCGAACTGGCCGCGCCCTTTTGAGATTTATCCCGCGATCGCGAACGCAACATTTCTGACCTTTATTCTGTTGTCGAGCAGCTTGACGATGGTCATGGCAGTCGCGGCCGCTCACCGCAGCGAAATCAAGAAAGCGGTAATTTACATTCTCTTGACGGCTGTCGGTGGAATCGCTTTCGTGGGACTTCACTTGATGGAATGGTTCCGTCTTTTCGCTGAAGGCGTGACGCCATGGTCAAACAAGTGGGGCGACCCGCTTTTTGGCGGCACGTTCTTTGGACTGACCGGATTGCACATGCTGCACGTCTCGATCGGCGTGATTTACCTGTGCATCATCGCGATTGGCTTTGGCCGCAGAAAATTCAATTCCGATCATGTTGAAGTCAGCGGCCTTTACTGGCACTTTGTCGACTTGGTGTGGATGTTCATTTTTCCGATGGTTTATTTGATGTCAGTCAACTTGAAAGGCTGAGGAGCATATCGAGCGATGAGCGCGCATGGGACGTCCGCAATCGAAACACACCACGGACCCACGAAGAAACTCTTTATGTGGGTATGGTTCTGGCTCCTTATCCTGACCGGTGTCGAGGTTCTGCTCGCCTACTTGAAACTGGATCCACATCCCATGCTCGTTCTGCTGGTGGGCCTGTCGTTGATCAAGTCTGCGCTGATTGTGGCGTACTTCATGCATTTGCGGTTTGAGAAGATTGGGCTGTTTCTAGTGATCGTACCTTCGCTGGTCTTTTGCCTGGTTATGATATTGATTTTCGTGTTCCCGGATAGTTTGCGTATCGTTCATTTGCATCCATGACCCGGTTGACTGTTCCGGCGGAAAAGCGGGAAGATATAGACTGTAGATGTCGAGGTGCGGCAGTGAAGTTCAGGACCATATTCAGAGGATTGAGTATGACTGTTGCGGCGGTGTCCGCAACTCTTGCCTTCGCTTCCGCGACCTTTGGACAGGGTTGCGCGCTGTGCTACAGCGACGCTGCGGCTACCGGACCTCAGGGACAGGCGGCGTTGAGACACGGAATCCTGGCTCTTATCATTCCGCCCACCGTCATTTTTGCCGGCGTGCTTTCCACTCTTTACCGGCGTCGCAACTTGTATCGGGAATCAATCGAGCACGCCGCTCGCAATCGTGACCTCGATATTGCTTCCGAAGTTGTCCTTGACCTCAGGTAGGTTCATTCATAGCGGCTCTTCTGTTCGAGGCTTCAAATTCAGCAATTCTTGGGATCCACGCGGGCCAATTCGGGGCGTGCGTGTGAGATCACGCAAGGTCTGAAGGAGTTCTCAACCCTTGCGCGTTCGTTTTCGGAACTATGTTCCGTGTTTTTCGTGAAGGCCGGTACAAATTGTTACGGCGGATGTGGGATCGATGGCGGTGGAGTCGAAATCGATATGCTTAATCAAGCCATCTTTGCCAATTACGAACGTGGTGCGCCGCGCAAATTCATATTTATCGTTCGCCATCGGGTAAGCTTGCACGATGCCGTACGCGCTTAGAGTTTTGCGGTTCATGTCGCTCAGCAGGGGGAAGGTGACGCCGATCTGCTTCGCGAATGCTGCGTTCGCTGGCGGACTGTCAATACTGACGCCGAATATTACCGAATCACTCGCTTCAATCTTGGCCAAATCAGACTGATAGGCCTGGAGCTCCTTCGTTCAACCACCCGTGAATGCGAGAACGTAGAAGGCCACGATTACGGTCTTCTTGCCTCGGAAGCTGCTGAGTTGCACCGTCGTACGCTGATCACTCGGCAGCGCGAAGTCTGGAGCGACGTCCCCGACTTTTAGGTTCGTCGTGGCGATTGCCTGCTGCTGGTCTTGAGCCTGACTCACGAAAGGCGAAGCAGAAAGCATTAGCAACAGCGCGCCCGCCATCGTAGCGATACGCTTCATGCGCTATCTCCTTGGGATACGGATTGCCTCAAACGAGGCGTATGATAACAGAAATCAGCTGCATTTGGGCCGCTTCGGCTCGAATTCCCGCGTCTGTGCTGGGCCGCGCTCGGCAAGTGGATGGAACGGCGTGAATTCGACCTACCTCTCGTCAATTTGCAGATAGCGGAACGGGTCACCGATATTCTTGCGTATTTCGCTCCAGAATTCGTCTGGTTTGGAGAGAAATGCGGACACAACGCGAGGGTCAAACTGCGTTCCGGAGAATTTTGTAATCTCGTCACGGGCCGCGGTCACCGGCAGGGCTTTTCGGTATGGCCGGTCGGAACACATGGCATCGAGCGTGTCAGCAACGGCAAATATTCGGGCTCCCAGCGGGATTTCGTCACCTTTCAAGCCGCGCGGGTAGCCACTCCCGTTGTAGCATTCCTGATGTGCCAGGACGATTTCGGCGGCGTCCTTTAGGAAGGGAATTTTGTTCAACACCGTGTACCCGATGTCGCAGTGACGCCGCATCAGGTGGCGTTCCTCATCGCTCAGGGGGCCGGGTTTCCGTAAGACCTGATCCGGAATTCCCATTTTTCCGATGTCATGAAGGAAAGCGCCCCGGGCGATGTGCCGCAATTGATCGCGGTCCACTTTCATGATTTTCGCAATCAGGATTGTGATCGCCGTAACGCGCTGACAGTGTCCCTCTGTTTCGGCATCTTTGGCGTCAAGCGCGCCCCCAAGCGCTTCCAGGGTGTAGTCATACGATTGCTCGAGGTCGCGCAAGGTCAGAGATAGCTGTTGAGTGCGTTCGGCGACGAGCTGCTCGAGGTTTCGTTGGTAGGAGCGGTTCTCGAGCACAAGACGGCGGTGCTCCAATGCCCGCCCGACGCTGTGGTAAAGCTGGTCCTTTTCGAAGGGTTTCAGAATGTAATCGTAAGCCCCGGCGCGGATCGCTTCGAGGGCAATCGAGATGTCGTGCATCGCCGTGACCATGATGACTGGAATGTCATCATCCTGAGAGCGGACCTGCCGCAACAATCGCATACCGTCCATTTCCGGCATTACGATGTCGCTTAGGACGAGGTCGTGTGAATCAGCCTTGATCTCCTCCATGGCCTGAAAGCCATCGGGCACGACGGTGCACTGATATCCCTGCGCTTCGAGGAGGGTTGAAACGACCTCTCGAATCGCCTCTTCATCGTCGCAAACGAGAATTTTCTCCGCGTGCAATGGGTTCTCCCTGATCACGATATTATACGGTTACATCTCAGGCAGGCGGGGCGGTTTTGTCAGGGTGGAGACGTACAAGTTACGTTGATTAAGCAAGACTGCATCAGATCGGCCATTCCAAACGAAGGCTGAGGTTAAGAAATGTGTCTTCCCTGACGTCGTGGCGCTCAGCCAGCATTCACGCGCATGCGCGGTGGCGAATATTCCGCAATGAGGGATATACGACTATCCAATTCACTGGCAAGCCCGGTAATCAACTCCGTCAGTCTGACAAGTCTTTCGGGTGAAAGGCCGCCCACGGCAATTTTCAACGCTACCATGCAATAGGATATTTGAAATTGGAGTTCAAGCCACATCCATTCCCACTGTTGCTGCTTGCGGATTTCGGGCGAGAGTGCTGCAACTATGCGTGTGAGCCGTCTTAGCTGGGCGAAATCCTGCCCAAGACCCTTCAGGTACTGTCCGAGAATCCGGCGGCGCTCGGCGCGCCACTCGCGTGCCATGCGATGCGGCGCCCGCCTCTGCATAAACAGGAAGTCCGCAGGCTTCAGCATCTGGGAAATTTGAGCAAAATGACGGCTGTTTACCGGTAGAAGCGTTTCGATCTGGAGACTGTCGACGCTGAGGACTGCTTCCTGGGTTTTTGAGCCGAAGAGGAGCCAGAAGAGTGCTAGAAGAATTGTAAGTGAAATGAAAATAATCAGGATCGCTGTCATTTCCACATCTCCAGTAAGCGCGCATTCAGTTCTCGAAGTCTCAGTGTTACTTCGGGTGCGAGGGCCTCGTATTCACCGCGTGACAACAGGACGGGCGCAGGTTGTCCCGCAGGAAGGGGTTTCCACAGTGCTACGAGCCAAAAGACCGTGGCAATGTTGAAAGAAACCATGCGCAAATCACGCCAAATCGAATTATCTACACGACTAAACCAGTCGCCCAGGAACGTATTATTCGCGACTTGTATTGCTGAATAAAATCCCAGTCCGAGCGCAATCCAAGCTAAGTGCGGCTTGATCTCGACGCTGTAGTAACGGCAGAAAATCAGCCCAAGAATTAAAATACCAACCACTGTGAATTCCAGGCTTCGTTCCGTCATCAAGATAGTCGAGGAAAGTGGATGCACTTGCTGCCGGACCATCACAGCCGCGCTGGAGGCGATTCCTACTCCTAATAGGATTAACAACGGACGGCAGAGTTTCCATATGCCTGTATAGCGCGAAAGAAGCTCTCGGCAAATTTCATATACTACGACCGCACGGATCGATACTTGGATCGCTTGCATGGTCCAGTAAACATAAAACGAGGTATGAGATCTGATCCCCGTGAACGAGTAAGTGAGCCAAATGATTGCTTCGTTGGCGACAACGGTACAGAGATAAATCGTGAACACCGGAAGGCGATCGAAAAGGTTCCGACGCAGAGCTAAACTCAAGACCACCGCCTCAATGACAGTGGTGACCATCCAATGCGCAGAGTCAGAGAAAGACAAGCCCATACGCGCCAGGGTGCACTATATCATTTCGATCTCGGTAACGTCTACTACAAGGCACCCGGGCGCGCATAACCTGAGCCTAAACGCCAACTGTAAGGGAAACAGGCGAATCCGGCCAGGGTGGCGGAGGTGTCCCGCCGTCTGGCCACATGTGAATTGTCGAAGTGGTTGTGTCCGGCCAGGGTGGCGGAGGTGTCCCGCCGTCTGCCCACATGTGAATTGTCGAAGTGATTGTGTCCGGCCAGGGTGGCGGAGGTGTCCCGCCGTCTGCCCAGGAGTTCGGGAGAACTCTTAGAATGAGGGATCCGCCGTGAGCCCAGATTGACGAACTGCGCGAAGTGTTCGCGAGGCCAGGGTTGACGCCAATAGCCGCCAAAGCTAGTATCGCGAGCAGTGCACCGATACCGAAGGTTAGAGCTGCTGTCCGTTTCATCGTTGAATACCTCCTGTGAACCATTTCTCGCAGGTATTCATCACGTTTGAGTAGGTGCGCCCGAAATGTTCTGACGACGGAACAGGCTGGAAAATGGAAGCTCTCGACGAGTTCCACCAAAATCAGCGGATAATTGAAGACTTCGCCTCGACGACACTCGCGGGAATCCCCGGAGATCTTTGCCGTTTGCTACACATAGCCACGTTGCGAGATATGGCGACGGGCCGGTATCACCATGCAGGTTTGGAAACTCTCTATTCCGAGCCAGCGGTTCACCAGGCACTTGGCCTATGCCATCAGGAACTCTTCGAGAGGATTTTGGAGGCGCCGCTTGAACAGCAGGAAGCAGACTTGCGAAAATGCCTTGAGAGTTTTGGCAGTCCCACCAACCACATCGCGGTGCGTTGGCAAGAGCATGAGTTCTACAAATTGCTCATTCCGTCGGGTGTTCCATCATATTTGCGCGATCTTTTTTGTTCCAATCTTAGCGTTTTGCTTCGCCTGATCGCTGAAGGCAGTCTTAGTCCGGGACCAAACGCATAGAAACGCCAATCACTTGTCCGACCACTTCCGCTTCGTCCGGGAAACGATAAGCCTCTGGCGCGATATTAGACAGAGGATGCGGTTGCAAGACGAGCCTGGCCTTTTCCATGAGGCACCAACAACAACGGTAACCACCTCGTATGTCGACAAGGTAGATCGGTCTGTCTGCTTCATTCCGCCAGCCACCCGATTCGACCCTTTGTCGCTGTGGATCAACCAACACGAGCGCACCTGGACGCAGCAGCGGCTCCATCCAGCGATCCTCCTGTCCGATGTATCCGTAGTGATAGTTGTGGCCGTTTTTTAGCATTGCCGCTTCAAAGTGGCCCCAGCTTTCGACCATGCGCGTGAGGTAGCTCGTTCGCCGGGGATCGAATGCTGGATCGAAATGAATAGGTAACCTCACTACACGCGGCGGTGCAGCCATATGCGTTCGAGGCGGATTCTGTGATGTGGCGGCCCCAAAAATGTCAACAAGGGGGACGTCATACCATTGGCATGCCTCCTGCAAGTCCAAGTGGTAAATGCTGCAAAGGGAAAATAGCTTGTGGAGGCCGGGCACGGCCCCGGAGTTCTCAAAATCCGCCAAGCGGCTGATATGGACAATAAATTCCGGCCGCCCGTGACGCTGGGCTAACTCATAGCTTGCATGCTCAACGTCCCGGTACGTCAGACCGAGACGTTCGCGAACTTGACGCAGGCTAATTCCCGGAAACATCTCGGCGGAACTCCGAGCAAGGCGCTGCACATTCATTGTTGAGTAATAGCAAAGTTATCGGCTTGTTATGAAATCAGAACAGAGCTTTATCGCATGTTTCGATTTCGCTTACAAGCGTTCCGATTGGTTGCGACGACTCAGCAATTTAGCGCGACCGGCATTGCGTACTTGCCGCTATCGGGACGCGGCCATAGACTGGGGGCCCTCAAAAGAAGCTGGAAACTCTTCTCGTCGGAGTCTCATCCTATCCGAGCGAGGTAATATGCGAATCAAGAACTCGATTCTAGTGATTTGTTTGATTGCGGCCGGCGTCGGCGCGACGGCCGCTGTTTCCGCGCTCGGCGCTGGTCACAGTTCCGATCCAAATTCCCAAACTAACGAAGAATTCTTCGTCGCGGCCGACCAAGTTCTCCAGGTGATGAGCAAGATTTTGGACTTGCCCGTGAAATCTTCACTGAAAAAAAGCATTCGCACGAAGGCGGAGATCCGCCAGTATCTTGTTGAGCAGCAAAAAAAGGATGAGTCGCCGGACAAACGTTATGCGGACCAGCGCACGCTGGAGGCTTTTGGCCTGATCCCAAAAGGATTTCCGCTCGATTCGTTCTTGCTCGACGTGCTCACCGAACAAGTCGCGGGCCTCTACGATCCCGAGAAAAAAGAATTCTTCATCGCGGACTGGATCGACCCCGTTGAGCAAAAGCCGGTGATGGCTCATGAGCTGACGCATGCGCTCGACGACCAGTATTTCGATCTTGAGAAGTGGCAAAAGGCGGTACATGAGAATGACGACGCCTCGCTGGCGAGGGATGCGGTCGTCGAAGGTTCGGCGTTAGCGGCTATGATGGATTATAGCCTGGCCGGTATGCACACCAGCGTCCGTGAGGTGGCCGATATAGCTCCGTTCATCGAATCCGGTGTCGCGGGAGAGATGGATAAGGATCCCAATCTCGCGAAAGCGCCACTATTTATTCGTGATGAGCTGCTATTTCCCTACCTTGATGGCGCCGTGTTCACCCAGCAAGTTTTGAAAGCGACTTCGGGATGGCCAGAATTTAGGAGAGTCTTCGAGAATCCGCCGGCTTCAACGCAGCAGATTTTGCATCCGAATCTTTATTTTCAAGGGGTGAAGCCCCGTGCCATTGCGCTGCCCGATCTGAAATCAGCGGTTCGACGCGGTTGGAACAAGCTCGACGAAAATGTGGTCGGCGAATTTGCGCTCCGCGAGGTGTTGAAACAGTTTATCGCAACCGACAAAGCAGAGCACTTTGCGGCGATGTGGCGCGGCGACCGTTATGCGCTGTTCGAAAACAAGACGACAAAACAGACGTTGCTTGTAGTTCTGATTGCGCTGGATACCGAAAAAGATGCGGATTCTTTCTTCCGTGGTTATCGCGACGCTTTCGAAAAAAAATATGCGGTTAAACAACCTGACACGGAAGAGGCAGAGTTTGCGAGCTTCGGGAATAATGTTTTTCTGCGGTGCTTTCAGGATGAATGCCTGAGTGTCGAGGGCGTTGATCGCAGCGTATTTGATCTCATTGAAGCTCAGCTCGGCTGGCCTGCCGAGGCGAATGGTGCTATAGCGAAAGTTCGCGAACGTGACCGCTCCACGCGCCAAGGACGGGACTCGAAATAGAGAAGAGAGTCGGCGCTGCTATCCCGAGGGAGTTAGAGAGCGCACAGACTTGCGGTCCAGCCGTTCCAATCGATGCTCCAACCTAGTTCGCAGATTTCTGGAAATGCTGCCGGCGTGGCCTCGATTCGAGTGGGCAGGCAGGCCGGCAAGCGCCGCGCGAGCAGATATTGCCGCGGCTCGATCCAATGGTTGACGGCGGCCTGATCACGCTGGAAAAAGTGCGCGCGATTCTATATCGCGCCGCAAAGTGATTGCGAGACAATCCAGGGACTGGACTTACTGCGATTCGTTATGGCCTAGGACGGCCGGGGCACTATAGAATATTGACATGGCACAAACATTCTTGATTTTCGATTTTGGCACTGACGAAGAAGCGGCGCAGCTGGCCCGTCATCGCATAGAAGGTTGGAAGCAAGGTTTCCGTCTCGGGAACAAGCTTCAATTTAAGTTCGAAAGAGAATCGCCGGAGACGAGAGAGGGCGCAGTGGCGAAAGACGAGACGCAACGCAAAGGCATGAAGAAAGAATCCGAAGAGAACGAACCCGTGCGTTTGCTGGTGCGGCTGAACTTCTCAAACCACGAGAAGCACCTCGCGCAGAGCTGGGTTGAGCGCATCCCAGCCGACGATGCATTTAAGTCCGTCAAAAGCAAAGTGATTCATCACAACGAATCGGCTTTTGAAAAGACTTCCGAGCTTTTCGATTCTCTCAGCTAAATGGACAAATTGGTTTCGATTGTAAGTTCCTGACATACGTTCTTTCCGTATTTGGTACGCGCAAATCCTTCCGTTATAATGGCCACGCTGATTCAAATCCCGCGAGGCACAAGGTAGCCGATGGCTCTGCAGACAAGAACAAAGACAGCCAAGTTCGACGCCGCTAAGTATCACGGTCTCGATCGCGAAGCCTTGATTCGGCTGTATCGCGTGATGTTTTTGTCGCGACGATTGGACGATCGCGAGATTCAACTCAAACGCCAGAACAAAATTTATTTCCAAATCAGCAGCGCGGGACACGAAGCCGCCACTGCCGCAGCTGGTCTGGTTTTCAAGTCCGCCTACGATTGGTTTTACCTCTATTATCGTGACCGGGCCTTGTGTCTGATGCTGGGCGTCACTCCCTACGAAATGCTTCTGGAAGGTGTTGGCGCGAAGGATGACCCTGCATCAGGCGGACGCCAGATGCCTTCGCACTGGGGCCATCAGGACTACAACATAGTTTCCAAATCGTCGCCGACCGGAACGCAATGGTTGCAAGCGGTCGGTGCAGCGGAAGCGTCGCTCTTCTACGATCGTTTTCCGAAAGCGCTAGCGCAGGCCAAGGCCGCGCCGCTCGGTGAAGCGGTTCGCCACCAACATGACGAGGTCGTTTGTGTTTCTGGAGGTGAAGGGGCGACGAGCGAAGGCGAATTCTGGGAGGCGCTCAACACTGCGTCGACGCGAAAGCTGCCGGTAGTCTTTTTTGTAGAGAACAATGGTTTCGCCATTTCGGTTCCTTGCGAGGTGCAGACGCCGGGCGGCAACGTGGCGAATCTTGTGGCGAATCATCCAAATCTGCACGTCGAGGATTATGATGGAACGGATCCGCTCGAAAGCTATGCCGCATGCCGGCGCGCTGTCGCGCACTGCCGCGAAC
>DATEHB010000067.1:0-9614 GCA_035279805.1 Candidatus Acidiferrales bacterium
AGCCGGGCTTGCATCTGTGGTTCGGCTTTGAAATTCCCGTCGCGCAGGACCGTGCGGGCGCGCCAACGCGATTCGCGCGGCAATTCAGTATCGGAGTCACGCGGCAATTTATTCTGGGGAAATTAAGATAAATCAAAATAAGGAGACCCGACATGCGAAACAAACGCACCTGGTTGCTGCTGTTTGCCATGCTGCTTCTCGCGCCGCAAGTGCACGCGGGCATCGAGCAGGTGAATCTGAAAGTTCAAGGCATGACTTGAAACTATTGAGCATACGGGGTGCAGCAAACCCTCCGGCGCCTGGATGGCGTCGCTAACGTGAAAGTGGAATTGCTCGATGGGAAAGTAACGATCACGCCCAAGCCGGATGGAGGCTTCGACCCGGCGTCCGTGCTTAAGCTGACATACGACAGCGGCGTTTCCGTGGTGGAGATGAGCGTCACAGCAAGCGGGCGAATCATCAAAGACGCGGCGGGCGCACTGGTTTTCGAAGTCACGCCGAAAATCAATTATCCGATTGTGCCCGGCGCGTTCGCGGACAAAATCCAGACGCTTGCCGCATCGGGAGCAACGGCGCGCATGCGCGGGATCATCTACACGAAGCCTCCCGGGAAAACGAAAAAATCGAAAGAAGCGCCGTTGCTGAAATTCGAGGTGCAGGAGGTGATGTAAATTGAAGCCGCCATTCAGAATTTTAGTTGTCACGGCTGCGGTGTTGTCGGCAGCGAGCTTCTGCGCAGCAGCGGCAAAGGGAATTGCTCGTCCGCAACCGATCCAATCCGCCAAGCCAATTTCGGTGGCGCGAATCGGCGCGCACATGCCGGATTTCTGCCTCAACAATCTTGACGGACGCAAAGTGTGCTCGAGCGAATTTCGGGGCAAGACCTTGCTGATTGATTTTTGGGCGTCGTGGTGCGGTCCGTGTAAAACGGAAATGCCCGCCTACGAGAAATTTCAGGAACGCTACGCATCGCGTGGCCTAATCGTGATTGGAATCGGCCTTTCGATGGACACCCGGGCGAACCTGAAGAAATTCGCGCAAAAGATGGGCGTGCATTACACGCTGCTGATGGGAACGATGGACGTCCAGAATAAATTCGGATTGCGGGGCATACCGACAACCATCCTCGTCGATAAGAAAGGCGTGATTCGCAAACGAACAGTCGGTTTCGACTACCCATCGAAATTCGAAGCCGCCTTGCGACGATTGTTATAAAGGTTTGAAGGAAGCGAATCTGCCGGCCTGAAGGCCGCCGCTACAAGAGCGAAGTGACAAATGGCTAGGGTTTTTGGGTGGGGCGCAGGAGGACTTCGCTGATGAAGCTTTGGGGGGCCTGGGTGAGGAGCGCGGCGACGGCGTGGGCGACGTCATCGGGCTGGAGCATTTTCTTAGCGTCCTTTGTGGAGCTGTGAGAAAAGTCGGTGGCGACGGAGCCGGGGCAAATGGATGCGACGCGAATGCCGTGGGCGCGGAGATCTTCGGCCATGCAATAGGTGAGGCCGAGCAGGCCCCATTTGGAGGCGCAATAGGCTCCGCCGCCGGGCATGGAATTTTTTCCGGCGAGTGAACTGATGTTGATGATGTGGCCGCGGCCGCGCGTGAGCATTCCGGGGATTACAGCCTGGCTGACGAGGAACACTCCCTTGAGATTGGTGTCTAACACTGCATCCCAGTCTGCTTGGCTGAGTTGATGAATGGGGCCGAAGCGGCCGACTCCGGCGTTGTTGATGAGGACGTCGATGGCGGAGAATTTTTTTAGAGTGGCGTCGACGAGGGAGGCCACTTGGTCGGCGCGCGAGACGTCGGCAGGAAAAGCGAACGCGTCGATATTTTCGTCGCGGAGGCGCATGGCTGCGTCGTCGAGGGCTTTTTTGTCGCGGCCGCAAATGCAGACGCGCGCACCCATTTGGCCAAGGCGGCGAGCGATGGCGAAGCCGATGCCTCGGCTGGCTCCCGTGATGAGAGCGGATTGTCCGGCGAGGTCCCGGTCAAATGCGTCGGGACGCAAAGAACGCGGATTTTCGGTAGGCGTGGCGCGGCTCCTTCGGCACGGCCTTTGTTCCTCAGGGTGAACTGAAGCCTGCCTGTGGTACACAGGCCGTGCCCTGACGCGACTTGAGTCCACGGGCTCGACTGGGCGACGTTTGACCGGCATTCATCATCTTATCATCAGATCAGCGAGGTTACCTGAACGACAGGCTGGTGAGGTCGGCGGAGGATTCGCGGGAATGGCCTTGCACGGCTGTGGCGGTTTCCCTATAATCCGAGGGTTTTATGCACGCCCGCAATCTTAGCCAGCGCAGTCTCGACAGTGCCTGCGGATGGTTGCGAATCTGATCGAGGAGGCAGGAGGAAGATGATGCGAAAGAGCTTCACCGCGAACGGGATTTTGGTGTTTGTGGCCGCTGTGTTGAGTTTGGCCGCCCCGCTGGCGTCCGCCCAAGATCAGCAACAACCGCCGGCCGCCAAGACGCCATACACACTCGCTGAGTACAACGCTTTTCAGGCTTGTTCGAGCCAGACCGACCCTCAGGCAAAAATTCAGTCGTGCGACGATTTTGCCTCGAAGTTCCCGAACTCTGTGCTCTTGCCGCTTGTGTATCAGACGGATTATCAGGCCTACAACCAGTTGAAGAATTATCCGAAGACGATTGAGTCCATCGACAAATTCCTGGCCGTGCCGGACGACAAGCTCACCGTGATTCCGGGCGTGACCAAGGAAAAAGTGACGGGCGACAGGCTGCAGGCTCTGTACATTCGCGCGGTGGCGTTCAACCAGTCGTTCAACGAGAAAGATCCCAACGCGCAGGACGAGTTGACGAAGGCCCGCCAGGCGGCGCTCGATGGATTGAAGGTGCTTGGCGAGCTGCCGAAGCCAGCGAACATGACGGATGACCAGTTTGCGCAACAAAAGAAGCCGCCTGAGATTTTGTTCAATTACACGGCGGGATCAGCGGCGTTTCAGTTGAAGGATTATAAGGCTGCGATTGATTCGTTCAACGCCGTGCTGGCCGACAAATCGGACGACGCGGCGACATATTTCCGGTTGGGAGTCGCTTACCTGCAATTAGCGTCGCAGCAGTCGCCCAAGACGCAGACGCCCGCCACGACGCCGAACGGGCAGCCTCCGACGACTCCCCCCACTACAGACGCAGCGGCGACTTCGGCGACGGCAGCGGACCCGGGACTGAACGACCTCTATATGAATGGATTCTGGGCGCTGGCGCGCTCGATCGCGTTGAAGGGGCCCGGTGAAGCGCAGATGCGGACCTATCTGCGCGCTCAGATGTTCAATTACGAGCAACCGGCTTGCGGAACTCTGCTTGATCAGCAGATGAGCGAGCTGATTCAACTGGCTGGAACTACGCCGACGCGGCCAGCGACGTATACCTTGCCCAGCGCAGCGGATTTGGGCAAAGTGTTGCAGGCCAGCAACCTGCTTTCGATCTTGACGGACCTGCAGGCGGGCGGCGATAAAGGAAAAATGACGTGGCTCGCGGTTTGCGGGCAGGAAATTCCGAACGTTGTCGGCAAGATCATTGACACTGCGCCGGGAACGGATTCGATCGACTTCAAAGTGTTCACAGCGGCGACGGGCGAGGAAATACAGGCAGGAACAACGCCGAATCTGGACGTGACCGTGTATACGGCGACGCCGGCGGGCGGCACAGCTTCTGCTGGTGCAGCGGGCGCGGGCGGAACGCAGGCGGCGGCTAATCTACCTCCCGTTCAGCCTGAAGCGGCTCGCTTGCAGAAGGGCGAAGCCATCAAGTTCACAGGCACGTTGGTGAGTTACGACACGCAGCCGTTTTTGGTGCACTTCGACAAGTGCAAAGTGGATGCGTCGGTGATTCCGCCGGAGAAGAACGCTCCGAAGAAGCGCCCGCGACGTCCGGGGACGCGTTAACTGGACTGCGGTTATTTTTTAGGAAATAAAAAGGGGCCGTTCCGTAAGATGTGCGGAGCGGCCTTTTATTTTGCGCCGATTTCAGGCTGATTGATGTGGCGCTAGGAATGATGGCGACCGTTACGGTCGAGCTTGTATTCTTCGAGCTTGCGGCCGAGCGTGTTGCGATGAATTCCCAGAGTGCGCGCGGCGCGGCACTGGTTGCCTTCCACGTGATCCATGACGCGTTTGATGAAACGGCGCTCGAATTCGGCGAGCGCTTCTTCAAGCAGGATGCCGCGTTCCACCATCTGCCCAATAAGGGCTTCCAACTGATCCTTCACAATTGCATCCTCCGAAGCGCCGATGCGGGGCTGGGCTGCAGGGTTAGAATCCAGCTATCTACAAATGCCGAGGGCGATGTCAGGGGCTAGAGCCTCCATGAAACAGGGCACTCTTTGGCACGGCAATGCCGTGCCCCGACGAGTTTAACTTTCCAGGCGAAGCCAGCCGATCGCCTATGTCTGACGCGAGAATCATTGACGAAATATGTCTAGTCGAGCGGGTGTCCGGTCAATCGCTGATACGCTTCGCGATATTTGGCGCGCGTTCCGCTGACGACATCGGGCGGCAGCGCGGGTGCGGGTGGCTGTTTCGACCAGCCAATATGCTCGAGATAGTCGCGAACAAACTGTTTGTCAAAAGATGGTTGGGCCTTGCCGGGCTGGTAAGAATCCGCCGGCCAGAAGCGCGAGGAATCGGGAGTCAGAGCTTCGTCGATCCAGATGAGTTCGTCGCCAACAAGTCCGAATTCGAGTTTCGTGTCGGCAATGGTGATGCCGCGCGCAGCGGCGTACTCGGAAGCGCGGCGATAGACTTCGAGAGTAATATCGCGCAGGCGGGCGGCAAGAGGCCGGCCGATTTGCGCAGCGGCCTCGTCGAAGGAAATATTTTCATCGTGGCCGGAGGTGGCCTTTGTCGCCGGCGTGAAAATAGGTTCAGGCAAGCGGTCGGATTCCTTCAATCCGGCAGGAAGCGGAATGCCGCAGACCTTCCCCGTAGCGCGATAGTCTTTCCATCCGGAGCCTGAAATGTAACCGCGCGCAACGCATTCGATGGGAATCGGATTTGTGCGGCGCACAATCATGGCACGGCCGTTGAGCGAGTTTTGGTATGGCGCCAGCTCGCCGGAAAAATTGGCGGCGCTGATGACATGATGCGGGACGACATCGGCGAGTTTGTCGAACCAGAAAAGCGATAGCTGTGTGAGGACGCGGCCTTTATCAGGAATCGGCGTAGGCAGAATCACGTCGAAAGCTGACAGGCGATCGGTCGCGACAATCAAAAGGCGATCGCCGAGGTCGTAAATGTCGCGAACTTTACCGCGTGCAAGAGGTTTTAATCCTGAAAAATCGGTTTGTGAAATTGTTGGGCAAGTCACTGGAGTCGCCAAAGTTTTTCCTTCCTGTTTAAAGACGTAATTCTAGCGCAGGAAAACGAGATGTCAATCAGGTAAGGAGAGGGCCTGAGGAAAACTTCTTCAGAATCCGCGGTGAATTGCCAGAAAAAAATTACGCCGCGGTGGATTGCGCGTGTTCATCCCAGCGAACCGAAACGAGTTTTGAAACTCCGGGCTCCTGCATGGTGACACCGTAGAGCATCGAGCCCATTTCCATCGTCTTGCGGTTGTGCGTGACGATGATGAATTGGGTTTGCTCGCCCATGTCGAGGAGCATGCGGTTGAAACGCCCGACATTTGCTTCATCGAGAGGCGCGTCCACTTCGTCGAGAATGCAAAACGGGCTTGGCTGGAAACGGAAAACGGCGATCAGGAGCGCGAGAGCGGTCATGGCCTTTTCGCCTCCCGAGAGCAGCATAATATTCTGCAGGCGCTTGCCGGGCGGCTGGGCCACGATGTCGATGCCGCAATCGCCGGAACTGTCAGGCTCCGTGAGACGCATTTCGCCATTGCCGCCGCCGAAGAGTGTACGGAAAGCTTCGCCAAAATTGCGATTGATGACGGTGAACGCTTCTTCGAATTTCTGTCGCGAGACAGTGTCAAGCTCGGTGATGGCCTGCTGGGTGTTTTGAATGGACTGGACGAGATCGTCGCGCTCGCGCGTGAGGAACGAATTGCGCTGATCGCAGTCCTGATATTCTTCGAGCGCCATCATATTCACGGGGCCCATCGATTCGAGGCGCTCCTTCATGCTCGTGTAGCCGGCTTCGGTGGCGACCAATTCTTCGCCGGTCAGAATCTGCTCTTGCTGCGCGATCAGCTCCTCTGGCTGAGCGTTGGCCTCGGAAACACAGGTTTGGCGGAGATGCTCGCGATCGGAGCCGTTGCGGGCTTTCTCGATTTCGCGCTGAGTGCGATTCGTGCGCAATTCTTCCAGCGAAACGCGCCTCGCGCGGAGGTCTTCCTCAAGAACCGAAGTGCGTTCGCGTTGTGAATTCCATTGTTGTTCGAGCTGAACCTGACGCTGCTCGAACTGGGACTTTTCGCCACGATAATGTTCGGCCTGCTGCTGGAGCTGAGAATTGCTCGATTCGCGCTCGGTTTTCTCCTGTATGAGCGCGTCGCGCTGGCCAGTTAGCGTTGTGAGGCGCTCGAGGGCCTGGCTCGATTCCTCAGCCAGGCGCGACTCAAGCGTTTCCGTGTTCGCGAGGCGTTCGGCCATCGCAGCCAATTCCTCACGACGTGCTGATAATTCGGCTTGCTGCGTTAAAACGCTTTCCCGCAACGCGGCAAGTCGTTCCGTGGCGGCAACGGCTTCCTGCTCGGCCGCGGCGCGGGAGACAAGAGTCTGTTCGCTGAGGCGGTGAGCCTCCGAGGCGCGGGAGCGGGCCTGCTCGGCATCGGCCTGGAGGCGAGCGACTTCCCGCTGCGCCTCGGCAACCTGTTGATCGAGGCGCGTGAGATCTTCGCGAGCCTGCTCGAATTGATGGAACGCGCTCACGCGCGTTTTCTCAGCTTCGACGTGAGCGGCGAGTTTCTGTTCCAATTCGTTTTCGATTCGGCGCTGCTCCGCCTCCGTGCGCGCCAATTCAGCCTGTGTTTCCGAAGCGAGACGTTCAAGACGAACGACTTCGGCTTCGTGCATTCGCAATTCGCGCTTGAGAGCGAGCGGGCCGGCTTCGCCGGGGCGGCCGCCCGTGACCATGCGTCCGTGATAGCAGGTGCCGTCGAGCGTGACGAAATACTGCTGCGGATTTTCGCGCGCCAGTTTTTCGGCTTCGGCGGCAGTTTCGATTAAGTAAGCGCCTTCGAGTTTGGACAGGAATTGTTTGGCCGCGGGACCGAGCGGATCGCGGAACTCCACGAGGCGATCGAGACGAGAGACGATTCCCGCCGAAGAAAGAGTCACGGCGCCGGGCCGAGGCTCGTACTTCATTTGGCGCAGGGAATCGACAAAGAAAGTCGCCCGGCCACCCATTTCTTCGCGCAAAAGGCTGATGCCCGCGCGAGCGTGGTCGAAAGTTTCAACGACAACGTATTCGAGCTCGTCGCGGAGAAATTGCTCGATCGCGCCTTCGTACTGTTCCTCCACTTCGGCGTAATCGGCGAGGACTCCGACGGCGCGGAAGCCGCGCGAATCCTGTTCGCCATTCACGGCAAAAAGTTTTTGCACAGCTTCGGCCGTGTACGCGCGATCGTTGAGGATTTGTTCGAGCGAGCTGCGGCGGGCGCGCCCGGCGGAAAGATCTTCGCGTACTTTTTCGTTCCGTTGGGCGGTTTCCTGATGCGCGCGCCGCGTTGCGGCAAGAGATTCCTGCGTGTCGCGAACCTGCCCAGCAAGATCGAGGGCGTTTACTTCGGTTTCGCGATGGCGGACTTCGGCGTTTTGGACTTTCTCGGATTGGGATGAGCGCTCGGCTTCGGAGCGCGCCAAAACTTCCTGGCGTTGCCCCTGCTCGATGGCGATGCGAGCGGCCTGATCTTCAGCCTGCAAGGATTCGACCTGCGCGCGAACGGAATCCTCGCCGCTGCGTGACGCAGCGTCGCGCAGAGCGGCAATGTGCTGCTCGATAGCAACTTGCTCGGCAGTGCCGGATTCGATCTGGCGCGCGAAATTCTGGAGGTGCGACTCGAGTTGCGCGGATTCGGCGCGCAATGCGGCGGCGCCTTCGCGATGATTGCCGAGGCGCGTTTCGATCTGCGCGGCCTGCGTTTCTGACTGGACGATTTCCGCGGCGAGCTGATTAACGCGCGAATCGATCTGCGCGGCTTGTTCGCGGTTAAAGGAAATGCGATTTTCGGCGCGGTCGAGTTCGAGCGCGGATTGATTGAGGAGATTCTGAAGCTGCCGGAGCTCGTTTTCGAGTTCGTAGTTGCGTGTGTTTAGCCGCTCCTGCTCGAGCTCGAGTTCATGAATCTTCGCGCTCTCGCTGTTTTCCGCGGCAATCATTTCGCCAAGCACTTTTTCGAGGCGTTCAGCTTCCGATTCCAGGTGACGCGCCTTGCTGGCGAGGACTGTGCGCATCAGGCCGCGCATTTCTTCGCGCAATTCGGCGTAGCGGCGGGCTTTGGAGGCTTGGCGTTTCAAAGATGCGAGCTGCTTTTCGACTTCGACAAGGATGTCGTTGACGCGCGAGAGATTTACTTTGGAGGCTTCGAGTTTTGCTTCGGCGAGCCGGCGTTTGGTCTTGTAAACGGTGATGCCTGCGGCTTCTTCGATGAGCGCACGGCGATCCATAGGGCGCGAATTCAGGATTTGACCGATGCGACCCTGCTCGATGATGGCGTAGGAATCGGGGCCGAGGCCCATGCCCATGAAAAGCTCCTGGACGTCGCGTAGACGCGCCACGCGGCCATTGATGAGGTATTCACTTTGTCCGGAGCGATAGAGGCGGCGGCCAACAACGACTTCGCCGGGCTTGACGTGGACGGCAGGTTTGTCTTGCGCGCGTTTTGTCCAGTGCTTGTCGGTTTTTGAAGCGGCTTCCGCAACGCTTGACTCGGTGGCCTCGGCCGCGACTACTTCCAGTTCGGCCGCAGCGGGTTCGGCAGGAGAGGCGGCGGAATTTTCCGTGACGGCTTCTGAGGAAGGACCCTGTTCAGCGCCGAATACTTTAGCAACGGCGTCGGCAAGTTCCGGATCAACAAGAGTTAGAGACACCTCAGAAATGCCCATCGGCGGGCGCTTCACGGTGCCGTTAAAAATGCAGTCGGACATGCGCTCGGCGCGAAGCATTTTGTGGCTTTGTTCGCCGAGAACCCAAGAAATGGCGTCGACGACATTGGATTTTCCGCACCCGTTGGGGCCAATGATGCATGTAACGCCGCTGCCGCTGAAGACGATTTGCGTCTTCTCGCAGAAGGATTTGAAGCCCAGCAATTCGACTTTACGAAGTTTGAGCACGCCGCTCCTTGGAAATAGCCCGGCTCTTCCCTTGGATGCCGGAAGCAGCCTGAATTTTTAAGCTTCGAGAAGAATTTCGAGACAAAAATCGTGGCGGGTCGCAGTGTGCGGGCCCAGCCGTCTGGCGCTTCAGATCGGCGGTGATACAAAAGAAGATAGCATGGGGCCAAAGGCGTGTAAAGCACTTGGCCGGGAATGTGCCTGAAAATGACCTATTTCAAGTACTTCTGATACCAGGCGACGATGCGGTTCAGGCGGTCGAGTTCGTGCTTTTCCTCGTGGAAGCCGTGATTTTCGCGCGGGTACTCGACGAGTTGCGCCGGCGCGCCGTAAAACTTCAGTCCGCGATAGAGGCCGGTGCTCTG
>DATEHB010000068.1:0-4596 GCA_035279805.1 Candidatus Acidiferrales bacterium
CCCGTCGAACGCGTTACGCATCTCCTCAGCCACTCCGGCCCCGCCGTCTTCGTGGAAATGTCCACCGGCAAATTCGAAATCCTCACCAAATTCGATTTGATGGACACCATCGCCGGCATCATGGAGCAAATGCGTTAGCCCACCTTTGCTTTCCGGCGTGCGGTGAGCAGGAAGTCCGCGTCGGTGATGGTCATCAGCACGCCAGCAGCATTCTCCGTAAAGCGTATTCGCGCCGACGGAGCGCCCGCAGGGCAAAACGTGTGGTCGCCCAGATGAAAGAGCGGCCGGCCCATCGTTCCTTTGCGTGTCCAATTAAGCTGCGGTGCATGCGTATACATTTTGCTTCCCGCGTACATTCTCAGGTCCGCGTCCACGACGATCTGTTCGCTCGCTCCGGCTCCAAAGGCATAAGTCCCTACCAAACTTGCCGTTTCATTTTCCGGCAATGCCACGGGCGCTTCGGAATCGGAGTCCGGCGACGATTGCAAGAATTCAAAAACAGGCCGCGCGGTCTCGCCGCCCATCCGCGCATGTGCGAGCAAGCTGATACTGTGTGGCCCGCGAATAGCCTGAACCCCCGGCTGCGCCGCCACGAAGCCTTTCACGATTTCCAACTGGCCAAGCATAGTCGCCGAGAAAATCGTCGGTCGCCCGCCTTTCGAAATCAAGTACTCGGCCATGGCGCGATTGCCCATATGCGACGCGGCCCCAAGCGCATCTTCCCAATCGCCAAAACCCCAATCCCATGCCGCGCGCGCCAGCGAAGGCCGTGCCTCCACGAGTTCCTTTACGCGCTTCAAGTCGTAATGCGCCACCGTGACCATTTCCCGCACTAGTTCTGGCGGCTGCGTAGGAAACAAATCCGTAGCTGACCCCGCACTCGAATGCGTTTGATTTGTCTGTCCTTCTTTCAATGCGCCCTCCCCGCCGGGGATCCGCAGCGCAGTTAGTCGCCCTAATCCGATCCCACTCGCCGGAACGGCCACCGCTGCAAACCTCAACAAGCTGCGACGAGTCCATTCATTTCGCATGTGCATCCTCCAGGACCACATCGCGAGAATGGTCCCGCCACACTTCCGGCGCAAGCTAGACCAAGAATTTGCCAGTCAGGAAAAAATGAGGAGCTATCTCCCAGGAATTCATCGGCTTGGAGCTTCGGGTAAGCGGATTCCGCTCGAATCTTTGGCTACTCGGTCAGCAAACGCAGCGGCAATTTTCTGCGCCGCGTCGGATTCAACGCCCAACGGATCCTGAATCGACCGGTCCATGCGCGCAACCCACAGATGCGTTTGATCCGGCATCCGAATCAAGTGCGCCAGAATCCGAGTCTGTGTTCCGCTGCTCTGCACCTGTCCGAGCACAACGTACGCGGCGTGCAGCGACGACGAAATTGCTTCCAGGTCGCGCTGGTCCCGCGGCAAACGCAAAATTCGTGCGTTGCCAATTACCTCGTATCGTCCCCGGCTCTGTGCCGTCAACTCTTCCACTACATTGTCGGTCAGACCGTCACTGAATTTCACCATCGCCGGATCGCTCGTTTCATTGTCGAATCGCAACACCGCCACGATTGGCCGCCGCTTTGACGCGTCCCATGAGCGCAGCCAATATCCGGCGCTCAACGCCAGCGCTGCCAGCGCCACTCCAGCGCAGACCAGCGCTGCTACACGAAAGAACTTTGATTTCTCGAATATAGTTTCCGCTTCCTGAGAACGCGCTGTAGTTTTTTGCGCAATGCCCTCCATCGGCGCAATGAACTGATATCCGCGCTTGGGAATCGTGCGGATATATCGCGGCGTAACAGAATCATCATTAAGCGCGAAACGAACTTGCCCCATGCAAAAATTCAGCCCGCGATCAAAATCAACGAACGTCTCGCTGCCCCAAATAGCCTGGCGCAATTCCTCCCGTGAGACCACTTCGCCGGCACGCGCCAGCAGGCATGCGAGCACTTGCGCCGGCTGGGGCTGCAAGCGAACCAGCGCTCCGTCGCGCCGCAGTTCCTGCGTCACTGCGTCAAACTCGAATAACCCGAATCGAAACCTTCCTGGATCCATTTTTGTGATAGCGATTCTCGCACAGCCGGAAGCCGCCGGGAAGATGAAGTCCGTGTCACGAACTCGGAGTCTCTATAGCTGGTCACAGCGTCAGACCCTCCGAATGCTATACTGCCAGCCCGCCGATTCCGGCGGAGCAAGGCGCGAAATGAAGATTGAAGAACTCAATGAGCGGCTGCGCGATTCGGTGCTCATCGGCGACGGAGCGATGGGCTCGATGCTCTACGAAATGCTGGGCCCGCAGCGCTGCCTCGATGAGCTGAACGCCACGCAAGCGGAGGCTGTCTTCCGCGTCCACCAGATTTATTTGGACGCAGGCGCGCAAATTATCGAGACAAATACCTTTGGCGCGAACCGACACAAACTCGCGGCGCTCGGCCTGGGCGATCGCGCGGGAGAATTCAATCATCGCGGCGTCAAAATCGCCCGTGAAGCGCGTGAGGCCGCGCGCCACGAAGTTCTGATCGCCGGCTCCATCGGCCCGCTCGGAACTTTGCGGCAGGGGAAACAGCTTCCGAGCGATGAGATTCACGAAATCTTCCGCGAGCAAGCTACCGCACTCGAAGAGCGCGGTGTCGATTTATATATTTTGGAAACGTTCAGCGAACTCGATGAAATTCTCGCTGCGATCGACGCCATCCGCTCCTTTTCCAAATTGCCCGTCGTCGCGCAGCTCACCTATTCCGAGGAAGGCAGCACCGTCGACGGCACGCGTCCCGAAGACGCCGTGGCAAAAATAAAAACAAAGGATGTCCAGGTCATCGGGGCGAATTGCACCATTGGACCGCAGCTTCTGCTTCCCATTCTTCGTGAGCTGGCGAATCTCACGAAAAATTCCAGCTTGTGCGTCAGCGGAATGCCCAACGCCGGCTTCCCGAAACGCGTCGGCGACCGCATCGTGTATCCGAAATCGTCTCCCGAGTATTTTGCGCAATTCGCGCGCGACGCTGCTTCGCTCGGCGTTCGAATTTTGGGAGGCTGCTGTGGCAGCAATCCCGAACACGTCCGCGCCATGGTTGACGCAATGAAAAATTTCCGGCCATCGCGCGCCGCGCACGTTTCCGCCGCAGGCGGTGCGGTAGAAGAGATTCTCGAGCCGCGCGAGAAAACGCGCCATCTCGCATCGCGCGAGCCGGAGAGTCTGCTCTGGCAAAAAATTCAATCGGGGAAATTCGTCGTCTCGGTGGAAATAGACCCGCCGAAAGGCACGAGCATCGACCGCGTCCTCGAGCAAGTGAAGCGCGTGATGTCTTCGGGCAAAGTGGACGCGATCGACATTAACAGCGGCACGCTGGCGCGCGTCGGCATGGACGCGCTGGTGATGGCGGGCGCGCTCGAAGCCCACGGCATAGAGACCGTTCCGCATTTGACCACGCGCGACTCGAACATCATCGGCTTGCAAGCGATGCTGCTGGGAGCCTGGTCCATCGGCGGCGTGCGCAATGTGCTTGCCATCACGGGCGACCCGCCGTCGCTCGGCGATCATCCGGAAACAAGCGGCGTCTACGAAGTCGATTCCATCGGTCTGGTGAAGGTGATGGCGCGCCTGAATCAAGGAACCGACTGGGCGGGGAAAAATCTTGGCGGCGCCACGAATTTTACCATTGGCGTGGCTGTGAATCCTGTCGCCGAGGACGTTGATGAGGAAATTCGCCGCTTCTTCGCAAAAGTCGAGGCTGGCGCCCACTTCGCCATGACGCAGCCGATTTTCGATCCCGAGCACTGGCACGCATTTCTGAAAAAAATCGGCGGCGCTTCGCCCGTTCCCGTGTTCGTGGGATTGTGGCCGCTCACAAGTTACAAGCAGGCTCTCCGCTTGAATAACGAAGTCCCGGGAATCGTGATTCCTGAAGCTACTTTGAAGGCGCTCGAATCTGCCGGGTCCGCCGCGCGTGACTGCGGATTCGTGCTCGCGCGGCGCATGCTTGATTGGGCGCGCACGGAAATGCCCGGCGCATATTTGATTCCGCCGTTCAAGCGTTACGAGGAAGTGCTGGAATTATTTTCGTGAGGGAGGTTCCCGAAAAACTGAAAAGTTTTTGCGCTACTTGTAGTTCACGACGACTTGGCCGTTCTCGACTTTTAGATCGCTGATTCCCGGCGGCAAGCGCAGCTTTTCGCGATTCTCCGGCGAAGACATCATTTTCTCGACCGCGGCATTCAGCGTCGATTGCGGCAGCGGCAGCGAACCGAGCTGCCCGCTCACCGGTTCGAATTGCAGATATCCATTCGATGATGAAAGGTGCCCGTCGAGCTCCAGCGACATGTCTTTGCCGTGAAAATTAAACACGACGTACGCCTTCACCAGATCGCCTTCCATGTCCACCTTCACATCTTTTACGGCGGACTGCACCTCCGCAATCGACGGATCGGGAGTGGCGGCATCGGCCGGAGCGCTTGCACTGGTTTCAGAAGCCGCGGGCGATGACGAAGACGCCGCCGCTTGCGGATTTGCGTGGCCCGGAAGCTGCAAAGTGGAGTTCACGTACGAATTCAATTCCGTGCGGTCGAGCGTCAGTTGGTACGGCTGATGTTGTTGCAC
>DATEHB010000069.1:0-3505 GCA_035279805.1 Candidatus Acidiferrales bacterium
TGAAGCGTGAGCTGAAAAATCAACTCCTGCGCATTTTGACTACGGCGCCGGTTCCGCAGAACGGTGATTCCGCATCTGGCGCAGCCGCCCCGCGCGTGATTTTCGTCGTGGGCGTGAATGGCACGGGAAAAACAACCACCATCGGCAAGCTTGCGAACAGGCTGCGCGCCGAAGGCCGCTCCGTGATGCTCTGTGCCGCGGACACTTTTCGCGCGGCGGCCATCGAGCAGCTCGAAGTCTGGGCAAAGCGCTCGAGCGTCGAGATGATCAAGCAGAAAGCCGGCTCCGACCCTGCGGCCGTGGTCTTTGACGGGCTTTCGGCGGCGCGCGCGAAAAATGTGGACGCGGTGATTGTCGACACAGCCGGCCGTCTCCACACGAAATCAAATTTGATGGCCGAGCTCGAAAAAATGAAGCGGACCGCCTCCAAGCTTGTTTCGGGCGCCCCGCACGATGTGCTGCTCGTGATGGATGCGACGACAGGTCAAAACGGCCTCGCTCAGGCCCGCGAATTCACCGGCCACGTCGGCGTCACCGGAATCGTGCTGACGAAGCTCGATGGCACGGCCAAAGGCGGAATCGTGATCGCCATTTCACGCGAGCTGGGCTTGCCCATTCGGTTCGTCGGCACGGGCGAGCAGATGGATGACCTGGTGCCCTTTGACGCGCAAACCTACGTCAACTCGCTCTTTGACTAGCAATTTGACTGGCAACAACGCGCAGCTCGGTGGCGTTCGCCTCACCGACGAAACGTGGATGGCTCGTGCGCTGGTGCTCGCTCATCGCGGAATCGCGCTCGCGCACCCGAATCCGATGGTCGGCGCTGTTGTCGTAAAGAACGACCGCGTTGTGGGCGAAGGTTTCCACACTTACGAAGGCCGCAAGCACGCGGAAATCATTGCCGTCGAACAAGCGCGTGGCGATGCGCGCCATGCGACTCTGTATGTAAATCTTGAGCCTTGCTGCCACGTTGGCCGTACGGGTCCGTGCACGAAAGCCGTCATCGACGCGGGCTTCAAGCGCGTCGTCGTCGCGATGCGTGATCCCAATCCCGCTGTTGCCGGGCGCGGAATTCGCGCTCTCCGCGCGGCCGGAATCGAAGTAGTTCCCGGAGTGCGTGAAGAAGACGCGCGCCAATTGAATGAAACGTTTGCGAAATGGATTCGCACCAAATTGCCGTTCGTAACTCTGAAAACCGCGCTCACGCTCGACGGTCAGATCGCCGTGCGAACGGGAAGCGCCACATGGATTACGAGCGAGGCGTCACGTGAAGAAGTCCAGCGGATGCGTCATGAATCTGATGCCCTGCTCACCGGGATCGGCACCGTGCTCGCCGATGATCCGCGAATGACGGACCGCACGCGATTGCCCCGGCGAAGGCCGCTCGTTCGCGCAATTGTGGATTCGAAACTGCGCGTCCCCCTGAAATCCGGCATCGTGAAGTCCGCGAAAAATGACGTGCTCATCTTCACCACGCAATCGGCGGTTTCCGCAAAGGCGAAGTTGCTGCGCAAAGCCGGCGTCGAAGTTGTGCAAGTACGCTCGCGCGCCAGGCATGTGGACTTGCAAGAGGTGCTGCGCGAAATGGGCAAGCGCGAAATCCTCAGCATGATACTCGAAGCGGGCGGCGAGCTGAACGGCGCGATGCTTCAGGCCGGCCTCATCGACAAAGTGGTATTGTTCTATGCTCCCAAAATCATGGGAGTCGGCGGAGTTCCGATGGCGCAGGCTACGCCGCAATGGTTTCGGCGCGCGCCCGCTCTTTCGCAACTTTCGTTTCGACGCTACGGCCCAGATTTCGTTGTCCAGGGATATTTTCACGATGTTTACCGGCATCATTGAGCGCCTCGGCAGAATCGACAAGCTCAAACGCAATAAAAACGGCGGCCGCTTGAAAATCAGCTTCGCTGAAGGCAAGACATTTGCGCCCGTACTGAAAATCGGCGCGAGCATCGCCATCAACGGTTGCTGCCTCACGGTCGTCGAAGCCGACAAGACATTTTTCTCCGCGGATTTGTCCGCCGAGACGCTGCACCGCACCTCGTTCAACAAGACAAAGTCCGGACGCCTCGTGAATCTCGAATTGCCTCTTCAAACTGGCGCACCCCTCGGCGGCCATTTCGTGCAGGGCCATGTCGATGGTGTAGGACACGTCGAACGACTAAAAGCCGAAGGCAAAAACTGGTGGCTCACCGTACGCGTGCCGGAGGACTTGCAGCGATACGTCGCCGAAAAAGGCTCGCTCACCGTCGACGGCATCAGCTTGACCATCGCCCGATGGAACGACGGCATCGCCGGCTTCGCAATTATTCCGCACACATACGCGAACACAAATCTCCGCGAAATCAGAGCCGCTGATTTTGTAAACTTGGAGTGTGATATTTTGGCAAAGTACGTCGAGAGCCTGTTAAAGGGCCGCGCGGAAGTTCCAGCGCAACGATGGACAGTCGAAAAGCTAATCGAGGAAGGATTCTAGTAGTTTGATTAAAACACTTCTCGCTGTCATTCCAACGCTGCCTGCGGCAGCAGGCGAAGGGAGGAATCTGCTTTTACGCCCGGGCCGGCGTAAGCGCGGGAATCCCTTTTCGGCGTCAATCAAATCGAGAGTTTGCTCCCACAATGACTGACCGCAGAACCTACGACGTAATTGTGATCGGCGCCGGCGTTTTTGGCGCGTGGACTGCCTACCGCCTCGCGCGCGGCTGGGGAAAAGTGTTGCTTGTCGACGCCTACGGTGCAGCCAACAGTCGCGCCAGCTCCGGAGGCGAATCGCGAATCATCCGCATGGGCTACGGCGCGGACGAAATTTACACTCGCTGGTCCAAACGAGCGCTCGAGCTCTGGCGTGAATTCGACGCGCAAACGGGAGCGCGCGTGTTCGATCGCACAGGCGTGCTTTGGATGGCGCGCGACGCGGAGCCCGTTGCTGCTGTCACGCTGGCGACGCTGGCGAAAGCCGGCATTCCGCACAAAAAATTCTCGCCCGCCGAAATCGAGAAGCGTTATCCGCAGATTACCTGCGACGACCTCGATTTCGCCATCTACGAGCCCGAAAGCGGAGTGCTGATGGCGCGCCGCGCGGTGCAGAAAGTTGTCGAGGAATTTCAGAAGGCCGGCGGAACGTATCAAATCGCGGAAATAGAATCTCCCACGGGCGGCGGCCGCCTGGATGCGCTCTCCACTTGGAGCGGCGACACCCTGCGCGCGGACAACTACGTTTTCGCGTGCGGGCCCTGGCTTCCCCGAATTTTCCCGCAGCTTCTTGGCCACAGGATTTTCCCCTCGCGCCAGGAAGTGTATTTCTTCGGCGTGCCGCCCGGCGACAAAAGCTACGCCGCCGGCAATTTCCCCACGTGGCTCGACGTCGGCAAGGAAATCTACGGCATGCCCGATCTCGAAGGCCGCGGCGTGAAGATCGCGAGTGACCGCCACGGCTCGCCGGTGGATCCCAATCGCATTGAGCGCGTCGCAGGAGAAACTCTTTCGCTCGTGCGCGATTATTTAA
>DATEHB010000070.1:0-5246 GCA_035279805.1 Candidatus Acidiferrales bacterium
CACGGCGACCGCGCCGTCGAGACTTTTGTCGTCTACCCCGAATCCGCGTCGAGGGCCCCCGTTGTGCTGATTATCCACGAAATTTTTGGCATGACAGACTGGGCACAGGACCTTGCTGATCAGGTAGCTGAGGCCGGGTACATCGCGGTCGCGCCCGACTTGCTTTCCGGCATGGGTCCGAATGGCGGCCGCACCAAGGATTTTCCGCAGGGCCAAGCCACCGAAGCGGTCAGCCATTTGAATCCGGACCAGATTACCGCGGACCTGAACGCCGTCGCGGACTACGCTCTCAAACTTCCCGCCGCGAACGGCAAGCTCTTCGTCGCGGGATTCTGCTGGGGCGGCGGGCAAAGTTTCCGTTTCGCAACGAATCGCGCTGATCTAGCAGCAGCGTTCGTTTTCTACGGGCCGCCGCCGGACAAGGACGCGATGACGCGCATCAAGGCTCCTGTGTACGGATTTTACGCCGGCAACGACGCGCGTATCGGCGCCACTGTCCCAGGCGCGATTCAGGATATGAAAGCTGCCGGAAAAACTTATGAGCCCGTTACGTACGGCGGCGCAGGTCACGGATTCATGCGCGCCGGCGAAGCGCCGGACGCAACCCCCGCGAACAGCAAAGCTCGCAACGACGCCTGGGCGCGCTGGAAAAAACTTTTGGCCGAGCACTGAACATGGTGCGCAGTACTTGAGATTGTGATGCGGCATACACGTATGAAAACACGGAATTGCCTAATCTGCGCGAGCGCATTCGTTATAGGGCTAGCTGCCGCTACACCTATTTACGCGCAATCTTGCGGAGCTTCCAGCGGTCCCCCGCTGCCCAGTGGCCCGGTTCTTCCCTTGATTATCCGCGTAACCTTGATTGGCATAGCTGTTCAAGATAAGCAAGGAAAGTACGTACTTGACCTGAGCCCAGACGATTTTCGGATCCTTGAAGATGGCCAGTTACAGAAAATCCTAGTTTTTCATCGCCCCGAGCAGATCACAGGGACGTGTATTGGAATTCTTGTCGATCATTCCGCAAGCCGAAGGAACGTGTTGCCGAACGCTGAAATCGAGCCCACCAAGCAATTTCTGGACGCAATCGTAGACAAAAGTCATGCCGCATCGGTGATGGAATTCAATGATCAAAGAACGCCGATCGGGACTTATTCCAATGATCCGGCAACGGTTGACCTTGAGATGCGTGACGTCGAATCGAAACGGTACTTCAGTGGAACTGATCTATACGATGCAATTGAGCAAGCAACCCTGCAAATGTCGTCGATGCAAGGCCGCCGGGTCTTGGTCGTTATCGCCGAGGGTGACGATAACGACAGCAGGACCCCACGAGCTCAGGCGATTGAAGCAGCGTTGAAATCCAATGCGGTTGTTTACTTCATTCAGCTCAAGTCTAGTGCACAAACCCGTGACGAGCGACAGGTAGGCGGATTTGTCAAAGAGATTGTATCGAGCACAGGAGGTGAATTGCTGTCGGCAAAGAACAGCGCAGATATCTACGAGGCTTTTGACGCAATCAAAGGAGCTATCTCAAGCTCATACCTGCTTGCTTACACGCCGAGTAAACATCTGAGCGAGGGAGTTCACAGACTCGACATAAAAACAACGCGAAAAGGCGTGCGCGTTATCGCTCCGACGAAGGTTTATGCTCCGATGTCTGCTGCTACAGCGAATCAAGAAAGATAAAGAAGGACGACGCCCACAGTGAAGTGGGAATCGTTCCTTGCGGCTGATTCGTGATGATGATCTTGAAGCCTTCGGATTCGGCGGCGACGGTTTCCAAAAACGTTGAGCGCATGACTTCGCGGCGCGGCTGGATATATGCGAGTTCGCGCAGCACGTCGTAGATGATGTCGCCCGCGGCGGTCATCGGAGTGGACATGTTGGGCGTACGAAATTGCATTACGGCGCGCGCTTCGTAAAAGTGCCACGCAATACAAGCGGCGAGCGAGACGGCGCGCTCGAAACAGCCGTCCTCTGGCAATGCGTGCACGGCACGTTGAGGCTGCTCATGCGAATGCGCTGAAGAGTCGCCTGGGCCGATGAAGGAATCCAAAGCCAAGACAAGCCGGCGCTCGTCTTCGCGTGCGAATTCTCGAATCTTCAGTCCACCGGATTTTGCGGAAGCCTTCCAGTCGACGAAACGCGCGCTATCCGTGGGCAGATAATCCCGAATCGAATAGAGGTCGTGGCCGCGTCCGCGATGCAAAGTTTCGATTTCGCCCGTGAGCAAGGGGAGAATTTCGTAGAATTCATCCGTAGGCTCGACGTGCGGATAAACCACGAGTTCCATCTCCGAATCGACGTGGCGCGTTTTTTCGAGAAAGCCAAAGGGAAATTTCGTGCGAATGCCGAAGGCGCTCTGCCGGTAGACGCCACGCCGAGGAAAAAGCAATTCCACTTTTTGGCGCGCGGCAGTTTCGTGCGGAATATAAGGGAAATACACGGGACGCGACAAAATTTCAGCGCCTGTTTTCTCGCCGGTGCCGACAACGCGCAGCGAGAACGACGGCATCATGTTTTTTTCGTTGCGCACCTCGACGCTTGCCAGGATCGGCTGGCCCGCGAAAACGTGCTCAGGCAGCTCGACATTCAGTTCGAGTCCCGTCAGCACCACGCGCGAAATAATTCCCGAAATTAGAATTCCCGCCAGCAGGCAGGCGAGAATCATGAACAGCAGATTGTTGCCCGTATTGATTGCGGCGAGAACGATGACGAAAACGGCGGCGAGATAAATGATTCCTTCGCGCGTCAGCCGGTAATCGACTTGATAGAGAAGCCAGTGCAGACTGGTGCGGCGCGCCATTTTCGGCACGATGGCAACGGCCACCCATCCGGCCATCGCCAGCGCAAGCACCGCAGACAATGCGGCAAAAACCGTCCGGCCCGTCTCCGCCATTGCCGCGGAATAAAGTGCCAGCAGCAGCGCGAGGCCAAGCGTCACCATGGCGGCTGCAAAATTGCGCCAGCCGGGCCTGTCGCGCTCACGCCACCAATTCAACATTCGCGACGCAGCCATGTGAGTTAGAGCGGGACGCGCGTGGAGTCGACGATTTCCGAGAGAATCGATTCAGCCTGCTCGGATTTCTTGCGCGTCGAGCTGTGACGCGAACTGACCACCACGCGATGGGCGAAGACAGGCAGTATCAAATTCTTGAAATCATCGGGCAGACAATAATCGCGGCCTTCGAGGAAAGCGCGTGCTTGCGCTCCTCGATGAAGCATTACAGCGCCACGCGGGCTGACTCCGAGACTTAACTGTTCCGATTGACGTGTCCGTTCCACAATTTCCAGCGCGTAATCGAGCAGGCTGTCGTCGACGCGCACGCGAACCACCGCTTCCTGCATCGCGGACACTTCCGCCGCGTCCATCACCGGCGGAACTTCTTCGACAGCGGCCGAACCGTTGTTGCGCAGAATTTGCTTTTCGCTTTCGCGCGCCGGATAGCCCATGCGAATGCGCATCAGGAAACGATCGAGCTGCGATTCGGGCAAGGGATACGTTCCGTGATGCTCAATGGGATTCTGAGTGGCAATCACGAGAAAGGGATGCGGCAGCGGATGCGTGTGATTATCCACCGTGACTTGCGATTCGTTCATCGCTTCGAGCAGCGCGGATTGCGTTTTCGGAGTGGTGCGATTGATTTCGTCAGCGAGCACGATGTTTGCGAACAACGGTCCCTGCTTGAACTCGAATTCGTCGCGCTTTGGATTGAAGACGCTGATGCCGATCACGTCGCTCGGCAGCATGTCTGAAGTGAATTGCACGCGCTGAAACGAGCAATGGAATGCGCGCGCAATCGTGTGCGCGAGAGTGGTTTTGCCCGTGCCGGGAACGTCTTCAATCAGCAGATGGCCGCGCGCCAGCAGCGTAACCAGCGCGAGTTGGATGACTTCTTCCTTGCCTTTGATGACTCGCCCAATTGTTTGCTGGATCTGGGCAAGTTGCGAGTTCGTTGCGGTGATCATGGTCTCCAATTTGTGTGCCCTTCTGTGCGATAATCCTGTGCAATAATATTTACCGCGGGCGATTAGCTCAGTTGGTTAGAGCGCTCCCCTCACACGGGAGAGGTCCAAGGTTCAAGTCCTTGATCGCCCACCATAACCTAACAATTTTGCCATCATCCCAATATCCGGAAGAATGGACGGACGGATCGCTGTGCTCAATAGGCCATCAGATTAGAAACCCGACTCGCGTGTCCTCAGGTGCTTGATATCGGGCGGCCAGAGGGCCGGCGCGCTTGACTCGACATCTTGCTGGAATCCAAGTCCAATCCAGCAGTTTATCCGCGGTTCTTTTGGATTCATCAGATATCTACGCAACACTGGGTAACGATTTTCTTTGCTGCCTCAGGAATCGCTCTGCTATAGTTGGCATCAAAATAGAAGCGAAGGCGATTTTAGAGGGAGCAGGCACGCGAGACGATATTCCCGATGGTAGTATTTAGCGGAGTATGCGTTGGTATGGTTTTGCTGGGCCTCCATGATTCACGCAGGAAACCTGCGCGCGCGACCTCGAAAAGGCGGGCCGTGTAATCTATAATCCTGCTTTACCTCGTTGAGCCTCGCGCCACCACACGGCAGCGAGGCTTTTTCTTTGCTCAATTCCGAAGCCCGAAATTCTTTGAGATTGCCTCACGCGCGGCGTATTATCACGCCCGGAACGAAATCCATTTTAGCGGAAAAAGCGATGACGACGGTCTGGCGTTTCCTGAAGGTTTTCACGTTAGGCACCTGGGTCGGCAGCATGGTTTTCTTCGGCATGGCCGCCGGTGTGCTGTTCACCACGCTGAAAACTCCCGATGAGGCCGGAAGTGTCGTTGCGATTCTAATTTGGCAGTTACACATCTTGGGAGTCATCGCGGCGTTGATTTATTTGATCGTTGCGCTGGCTGCGGCGCGCTCGTGGAAGGGCCTGGTGCAGCCCGCTTCGATTCTCGTGGAGTTGATGCTGCTAACGACGCTGGTTTCGCAGTTGTGGATCGTGCCGACGATGGATCATTTGCGCCAGCAAATGGGCTCGTACGCCAGCACGGCAGTGAATAATCCGCTGCGCGTGCAATTCGACCATCTCCACGTGATCTCGGTGCGCCTGGAAGGCGGCGTATTGATCGCTGGCGTGATTGCGCTGTTCCTCACGGTGTGGCAGCGATTCTCGCCGCCGCCGCATGTTGCCTCGGCTCAAGTTGCGGCAAGCAAATAATCCATCACCAAAACTCATCAGCGAACTGGCTTGGTCTTTG
>DATEHB010000071.1:0-9911 GCA_035279805.1 Candidatus Acidiferrales bacterium
CTGTTAAGCTGCGTGCCCGAGTCGGGCGGTGCAATTCAAAATCATTCCAGTGTTCATTTTTCGCTGTGGATGCGGTATACATACGCCTCTTCTGCAATTGTTTGAGCAAGGAGTGACATCGTGAATCTGCGGCGAGCTTTCTTCTTGTTGCTCTCGATGTGTCTTGGCTTTCCTTTGACCACGTTTCCATCTCAAAGTTCCAAAAAGAAAGCGAAGGCAGAACAGCCGCGACAGACAACGCACGAAGGACAAAAAGCGCTGGAGCCAATGTCGGCGGCGACTTTTGCGGGACTCAAACTCCGACCGATTGGACCAGCGCTGATCTCCGGCCGGATCGTGGCCATCGCCGTCGACCCAACAGACCGGGCGCACTATTACGTCGGCGCTGCATCCGGCGGCGTGTGGGAAACAAGAAATGATGGCGGCACTTGGACGCCGGTATTCGATCACGAAGGCTCGTATTCCATCGGCGCGCTCGCAATTGATCCGCAGAATCCCTCTGTTGTATGGGCCGGAACCGGTGAGGCGAACAGCCAGCGAAGCGTTGCCTATGGTGATGGAGTTTATCGCTCTGACGACGGCGGAGCGAGCTGGACGAACGTGGGACTGAAACACTCCGAGCATATCGGCCGAATTGTCATCGACTCGAAAGATACGAGCACGGTTTATGTCGCCGCGGCCGGACCGCTCTGGAGCGGCGGCGGGGATCGCGGGCTTTACAAGACAACGGACGCCGGAAAAACTTGGAACAGAGTTCTTTCCATTGACGAGCACACTGGCGTCGGCGACGTCGCCATCGACGCGGAGGATCCCAATGTTCTGTATGCAGCTGCGTGGCAGCGAGAGAGACGCCAATACACGATGATCGATGGCGGGCCGGGGAGCGCCATCTACAAGTCCATGGATGCAGGAAAAACCTGGACGAAAGTGACGCGCGGTCTGCCCAACGTTGACATGGGACGCGTCGGGTTCGCGATTTCTCCCGCGGACCACAACATTGTTTATGCAGAAATCGAAGCGGCGGATCGAAAGGGTGGCATCTTCCGCTCGATGGATCGCGGCGCAACATGGGAGCGGCGAACGCCGTTCAGCGCGCAAGGCATGTATTACGGACAGGTCACAGCGGATCCGAAGAACGTCGACCGGCTGTACGTCATGAACGTGGTTCTGATGGTTTCCGACGACGGAGCGAAGTCAGTGCATCCGCTCGGCGAAAAATGGAAGCACGTTGACAATCATGTGATGTGGATCGATCCAAACGATCCGAATTACATGTTGGTGGGATGCGACGGTGGCCTCTACGAAAGTTATGATCGCGCGCAGAACTGGACATGGAAGGCGAACCTGCCCCTGGCGCAATTCTATGATGTGTCCGTTGATAACGCGGAGCCGTTTTACTTCGTTTATGGCGGCACGCAGGACAATTTTTCAGTGGGCGGCCCTTCGCGCACAGTGAGCTCCTCAGGAATCACGAATGAGGATTGGTTCGTGACGACGGGCGGCGACGGTTTTCATTCGCAGGCCGACCCGGAAGATCCCAATACGGTTTATGCGGAGTCGCAATTCGGCGGCTTGGTACGTTATGACCGCGCCACAGGCCAGCAAGAGGGAATCAAACCGCAAGAGGCTGCTGGCGCGGCACCGCTGCGCTGGTGGTGGGATTCTCCGATCATCATCAGTCCTTATTCCCACACACGCCTCTATTTTGGCGGCAATATTCTATTTCGCAGTGATGATCGTGGCGACAATTGGAAGGCGATCAGTCCCGATTTGAGCCGCCGAATCGATCCCAACACACTGCCTGTCATGGGAAAACTGTGGGGACCTGACGCCGTGGCGAAAAACCAGTCGACATCGACGTACGGCGAGATCGTATCTATTTCAGAATCGCTGGTGAAAGAGGGCGTGCTCTATGCAGGAACCGACGACGGCCTGATTCAATCCACCTCTGACGCGGGAACAACATGGGAGAAGCATGAGACTTTTCCCGGCGTACCCGAGCGCTCCTTTGTTTCGCGCGTGATTGCGTCGAGCCATGACGTGAATACCGTTTACGCCGCGTTCGATAATCATAAGAACGGAGATTTTCATCCATATTTGCTGAAAAGCACAAATGCAGGCGATACGTGGAACTCGATTTCGTCGAATCTCCCCGCGAACGGAGCAGTGCTGGCTTTTGTGGAAGATCCAATTGACGGGACTCTTTTGTTTGCCGGAACGGAGTTCGGCGTTTATTTCACCGTGAATGGAGGCGAGAAATGGATTCAGCTTACGGGTGATTTCCCTGTAATTTCCGTGCATGATTTGCAGATTCAAACACGAGAAAACGATCTTGTAGTCGCGACTTTCGGACGCGGATTCTACATTCTTGACGACATCGCCGCGCTTCGCAATTTGAAACCAGAAGCCCTCGACAAGAATAGCGATCTGTTTCCTGTACGCAAGACGCCGATGTATATCGAATCGGCGCGCGTAGGTCTTCGCGGTAACGGTTTTCAAGGCTCCGCGTTTTTCACCGAACAGAATCCACCGTTCGGCGCGACGTTTACCTACTACCTGAAGAGCAAATTACTGACTAAAAAAGAGCAGCGCGAGCAGGCCGAGAAATCCGCGGAGAAGGACGGGAAAACTGCGCCTTATCCGACTGCGGAGGAACTCCGTGCGGAGGCTGAAGAGCCGTCACCTGCGCTTTTCTTCACGATCACGGATGCATCCGGTAAGGCCGTGCGCCAAATCGCAGCGACAAACGCTCCGGGCATTCATCGCACTGCGTGGGATCTCCGATATCCAGCGACCGCTGTATTGCAACAGGCGCCAAATCCGGAGGAAGAAATTTTTTCGCCCGGCGCGTATCACGGGCCGATGGTAATGCCTGGTAAGTACACAGTGACATTATCGAAGCGGGTGGAGGGAGTGGTGTCACAGATTGCGGAACCAAAGTCCTTTGAAGTTTACGCGCTCGGCGCCGGCACGATGAACCCGGAAGATCATGCGACGCTCGTTGAATTTCAGCAAAAAGTCGCGCACCTCTATAGCGCGGTATATGGCGCGCTCGAAACGGCCGATGATCTGAACAACCGCCTTAGCATAATCACGCGCGCTCTCGAAGAGACGCCCGCGGCTTATACTAAGTTAATCGCACAAGCGGATGCACTCCGGCAGAAGAACAATGACATTTTGCGAACGTTGCGCGGAGATAATCTGGCTCGGGCCCGCGGCGAAGCTACGCCAGAAGCCATCGAAGAGCGCGTGCAAACGATCATGGAGAACGAGCGCATGTCATCTTCGCTGCCCAGCGGTACCGATCAACAGGATTACGAAATCGCATCGCAAGAATTCGCCGGGGCGCTCGCGCAATTGCGGAATCTAGTTCAGGCTGATCTGGCGAATTTACAGAAAGCGATGCAGGATGCCGGCGCGCCGTGGACGCCGGGAACAATTCCCAACTGGCCAGAGAAATAAGCTTGGGGGTGCAGGCGGCGTGGCCGATCGCGGGATTTTGATCATTGACGATTTTTTTTTCGTGAACTTTTTGCACAGGAGGAATCAAATGCGTGGGATCACGCGTGTTCGTCTGTTTGTTTCGTTGGCAGCACTTGTAATTTGCGCGCTCGCGGCGGGATTTTCTGTGGGGGCGCAAGCGCTCACCAAGGATTCGCTGGAAGGGATGAAGTGGCGGCTGATTGGGCCGTTCCGAGGTGGCCGTGTGGAAGCAGTCACCGGCGTGGCCGGAAGTCCGAACGTGTTCTACTTCGGCGCGGTCGCGGGCGGCGTGTGGAAAACGACCGACGCCGGCGGCTCTTGGAAACCAGAATTTCAGCACGAAGCTGTTTCATCGATCGGCGCGATTGCCGTCGATCCGCATGACCCGAATGTAATTTACGTTGGCACTGGCGAGCCGTGCCTCCGCGGGGACATCTCCTACGGCGACGGAATGTACAAATCGGTTGATGGCGGCGTCACGTGGACGCACATTGGATTGAAAGACACGCGTCACATCGCCAAGATCTTGATTGATCCGCATGACTCCAACATTATTTTTGTTGCTGCAATCGGCCATGCTTACGGGCCGAACGAAGAGCGCGGGGTGTTCCGCTCGATAGATGCGGGGAAAACGTGGCAAAAAGTCCTCTACAAGGACGATAAAACCGGCGCAGTCGATCTCACGTTCGCATCGGCGAATTCGCACGTGCTTTACGCCGCCATGTATCAGGAACTGCGAACTCCGTGGGGCTTTTCGAGCGGCGGGCCGGGCAGCGGAATTTACAAATCCATCGACGGCGGCGCTACTTGGAAGCATCTCGAAGGCCACGGGCTTCCGAGCGGAGTGCTTGGACGCATCGGAATCGCGGTGGGAGCCGATCCGGAGCGCGTGTATGCTCTGATCGAGGCCGAAAAAGGCGGACTTTATCGCTCCGACGACTCGGGCGATAGCTGGCAATTTATTAATGGCAACCACGACTTCACACAGCGCGCATGGTATTTCACGCACATCTTCACTGATCCGAAGCAGACTGACACACTCTATATTTTGAATACCGGAATGTACCGCTCAACGGACGCCGGCCAGACGTTCAAGAGTATCAATGCGCCGCATGGCGACCGTCACGATTTGTGGATTGATCCCACGAACACGGACCGTATGATCGAAAGCGATGACGGCGGCGCGACGATCTCCCAGGATGGCGGGCAAACATGGTCGACTGAAGATAATCAGCCGACGGCAGAGTTCTATCATGTCGCGACAGACACGCGATTCAATTATTACATATATGGGGCGCAACAGGATAATTCCACTGTCGCGATTGCGAGTCGCAGCGATTCGGGCGCGATCACGAACACGGATTGGTACGACGTGGGCGGCGGCGAGAGCGGGTTCGTTGTACCCGATCCGAAGGATCCGAACATCGTGTACGCGGGTTCGTACGATGGCTTGATCACGCGTTACGACAAGGCAAACGGACAAGAGCAAGATGTCACGGCGTGGCCGCTCAATCCTATGGGATGGGGAGCAGCAACGCTGAAATATCGCTTTCAGTGGACCGCTCCGATCGCAATGTCGCCATTTGACTCGAACACGATTTACCACGGCGCACAGGTACTTTTCAAAAGCACCGATCAAGGGCAAAACTGGACCGCGATTAGTTCGGATCTGACGCGAAATGATAAGAGTAAGCAGGGTTCCGCGGGTGGGCCGCTGACCCAGGACAATACCAGCGTTGAATATTACGACACGATTTTCGCTGTGGCGGAGTCGCCGGTAGAGCGGGGATTGATCTGGGCAGGCAGCGACGACGGGTTGGTTCACATGACGCGCGACGGCGGAAAGGCGTGGTCAGACGTGACGCCGAAGGGCCTGCCGGAATGGAGCCGCATCGACATCATCGATCCGTCAACGCATGCAGGAGGCACTGCGTATCTTGCAGCGGACCGCAGCCGCTGGGACGATTTCCATCCTTATCTTTACAAGACCGCGGACTACGGCAAGACATGGACAAAGATCACGGGTGGATTGCCGGATAGTGTTTTTGCTCACGCGATTCGCGAAGATACCGAGCGCAAGGGATTGCTCTTTGCCGGCACGGAAACGGGAATTTATGTTTCGTTCAACGACGGCGCACAGTGGCAATCGCTTCAATTGGATTTGCCCACGGTGCCAGTGCACGACATGACGATTCACGGAAACGATTTGATCGTTGCTACGCACGGACGCGCGTTTTGGAGCCTCGACGACATCACGCCCTTGCGGCAGATGAATTCCCAAGACGCGAGCGCCGACACGTATTTGTTCAAGCCGGCGACGGCATACCGTTTTCGCGGCGGGCGGTTCCGCATTCCCAGAGGTTTCGCGGCCGGTGAAAATCCGCCATCAGGAGCAGTGATCGATTATTCGTTGAAAACAGAGCCGAAACAGCCCATCACGCTTGAGATTCTGGATTCGAGCGGGAAAGTGATTCGTAAATACAAGAGCAAGAGCGAGAAGCCCGCCGAAGAATCGCCTGAGCAGTCATTTTTTGGGGGCGGAAGAGCAACGCTTCCCGCAAAGGCCGGGCTGAATCGATTTGAATGGGACCTGCGATACGAAAATCCTAGCGTTGTGCCGGGAGCAGTTTCCTGGGGCGGGCGCCCAATCGGACCGCTGGCTGTTCCCGGGAACTACCAAGTCAAGTTAACGGTGGCGGGAAAGAGTTTTACAGCTCCCCTGAAACTCGAAGAGGACGCTCGAATCAAGGTTTCCCAGGAAGATCTGCAGAAACAGCTCGATTTTAGTCTGCAAATTCGCAGCCGCGTCACGGACGCGCACGACGCCGTGAATCAAATTCGCGAAATTCATGGGCAACTTACCGCACTTGAAAAACGCCTCGCGGGTGACGAGAAATCGAAAGCTACAGTCGATGCGGCTAAAGCTCTTGACAAGAAATTCACCGATGTGGAGGAAGCGCTGATCCAAGTGAAATCGAAGACCGGCGAGGATCCGCTCAATTTCCCGATCATGATCGCGGATCAGATGATGGCTCTCAACAGCACCGTTCAGAGCGCCGACGCAGCGCCAACGCAGTCGTCGCGCGAGGTATTCGATCTGCTGAGCAAACAGCTTGACGAGCAGATCGCAAAATATCGTCAATTGAAAGACAAGGACCTCGCCGACTTCAACAAGCGGATTCGTAGTGAGAATATACCGGCGATTGCAGCTTCGATTCCGCACCGCGATGAAACCGGCGGTGACTTGCATTAGGTCAAGTTGCTTGGAGGGTGAAAGCCGCGCAATTCTCCTCTTCACTGTGCGGCTTTCTCTTTTCGTGTGTTGAGGCGAACCTCTGCATGTCGTATGATTTCGGGCGAAATGGGAAACGCTAGAGAGCCGATTTGGAAGCCGGTTACACACTGGATCGGCGCGGGTGGGGGCTGGCTTCTTCGCCACGCGGTCAGCGGCCTGGCGGCAACGGGCATCACACCGAACGTGTTGACTGTGGTCGGCATGGTTGTCAATGTGTGGGCGGCCGTGCTTTTTGCATATGGTGAATTTCGCGGAGCGGCCGCAGTTCTTTTTCTTGCTGGCTTTCTCGACATGGCGGACGGGCAAGTCGCGCGGCGGGCCGGCCGCGTCACAGCGTTTGGCGCGTTCCTCGATTCCACGCTCGACCGCTATTCCGATCTGGGGCTGTATATGGGCCTGGTGGTTCATTACACGCTTGCCGGCCGGCCTTTTTACATGGGTCTTGCGGCGGTGGCGATGGCGAGCTCGTTTATGGTCAGCTACGCGCGAGCGCGCGCCGAATCATTGATTCCTTTATGCAAAGTAGGCTTCCTCGAACGCCCGGAGCGCTTGGTCTTGTTGATTCTTGGCGGAGCATTCCGGAAAATGGCGCCGGTTCTGTGGGTGATTGCAACGTTCTCCACACTCACCGTAATTCATCGCGTGGTTTACACGTGGCAGGAAATTCGCGCGGGAAGGCTCATCCCTGGGAATCGCGAACCATTTTGAAATTGCGTCTGGCAGCTGGAAAATTCTCTTCCTAGGAATTTGTTCGCCGCGCGATATGCTTTTCGACGGGAGTCTCGACCACGGTGTGAACGCAATGGCGTAATTCTTCCACTTTTTCCTTGGACATTCCCTTTGTTTCAATCGTCGCATGCAAATAGACAGTAATCTTGCCGGGATTGAGCATCCAGTCTCCGGTACGATGAAACTCATACGAGCCGACGATGCTCATGGGCACGATGGGCACGCCAAACTTGATAGCCATCCGAAAAACGCCTCTCTGAAACGCCTGCACGCGGCCGTCGCGCGTGCGTGAGCCTTCCGCGAACGCGATCAAACTGGTTCCCGAATCGAAGGATTCCTTCGCTTTTCGCAACATTTCTTCGAGACCCGCGCGGCTGCGATCATTTTCGTCCGGCACAGGGACATTTCCGAAACGGCCCATCATCCACCCATAGACGGGAACCTTGAAATGCGACGCCAGCTCGAAGCCGCGAACGAATTGCGGAATCGCCGAGTAAATGACGAATGGATCGAAAATGTTGACATGGTTGCAGACAAACAGGCTGGTGCGGACGGGATCAAAATCGGGCGAGCGACGCACTTCGAAATTCACTCCGGCTAACCGAAGAATATTGCGAAAGAAAATTCGTTGTGGGCGATCGTTCTTGCGCGGATCGATCAGCATCCCAATTGCCACCAAAAGCGAGCCAAGCACGAAAAAGTGCACGCCGCTGACGGCCCACAAAATCGCGGAGCGCAGTTTGAGATAGAACGATTTCATACGAGAACGTCCAAGGCCCCCGGAAGGATGTCGAGGCGCTCGCATTGCAGATGGACACTCTCGCCGTCGATCATCACCGTGACGGGAGCATCAAGTGAGAACTCGACTTCGCGCACAGCTGCTCGGGATGCCAGAGGATGCTCGATGTGCGTGCCATCAAAAAGAGTATGCAGATTACGAAGCAATCCGAAGCGTCCGATAGGACCCCAACGGACATATTCAATCAGACCGTCGTTGGAGGCGGCACCCGGGGCTATCATCATTTTGCCGCCGGTAAACTTAGTGTTGCTGAAAGCGAGGAACAGACAGGCGCGCCTGTCAAATGCCGTCGAGTTGTCTGTGCGCAAGGGGAACGCGCGGCGATCCAGACGCGCGAGACAAGTCAGTACACCAAGAATGTAGCCGAGCTCTCCCCATTGCTTGAAGCGACGATTGGTGATGTCTGCCACGTCCGCCGCGAAACCCAGCGTCAGCAAGTTGATATAGTGCAGCTCGCCCCTGTTGTGTTTTAGGTGAATCACGTCGCAGGGACGGCGCTCACCGCCTGCAAGAGCGCGCGCTAAAGCATCCACGTCTTCCGCGCCATGATGATCACGAAAATCACGCAAGAAAGAATTGCCGGTGCCCAGAGGCAGGAATGCCAAAGTACGGCGATCGCGCGCATCGCCAGCGGACAAGGGAAAAATGCCGTTGACGATTTCGTAAGAAGTGCCGTCTCCGCCGACGGCGAGAAAATCTCGATGGCCAAGCTCTTGCGCCTGGCGCGTGAGTTCCGTGGCGTGACCCGCGGCGTGCGTTTCAGCGACATCGATTTGAATTCCGCGTGCGCGCAGTCGTTCGACCGCCGCGGGAGCGAGCTTTCCACATCGTCCCCCTCCCGCAGCCGGATTTACAATGGCGAAAAAACGGTTCCGCACGCAGGGATCCTTAAATCGAAATCACTGCCGACCGGTCCACTGTTGCGCGAATCTGTTCCGCCAGGGCGTCGCGTTTGATTTTCAGCGAAGCAGTGCGTGGGAAATCGCGCGTCCAGATCAGGCACCCGCTCACACGCTTGAAATCGGGCAAGCGCCGATTCCTCTCGATGATTCGCGAGCGCAACTCATCGGTGAATTTCGCGTTGTCATCGAGCCTCAATGCGAGAACGAGTTGCTCGCCGGCCATCGAACGCTGAGGCCAGATATAATTTGCCGCAAAAATACTGAATTCTTTCACGGGTATTGCTTCGAACGCGTTCTCGATGTCTTCGGGATAGATATTCTTGCCGCCCTCGGTGACGATCATGTTTTTCTTGCGGCCAAAAAGCTGCAGATCGCCGCACGCGTCGAGCCGTCCAAGATCGCCCGTCATTAGCCAGCCATTGACAATCGTCAGCGCCGTCATCTCGGGATCGTCAAGGTAATGCGACATCACCGTCTTGCTGCGTACGCTGACTTCGCCAGTTTCCTCTGCGTTCGCGTCCGAGATGCGAATTTCCACTCCTTGCACGGGCTTTCCCACAGTATCCGGACGAAAGGGCTTCAAGTCGTTTAGCGTAATCGCCGTGCATGCCTCCGTGCTGCCGTAACCGTTGTAGATAGGAATACCGAGATCATGGAAAAACTCTATCGTTGCTGGCTCAGTGAACGCGCCACCAACGAGAAG
>DATEHB010000072.1:0-3032 GCA_035279805.1 Candidatus Acidiferrales bacterium
CTGAGCTTGCCTGCCGCCTGCCCGCCGCGGCGGGCAGGCTGGCGCAGCGAAGAATCTGCTTTCCCCGCGTGTCAATCCAATTTCGGTTTGCCAGGACTGGAACCATTCGTGGCGATAACGCGCGCGTACCAGTGGGCGGAATCCCTCAGGATGCGGCGGCCGGTGGGGAAATCGACGAAGATCATGCCAAAGCGCTGCGTGTAACCTTCCTGCCATTCGAAATTATCGAGCAGCGACCAATGAAGATAGCCGAGCAGCGGGACGCCTTCGCGCGAAGCGCGAGCGAGGCCTTGAAGATAGCGCGCCGTGAAGTCGATGCGCTGCGGATCGTGAACTTCGCCGTCGAGCGAAATCCAGTCGCGGCAGGAGCAGCCGTTTTCCGTGATGAAAATTGGCAGGTTATAACGCTCGTGAAGCCACTTCGGCGCCCAGTATAGGGCGTCGGGCGTCACTTGCCAGCCGAAGGCGGTGAGCGGAAAGCCAGCCGGAAAATGAACCCCCTCGGGCTTGCCGTTTGCACCCGCGCGCACCAGCCAGCCGCCGTAAATATTTGCGCCGAGAAAATCGAGAGGCTGGCAAATCGTTTCCATGTCTTTGGCGAGTATCTCGGGAGCGTCTTTGCCTAGTGCGGCGAGCGCCGCAGCGGGATAGTGTCCGAGAAAAACGGGATCGAGCCACCAGGTATTTTCTCGCCACCAGTGAGCGCCCGAAAAATGATCGAGCGGGCTGGAGAACGTGGACTGACGCGCGGCGGCGATGTCCGCAGCTGAATCGGTTGCAGGCAAGGAAGGCGAGACGTCGCACGCGTACCCGATTCGTGCAGGCTGACGAGAGTTTGCGCGAATTGCCTGGACGGCGCGGCCGTGCGCAAGAAACGTGATGTGCGCGGCGCGCATGTATTCGGCGCGAGTCAGCTTTTCGCCGGGGGCTTGCACGCCCGTGACGTACGCGCCGCCGATGAACGAACGCGGCTCGTTGATGGTCAGCCATTGCGTCACTCGATCGGAGAGCGCGCGTGCGACGACGGCGGCGTAGTCCGCAAACCATTGTGCCATGTCACGACTCAGCCAGCCGCCGCGGCGATGAAGAGCGAGCGGTGTGTCCCAATGAAATAGCGTGGCAACAGGAGCGATGCCCGCGGCCAGAAGCGCGTCGACAAGTCGGCTGTAGAAATCGATCCCTTTTTGATTCACGCTGCCAACGCCTCCCGGAAGCACTCGCGGCCAGGAAACGCTGAAGCGAAATGCGGCGAGGCCCATCTCGCGCATACGCGCGATATCTTCCGCGTAGCGATGATAAAAGTCGCAGGCGACATCTCCCGTTTGGCCGTCGGCGATTTTGCCGGGTTTTTGCACGAATCCATCCCAGACGGAGAGGCCTTTACCGTCTTCGCGCGCGCCGCCTTCAATTTGATAGGCGGAAGTCGAAGCGCCCCAGAGGAAATTTTTCGGGAACGGTGACGCGATTGGAGCGCCGGACGATGTTTGCGCGGCGGGAGGCTGGACCGCCTCCGCAGAACGCAAGCCTGTCAGCGAGAGAGCTGAGGCGCCGGAAACGGAAAGAAATTCGCGGCGCGTGAAATTGTGCGAGATGGTTTGTGGTCGCGTCATTTCGTACGCCCTCCGCAAGCGCGCCGCGGCCTGGTAGCTTTTGATCGGGCCCGCAAAGCCAAAGAGCAAACGGTGGTGGGCTCAGTTTGTATTTTCTTGATCGTGACTCAAGGAATCAAAATTCAAACTGACCCATTACCGGGCACACCCAGGGCTTTACTTGCCTGGGTCGAACATCCTGGCAGCGACGCGCGTGACCACGCTGCGCGGAGCCAGCCGCTGCCCTTCAACACTCAGCTTGTTTTTCAGGCCGGAGATGACGCTGCTCTTTCCCTCAGCGAGCGCCCGTAAACCGGCTTGCGCGACTTTTTCCGCCGTTTCCGCGCCGCGAAACGTGCGTTCCGGCTGGCCGGCGACTTCGCGAAATTCGGTCGTCGTTGAACCCGGACAGAGCGCGCAAACGTGGACGCCATTGCGGCGAACTTCTTCCGCGATGCCCTCGGCAAAAAGCAGGTCGAAAGCCTTCGTGGCGGCGTATGTCGAAATATAAGGCACGGCCTGGAACGCCGCCACAGACGCAACGATGAGAATGTCTCCGCGCCCGCGAGCGATCATTTCGGGCAGATACAGGCGCGTCAAGTGGACGACTGCGGAGCAATTCACCTGAACCATCTCGAGCTGCCGGGCGAGATCAGACTGGTGAAGAGCGCCGTAAGAGCCGAAGCCGGCGTTATTGATCAGCAACTCGATTTCGAGATTCTTCGACTGCGTGAACGCGCGGATTTCATCGGGCGCGCCGGGCTGAGAAAGATCGTTTGGGAAAACTTCCGTCTTGATTCCGTGAGCAGTACGCAGCTTTGAAGCAAGTTCTTCAAGGCGTTCACGGCGACGAGCCGTCAAAACGACGTTTGCTCCGCCGGCGGCAAGCTGTTCGGCGAGCGCGCTGCCGATTCCGGCGCTCGCGCCCGTTACCAGCGCCCACCTCCCCGACCAGCGTCGTTCATCGTGACCCATTGCGCACCCCCGGTGTGTGACGCGCAAATGAAACCATACGCCGAGCCGTCTGAAAAGAGATAGTTATGGCGTTGAATGAACAGCGCGAGGAACGACGCAGTTTGGATCACGCAACACAATCCCGGACGATTCCCCGGATCAGCCTGTGATCCAGCGTTCTCCCAAAGGTGACTCAGGCCAGCCTGAGCGCATCATTAAATTCGAATGACGATATCTCGCTCTGACCATGAAAGGGACCCGAATCCATGATAATCGCGCACCGCCGTGTGCGACATTTGTCTGCCCTAATCGGTTTCATTTTCGCGTTATCTGCTGCAGGCGTTCTAAGGGCGCAGGAAGTCACGCCACCCAAACCGTCTCTCGCGCCGCCAACTGCATTTTCCCTGGCTGCGCCTGCGTTTTCAGAGCCCCTGCCGGCATTCCCAGTGCCGGAGTTTCGAGCCGCGCCCCCGACTCTCAAGATTCCTC
>DATEHB010000073.1:0-9416 GCA_035279805.1 Candidatus Acidiferrales bacterium
TACTCGACAATTTCCGTGACGGCGCCGGCGCCCACCGTGTGCCCGCCTTCGCGAATCGCAAACCGCAAACCCTTCTCCAAAGCCACCGGCGTGATCAGCTTCACTTCCACGCTCACATTGTCCCCCGGCATCACCATCTCCACTCCCGTCGGCAGCGCCACATCTCCGGTCACATCCGTCGTCCGGAAATAAAACTGCGGCCTATACCCGGTGAAGAACGGCGTGTGCCGCCCGCCCTCTTCCTTGGTCAGCACGTACGCCTCCGCCTTGAACTTCATGTGCGGCGTGATCGATCCCGGCTTCGCAATCACCTGCCCGCGCTCCACTTCTTCCTTCTCCGTCCCGCGCAGCAGCAACCCCACGTTGTCTCCCGCAATCCCTTCATCCAAAAGCTTCCTGAACATCTCCACTCCCGTCACCACTTTCTTCATCGTCGGACGGAAGCCCACAATCTCAATCTCTTCTCCCACTTTCACTTTCCCGCGCTCCACTCTGCCAGTGACCACCGTCCCACGCCCCGAAATCGAGAAAATGTCCTCAATCGGCATGGCAAATGGCTTGTCCACATCGCGCTGCGGCAGCGGCACGTTCTTGTCCACCGCTTCCATCAATTCGAGGATTGACTTCTCCCACTTCGCGTCCCCTTCGAGCGCTTTCAGCGCCGAGCCGCGAACCACCGGCACTTTGTCGCCCGGGAATTGATAGGTCTTCAGCAAATCGCGCACTTCCATCTCCACCAGATCCAAAAGCTCGGGATCTTCCACCGCGTCGCATTTGTTCAGAAACACCACGATGTACGGCACGCCTACTTGCCGCGCCAGCAGGATGTGCTCGCGCGTCTGCGGCATGGGCCCGTCGGTCGCCGCCACCACTAGAATCGCCCCGTCCATCTGCGCCGCTCCGGTGATCATGTTCTTGATGTAGTCGGCGTGCCCCGGGCAGTCGATGTGCGCGTAGTGCCGGTTCGGCGTCTCATACTCCACGTGCGACACCGCAATGGTGATCCCGCGCTCGCGCTCTTCCGGCGCGTTGTCGATCGAATCAAACGCCCGGAACTGCACTTTGGGGTTGTTCTTCGACAACACCTTGGTGATCGCCGCCGTCAGCGTGGTCTTCCCGTGATCGATGTGCCCGATCGTCCCAATGTTCAGGTGCGGCTTCGACCGCTCGAATTTTTCCTTCGCCATCTGTTTCGTTCCTCACTCGCTCAAAATGTACTGTCTCGCATTCCCGAAATGATGGAGCGGGGGACGGGATTCGAACCCGCGACCATCTGCTTGGAAGGCAGAGACTCTACCCCTGAGTTACCCCCGCCCGACTGCCACTCAAATTCTGAAGCCTGGGACCGGGATTGAACCGGTGACCTCGTCCTTACCAAGGACGCGCTCTACCAACTGAGCTACCCAGGCATCCACCGGTTCGCTGGTCGTGCGCACTTCGACTTCCAACGATGTCTTCCGAACTTCCGCCCAAGTTTTTCGAGATCGAACTGTGTTCCCGCCTTCAGTGCTTCGGCGTCCTCGCGATACAATGGTGGACGGGGGAGGATTCGAACCTCCGTAGCCCGCAAGGAGCGGCAGATTTACAGTCTGCTGGTTTTAGCCACTCACCCACCCGTCCCGCAAGAACACCGGGACTTGAGACGCTGGTCCCGACCGGGGAACTTCGCAACGCAGAAAGGGCTCGTGTCCGGAGACACCAGCCCGTTCATTTTTCAATGCGAGGAATTCACCAGAGCCAAACCCAAAATTTCCGATCCTTCAAAGTCAGCTGGCGGAGGGATTTGAACCCCCGACCCTCTGATTACAAATCAGATGCTCTACCAACTGAGCTACGCCAGCAGAAGCAAACCTTGCAAACTTATCACGCGGGCAATCAAATTGCAAGCGGGTGCGACCAACCAGCACGGCTCGTGCCAAGCTGGCTCTGGAATTATTCGCCAAGCATCAACTTTACACCATCCGAGCCAAAACTTATACTGAAAAAGTTACCGCAGACGGCCGCATGAAACGCACAATCACCATAGTTCTCGCCGCTTGTATTGTCGCAGCCGCAGTTCTCGCTTACGTTTATCACGCCCGTGAAAAAACAGCCCAATTGCGAGCGGAAGACGCTCAATTTTCGGTCCAATCTGGTTCCCCTGCCGCGAACGCGAACGGAGCGGCGAACGCTCCGGCGAATTTACCCGATCTTGTCCATCAACTTCCTGCCGGCGCTTCCGCCGTCGTATTTGCAGATGTGGACCTTCTCCGCGCTGCGCCAATCGGAAGAGAACTCTCCGGCCTCGCTCCTAATTCCGCGCAAGACCCTGAATACACGGCTTTCGTCCGTTCGACCGGCTTCGATTATTCCCGTGATCTCGATCGCGCCGCACTGGCGCTGTGGCCGAAAGACTCGCCCACCACGGCCGTCGCGATTGCGCAGGGGAAATTCAACCACGCAAAAATCGAGCGTTACGCTTTACACAGCGGCGGCAGAATTGTGAAACATGGCGCGTGGGAAATTTACGAAGTCCCGGAGACGAATCCTTCGCGAATTGTCCGCTTTGTGTTTCTCTCCCCAACAGAAATCGTGCTTGCGGATGGCCCGGAAATATCGGCGATGTTGAACGCGACGCATGACCGTCTCGACGCGGAAATGTCACAGCGCGTTGCGAAAGTCGCAGCCGCTCCCATCTATGCTGTTGCGCGCACGCCAGACCTTGCTAAGGATATCGGCGTCGACGAAACGCACTCCGCGCAACTCGCTCACTTGCTCCAGAGTGTGCACAACGTCTCGCTCGCCGGCTTGCCTGTGGGGCAAAACTTGAAAGTCGCGGCCACCGCGGAATGCGATTCCACGCTGAACGCATTTCAATTGTCCACGGCGCTGGAAGGCTTGGTTTGGATGGGACGCGCGGCCATGGCCGATCCGAAAACGCAGCAGCAAATCGGCCCGCAATGGCCCGCGCTCGACGCTCTGCTAAAAGCAGCGGACATCTCGCATGACGCCCACTTCGTTCGCTTACATCTCCAAATTACGCCGCAAATGCTCCGCGCCGCTGCCGGATCCGGCCCACAAGGAAACGGATCGAGATAGGACGTGGTTCACCGCCGTAGGAGTTACTCCGAGGGACGAATCGAAAACAAGAAGCTACTGCGAGTTAGTCGCCGCTGGTAACAGCGCCGCCGGCATCCACCTGATGCAGATATCGCCACGGATTCACAGGGGCGTTGTGCATGCGAACTTCGAAGTGGAGATGCGCGCCGGTCGCGTGTCCGCTTTCGCCTTCATAGCCGACCACGTCGCCGCGCTTGACTGGCGTCCCTGCATCCGCTGCGTACCCCGAAAGATGCGCATACCACGTCGTAAGCCCAAACCCATGGTCAATGATTACAACGCGCCCATATCCCTGCCGGTCGCCAGTGAAAATCACGACGCCGTCTCCCGCAGCGCGAACGTCATCGCCATAGTGCGACGCGATGTCCAGCCCCCGGTGAAATTCGCCTTCGCCACCGAATGGATCGAGCCGTTCGCCGAACCGGCTGGTGATTCTGCCCATTACCGGCCACAAGGAAGGCATGAACGACGCGTTTGCCAGCTTCATTCCCGGAAGGAGTTTCAACCCGCCATCCGCCACCAGCACCACTGCGGTCGCATTCTGTTCCAGGAAGTTAAAACGGTCGAGTGTCTGTTGATACGCGGATTCGGATTGCACGGACGAATTCGAAGCGCTGAAGGGCGTCTCCGGGATTCGCGTCAAGCCGTATGCCACGGCCACTTCGCTGGCCAGCGACTGAAGGGAGTTCAGGCGCTGATCCGCGTCGGTTACCTGGTTTTGTAGCTGTTTATATTGCACGGTGAGGGTCGCCTGGTCGCGGCGCAGGGAATTATACGCAGTCACCTTCCAGAGCAGTCGCGAATATGCGCCCGCCGCCACCACCACCGTCACACCACCGACGATTACGAGAATCGCAAGCAAATGCACAACATAGTGCGGGATGCGCAGACGGCGCATATTCCCCGAATCCGAGGAAGCAATGAGAAATGTATAGAATTTATTTCTCATAATGGCAATTTGGTCTTAATTTCTCTTTGCGCTGGACTAGGGTGACCGCGGGTCCCTCAACGCGGTCTGCGCAATTTCTAAAAAAGCGTTTGAACCGGGAGACTTGGTTCGAAACCCGGCGCGAATATAAGTGCTCAAACCCATAGAGTCAACCGAAAATATACTTACGGGCCGGGCCGGCTCGGCTCGCTTTCTTCTCCGGATCGCTTCATAATCCGGTCGCAGAAAACCACTTTGAACATTTTACGGATTGGAACAAGTGATTACAACTGCCCTGAAGGACAGGGAGAACCAGCTGTGATACTGGCCAGGAAGATTTCCCGTGATGCGCCCGCCAAAATAGGCTCGAGGACGCTGAGAACATGGAACATAACTTGATTGCGCGCCTCGCGAGGCGCATCCCGTCGGTCGGCCATGCCGGGGCTGGTGTGGAAAACCGCGCCGGAGCCCATGCGTGCGTGCGCCTGGGCATTGGTGACGACGCCGCCATTCTTAGGCCGCTGTTCAAGTCGGAATGGGTGATCAGTTGCGATTTCTCTCTGGAAGGAGTGCATTTCCGTGAAAACATCCATCCCCCTGAGGCTATCGGCTACAAGTCGCTGGCGCGTGCGGTAAGCGACCTGGCTGCGATGGGCGCGCGCCCGCTCTATTTTCTCCTGGCACTCGCGCTTCCGGCTGGGAAAACCGGCCGATGGTTGGACCATTTTGCTGCCGGCACGGCGAAGGCGGCGCGTGAATTGAATATCCGTCTCATTGGCGGCGACACATCGAAGAACCCGAACGTAATGATCAGCATTACGGTTCTCGGCGAAGCAGCGCCCGGACGGGCGATTCCTCGTTCAGGTGCGCGTCCGGGTGACCTCGTATACGTCAGCGGGCAATTAGGCCGCGCCCAGCTCGGCCTGGAACTGATTTCTCGCGGATTTGCGCGTCGGCGGAGTCTGCGAAAGTACCTCCAGCCGCACTTCTACCCGAAAATCCCGCTCGCACTGGGCCAGTCGCTTGCCACGCGCCGCATCGCTACGGCGATGATGGATATTTCCGACGGCCTTTCGACCGACCTGGCTCGCCTGTGCGAGGCGAGCAGCGTCGGCGCGCGCATTTGGTCCGCCAAAATCCCCAAAGTGCGAATCCCCGCCGCGATTGCGCATGAAAATTTCAACGCGCTCGAACTCGCTCTTCATGGTGGCGAGGATTACGGCCTGCTTTTCACGGCGCGCCTAAAATCCGCAAATCTGATTCGTCGATTCTCGCCGCAAATTCCTGTCACGTACATCGGCGAGATTACGCACGAAAAGGGAATCCTGTTGGTCAGCGAAAACGGGGCCGAGGCGCCTCTGCCCTCCAAAGGCTGGGACCCCTTCCGCAACTGAGCCCGGTGTCCTGCTGGAAGAACCGTTTACTGATTTGCTCCTAGGAGCCCCACCCAACAACGGTTAGTCTCACCAGCCGCTCGGCGTTCCGTTCGGCACATCCGGTTTCGCGGGAACCTTCGGCGGTGGCGGCGGCTGCTTCTGGGGTAATCCTTGCTCCGTCGTATCCGTGGGCGGAGCCGTATCCTGCACATCCACTTCCTCGTGCTGGTTTTTCGCAAGCTCTTCGAGCGGTATCACGTTGGGGAAACGCTCCACCGGCATGCCTTTACTTGCCTGCTCCATGAATTCGAGCCAGATCGGCAGGGCCGCGCGCGCGCCCGTCTCCTTCGTGCCGAGCGATATTCCGGGATCGTCAAAGCCTGTCCAAACCCCCGTTGTCAATTGCGGTGTGAACCCGATATACCACGCGTCGGTGAAATCGTTCGTCGTACCTGTTTTCCCCGCGGACGGGCGTCCCAATGCCTGCGCGCGCACGCCGGTGCCGAATTGCACCACGTCCTCGAGCATTGCGACCATCGTGCGTGCGACGTTCGACGGCGCCGCATCCGTCACTCTAGGCCGCGCCTCTTCCAGAATCGCGCCGTCGTACGAAGTCACGCGCCGAATCATGTGCGGCTGAATGTGAATGCCGTCATCCGGAAATACCGTGAACGCCGACGTATGCTCAAGCAGCGTCAGATCCGCCGCACCCAGCGCCAGCGGCAGATACGGAGGCAGCGGGCTGGTGATGCCGAACCGTCTCGCCGTGTTGACAACGTTTTGTATTCCCACATGATCGAGCAGACGTACGGCTGGCACGTTGCGCGAATCCGCGAGCGCGCGCCGCAAAGTGATGCGCCCTTCGAATGTGTTGTCATAATTGTGGGGAGAATATTCCTTACCGCCGCTTGTATACGTCACGGGCGCGTCGAGCACCGTGTCGAACGGCGACATTCCCTGCTCCAGCGCCGTCGTATAAACGTACACCTTGAACGAACTTCCCGTTTGACGCTTCGCTTGCGTCGCCCGATTGAATTTCGAATCCTCGAAACTGTACCCGCCGACCATGGCCTTGATTTCACCACTGCCATTGTCGATGGCGAGCAGCGACGCCTGCGCCGCCGGGATCTGTTCCAGTTGCACCTTCGCTGTCGCGCCGTTCAGAGCTTCGACCAAGAGATTTGCCAAATCGCCCACGTGCAGCAATTTCTCCGGCGATTTTTCTCCCGTCCACGAAAAATCCGGCGGCGTAATCACCGCCCGGTAGGGACCGACTTTCGCAACAGCCGCATTCGCGTCCACTGCCGTGATTAATCCCGTTGCGTAGCTTCCGACGGCGATCGGCTCGCGCCAATCGGGAGATTCATAGCTCTGCAGCGTTCCCAAATGCGCGCGAAAGATATTCGGCAGGTTGCCGCGCCAGCCGTGCCGGCGGTCATAGGCGTGCAAACCGTCGCGCACGGCTTGGTTCGCGGCGCGCTGCATCGTCACGTTCAGCGTGGTGTAAACGCGCAGCCCTTCCTGATGTACGGCTTCGGACCCAAATTCCTGTTCGAGCTTCTGGCGGATTTCCTCCACGTAGTAGGGCGCAAGGGCATTGCTCTGCGGATACGTCAAGTGCAGGCCGAGCGGCGTCTGCTCGGCTTCCTTCGCCCGCGCTCGCGTGATTTTTCCGTTTTCCGCCATGAGCTGAAGCACCAGATTGCGCCGCGCCAGCGCCGTTTGCGGATAGCGCGTCGGTGAGTAAATGGGCCCGCGGATAATCCCGGCCAGCAGCGCCGCTTCCGGCAAGGTCAATTCGCCGACATGTTTGCCAAAATAAAATTCGGAAGCTGCTTCCAGGCCGTAATTTCCGTTCCACAAGTAAACCTGATTGCAGTACATCGTCAGAATCTGCTGCTTCGTGTAATGGCGCTCGATTTGAATCGCCAGCATCGACTCTTCGATCTTGCGCCGGAAACTGCGGTCTGCCCGGTTCAGAAACAGCCCGCCGGCAAGCTGCATCGTGATCGTGCTGGCACCTTGAACAATCCGGCGGTGAATGATGTCGCTCCACGCCGCTTCGGCGATGCGCGGAAAATCCACGCCCCAGTGCTGCATGAAATGCCTGTCCTCAGTGGAAATAATCGCGTCTTGCAGAATTTGTGGAATTTGATCGTAGGTCAGAAGGATTCTGCGCTGCAGAGCAAAACTGCCGATGGACGTGCCATCATCCGCGTACAGTTCCGTGACAACGTCTGGCCGGTAATTTTCCAGCTCCTGAATTTGCGGCAGGTCGCTGCTGTAAACAAAAAGCAGTCCCACGGCAGCGCCAAACGCAATCGCACAAAGGACCAGCAGAATAACTGCGACGCGGCTGAATGCCCTGCCTCCCGCGATGCGAATTGCGCCCTGTGGCGGATCACCCATCCCGTTTTCATTGTAGCGCACTCGCAACGAGACACGCGGCGCACGAACCCACGTGTCGCGTAAGAAAAACAATCTCTAGCAGCCCTGTAATTACTTCGCGAAACGCGCGCGTCGCCGGTGGCGGCAACGCATTTCAGCAGCCAGCAGGGGCTGGTGCGAAGAAGCAAAGCAAATTATGTCAAACAGAATCCACGCAGGATCGAAAATCTCAAGCGGACTCCGCCGTTGTCGGCTCTTTCTGGGGAACATTACCAATTGCAGGTTTCTGCCATCGCTTGTAAAGCCACGCCCCGATTCTCCACGCAAGCAGCGCGCCAACAATCGTCGCATATTGCAACGGCTTGCGCTCGTCCGACTTCACCAGCCAGTAATAATGAATCACGCCGGCGATCGCGCTCAGGTATATTGCGCGATGCAGCAATTGCCACCGCTTTCCGCCGAGCCGGCGGATCCACCCTTTCGTTGACGTAATCGCCAGCGGAATCAGCAGCACGAATCCCGTGAATCCCACGGTGATGAATCGCCGCTTTACCACGTCTGCCCACATAGCAGAGAGATCAAAAAAACGGTCGATCCCAATCCACGTGGAAAAATGGAGGCAAGCGTAAAAAAATGCAAACAATCCAAGCATGCGTCGAAAGCGAATGAGTTGCGGCACGCGAAGCAATTTACGGAACGGAGTAACGCAGAGAGTGATAATCAGAAATCGAATGGTCCAGTCGCCGGTCCAGTGCTCAACGAATTGCACCGGATTCGCGCCCAGCTCATTTTGAAACCCTTTCCAGACCAGAACCGCAAGCGGAGCCAGGCAAAGAAGGAAAACAGCAACCTTAGTCCATTTGCTCGTCAGAAACGAATTCACGCCGCCCATTTGTAATCAGTAATACTTGCGAAGGTCCATGCCCGAGTAAAGACTCGCTACTTTGTCTCCGTACCCATTGAATATCTGGGTGGGGATGGAGCGCGCGAAAAGACCTCGGCCAAGCCGTTTTTCCGTCGCCTGGCTCCATCGCACGGTGTTCACATTCGGATTCACATTCGAATAGAACCCATACCATTCCGGAGTCACAATGTTCCAGGTGGTCGGCGGTTGATCCTTCACGAAGCGAATTTTCACCAGCGACTTCGCGCTTTTATAACCGTACTTCCACGGCACCACCAAGCGCACGGGCGCGCCGTCCTGATTCGGCAGCGTCTCACCATACATGCCCACGCACAGCAATGTCAGCGGATGCATGGCTTCGTCGATTCGCAATCCTTCCAAATACGGAAACGGTATTCCCGCGCCCGGTCCTTCCGGCATTTGCCGCGTGTCGTAATAGCTCTCAAACGCCACATATTTCGCTTTCGGCGTCGGTTCCACCAAATTGGCCAGCGCGCTGAACGAATATCCGATCCACGGCACTACAATCGACCACGCCTCCACGCAGCGATGCCGGTAAATCCGCTCCTCGAGCGGCGCCACCTTCATAATGTCGTCCATGCTCAGCTTGCGTGGCTTTTTCACCTCGCCTTCAACCGACACAGTCCATGGCGAAGTCCTGAAATTTTTGGAGTTCTGCGACGGATCGCTCTTCCCCGTTCCGAATTCATAAAAATTGTTG
>DATEHB010000074.1:0-23094 GCA_035279805.1 Candidatus Acidiferrales bacterium
GGCGCGCACAAGGAAGCCGCGAATCCCGTTTACAGAAAACTCGCCGACACATTCAAGACCGAGCCTGACTTTTACTTTGGCACCACGACGCGCGACTGCCACATCGAAGCCATCGTCACGAAAAGCGGCGACGTAAAAAAACTCAAAGCCGGTGAAGAGGGCGAAGTCGTTCTCGACCGCACAACAATCTATTCCGAGTCGGGCGGACAAATCGCGGACACAGGCGCGCTCTTCGACAACAACATGTCTCTCGAAGTCGCCGAAGTGCGCGGCGCGTATTATCCCGTCGCGGGCCTCATCGCCCATAAAATTCTCGCGAAAGAGGATTTAGTCGTCGGAGACCGCGTCGCCACTGTTGCCGACGCAGCCCGCCGCGCGCGCATCATGCGTAATCACACCGGCACGCATCTGATGAACGCGGCGCTGCGAAATATTCTGGGCACGCACGTGAAGCAGGCCGGCTCGCTGAACGCGCCCGATCATCTGCGTTTCGATTTCAGTCACTTTGCGCAACTCGCGCCGGAAGAATTGCAGGAAATCGAGCAGCAGGTGAACGAAGAAATTCTCCGCGATCTGCCGTTGCAGACCGACATCATGAACATCGACGACGCGCTCGCGTCCGGCGCGCTGGCATTCTTCGGCGATAAATATCCGGAGCAAAACGTCCGCGTCGTCACCATCGGCGACGCGGCTTATCCCCGCGGCTTCTACAGCAAGGAACTTTGCGGCGGCACGCACGTCGCGCGCACCGGCGAAATCGGCGTATTCAAGATTTCAATCGAGCAATCGGTAGCCGCCGGCGTTCGCCGCATTGAAGCCACCACTGGTGACGCGGCGCTGGTGCGATATCAGCAAGCGCTCGGCACGCTGCGCACCCTCGCGGGGATGCTCAACATCGGCGAAGACCGAGTTGTCGAGGCGGTCGAAAAACTCACCCAAACCACGAAGCAGCTCGAAAAGCAGCTCGAAGGCCTCCGGCGCAAAACGGCCGTTTCGATGGCCGATTCCCTCCTGGAAGGCTCCCGAACGGTAAAAGACATCCGCGTGGTGGCTGCCCAGGTGCCCGGATTGGACCGCGAAGCCCTCCGGCAGCTCGCCGACGGCCTGCGCCAGAAAATGGGCTCTGGGGTGGTCTTCCTGGCTACTGCGGACGGCCCTGCGGAGGCAGGCGGGGGTAGGGTGTCTATCATTACTGCCGTTACTAAGGACTTGACGAATCGCCTTCATGCCGGGAAGATGGTGCAGGAATTGGCGAAGTTCGTGGGGGGCTCCGGAGGCGGCCGGCCAGACCTGGCCGAGGCTGGAGGCAAGGATGTTGCTGGTATCGAAACTGCCATCGCGCAAGTCTATCCGCTCGTCGAGCGGATGTTATAATTCCCTTCAAGCGCTAGAAACGTTGCCGGGAGTCCCATACCTGGCGGCGGGTGTGCCGTTTGTAAGGGAGTGTAAATGTTCTGCCTTTCCTTTAGGCGTACGGGTGTACGGATCCTTGCTCAGGCGATTTGCGCCCTGGCGGGCTTCTGTCTGGTGCAGACTTCGCCGGCCCAGATTGCATCCTATGTGGATAGGAATGGGAAGGTTATCTACGTGAACGCCAGTCCGCGCGTCAAAGTCAACCGGCGTGCAGCGAGCCAGACCCCCGCTGGGACGCCTGTGAAACTCGCGTCCGTGGTGAACGCCGCGGCGGAGCGAAATCACGTGGATCCAGCCCTGGTGCAGGCCGTAATTCAGAACGAATCGGCATGGAACCCGAACGCCGTTTCACCCAAGGGCGCCTTCGGCTTGATGCAGTTGATTCCGTCGACGGCAGAACGTTTCGGTGTCGGCAACGTGTTCGATCCGGCCCAGAACGTTGAGGGCGGAACGCGGTACTTGCGGGAGTTGCTTGACCGATACCATGGCGACCTGAAGAAGTCGCTCGCGGCGTACAATGCCGGTGAGCAAGCCGTGGCGCGCTTCGGCGGCGTGCCCGCATTTCCCGAAACACGCGCCTACGTGAAAAAAGTGACCAACACCTACTTCCAGTCCGGCTCAGGACACTCGCCGACAGGTGAGTTTCAGAAGCGTTTCCCGATCCGCGAAGTGACGGGTCGCAGTGGCCGGCTTGTGTTCACGAACGAATGACGCAACGCGGGCGAATTGCGGCTGAGAAAATTCCTGCACGGCTGGTTGTAGTCTGCGCGGCGGCGTTGATTTTTTTGTGCCCGCTATTTTCCGCGCCGGCGGCAGGAGCGCAGTCGCTGCACGCGCAGGCGAAAACGCAATACAACAAAGCGCAGCAAATGCGCCAGTCGCTCGAAGCCAAGCCGCAAGACAACCGCACTCTCGCCGAATACAAGAAAGTGGTGGCCGCGTATCGCAGAGTTTACCTGCTGACTTCGTCCGCGCCAGAAACGACGCTTGCGTTGCAGGCCGTCGCACAACTTTATCGCGACATGGGCGACGATTTTGATCAGGAGTATTACCAGTCGTCGATCGTCACGTATAAATTTTTAATTTCGCAATATCCCACGAGCAAGTTGCGCTCGGACGCGCTTTTCCAGATCGGAAAAATCCAGAAGGACGATCTCGGCGACACGGCCGAGGCGAAAGATGCATTCAAGCAATACCTCCAACGCTTTCCGCATGCCGAGCAAAGTGACGACGCGCGCGACGAACTGAAGGAACTCGCGTCCATGCCCGCAAAACCGGCGACGGATAGCGCCAGCGCCGCGGGTTTGACGCGAGCAAGTCAAGAACGACGGATTGTGGGAGACGCTCCGCCGGCGGCGACTTCGTCTGGAACTTCGTCCGGCCCTTCGCCAAGAGTAGCGAGCGGTGCGGCCGAAACAACAAGCGACGCTAACGACAATGGAGACGCGGAATCAAGTGAAGCCGCAGAAACGCCGAAGAAGGGCGAGCCATCGAGCGTGACGGCGATTCGCACTTGGAATGCGGACGACTACACGCGCGTGGTGGTGGATTTGAACGGTGCGGTGAAATATCAAGCAGCGCGAATCAAAAATCCGGACCGGATTTACTTCGATCTGTATCAGGCTCATCTGGGACATTCGCTGACGGACAAAGAGCTCGCAGTACCGAACGGATTTCTGAAAAGCGTGCGCGTGGCGCAAAACAAATCCGGAATTGTCCGGCTGGTGCTCGACGTCCGCAGCATCGAGGGCTATTCAGCTTTTCTGCTTCCGAACCCGTACCGGCTGGTGATTGATGTGCACGGCACGGCGCAGACAATCAGCGCGAAAAATTCAGCGCCGGCTGTGGTCGCGCCCGGACGGCTCGCGGGAGACCGGCCAACCGTGAGTGCAGGTCCGTCGCTGGCAGCCACGGAAAAAGTGGAAGTGTCCTCTGCTGCGGGAGCAGGCACGCTGGAAGAGGGCGAATCTTCCGGCAAGCCAAACTCCGCGAACGCGGACTCTGCGCACGCGAGTCACGCGGGCCGCAACAACCGGACGTTGCCGGCCGGCCCTTTGCTGGCGGACAAGCCAACGCGCGACGGGGCGCGTTCCCTGACGCGAACTCTTGGCCTGAAAATCAACCGCATTGTAATTGATCCGGGCCATGGCGGACACGACACGGGAACCATCGGCCCGCATGGCGTGTTGGAAAAGAATATTTGCCTCGACGTGGCGCTGCGGCTGGGCAACCTGATCCAGCAGAAACTGCCCGGCGCGGAAGTGGTCTACACGCGCAAGACCGATGTGTTTATACCGCTCGAAGAGCGCACGGCCATCGCGAATCAGGCCGGCGCGGATTTATTTTTGTCGATCCATGCGAATTCGAGCCATGACGAAGGCGCGCGCGGAATCGAAACCTACTATTTGAATTTCACATCGTCGCCGGAAGCGCTGGAGACAGCGTCGCGCGAAAACGCAGTGTCGAATGCGTCGATTCACGAGCTGCAGGATCTGATCAAGAAAATTGCGCGGAACGACAAAATCGAGGAATCACAGGAACTGGCAACCGATATTCAGAGTTCGCTGACGACGCAACTTCGGCAGATCAGCACCGCCGAGCGAAACCGTGGCGTAAAGAAAGCGCCGTTCGTGGTGTTGATCGGAGCGGACATGCCGTCAGTGCTGGCGGAGATTTCGTTCCTCAGCAATCCCACCGATGAGCGCATGCTGCGCAAGGGCGCGCAACGCCAGCGAATCGCGCAGGGGCTTTTCCGCGGAGTCGAAAATTATCTGTCGAGTCTGAACAGCCTGAATTACGACCGGCGAAAACCAACGCTGGTAAGCGATCGTCAGACGCCTGCTGCCGCGGCCGGTTCGCGAGAGCAGAGATAACCTTTCCGTCGTATAATGAAACTAAGAACCATGTACCTGAAAAAAATACGCCGGATTCTGCCGTTCTGCCTTGTGATTGGCCTGCTCGCCGCGGCGGCTGCATTCCCTCAAGGAATTTTGCCCGCGACAATATCGAACTGGAATTCCACCGCGACAAAAGCCGGTTTTACGGGACCCAACGCAGCGACACTCCAGGAATACGGTTTGAAGAGTACGGAGCGGCGAACATACGCACGCGGCGGCAATTCGCTGGTGGTGACCGTTTATTCCTTCAACGACACGTCAGGCGCATATGGCGCGTATTCATTTTTGCGCACTCCAGACATGCCGCAGGCGGATTTCACGAAGCACTCCTCGATGTCGCGAAACCAAGTGATGGCGCTGACCGGCAACATGGTGCTCGAATTCGAGGGCAAAAATATTGACCAATTCCACAGTGAAATCGAAATGCTCATCGCGAACGCCGGAGGCCGCGCGCAATTCGGAACCTATCCAGCGCTGCCGCAAAGGCTTCCTGCCGCCGATTTCGTACCGCGTTCGGACCATTACATTTTGGGGCCGGTGGTTTTGCAGCATTTTTTGCCGCTTGCAAGCGGGGATTGGCTGGGTTTCTCGATGGGCGCCGAAGCGGAGCTGGCGCATTATCGCCTGCAGAACCATGACGCGACGCTGCTGATTGCGGACTATCCGACGCCGCAAATCGCTTCTTCGGAATTGGAGAAGCTGTCGCACAAGCTGAATATCGAAGGCGTGACAGCGCCGGACCAGGCACGTGGTCCCCAGCTCTATGCCGTGCGCGATGGAACGACTGTCGCACTGCTGGCCGGGGCGCCGTCAAAAGCCTCCGCGGACGCTCTTCTGGCTCAGATACATGCGGGCATGGCCGTTATCTGGGACGCGCCAATCCTCCATAACCCGAGACAGCCGTCAATGGGCAACATGATCGTCGGAACGATTGTGGGTGCGGGCGAGATATGCGGATTCGCGCTGCTGGGGGGCCTCCTGTTCGCAGGACTACGGCTATTGGTCAAGCGGAGGTGGCCGGGGCAGGTTTTCGACCGGCCGGAGGACCTGGATATCATCCAATTAGGATTATCGAGTAAGCCCATAAGGGCAAAAGACTTATATTGAACACGCCTTGGTGCGACTGCTGGTTTTGACCTTTCGCACCAAATAACACCTTAATTTCCTTACTTTTGAGCGCCCTTACCTCTTGACTTCATTTGTCCACGTCTCTTAGACTGCCGTTGTAGAAGGGTTTCCTGGCCATCCGCGCATTGGCCTCGGAGCTTTTCTCTCCCGAAGGCCCGTCGCGAGGCGGGCCTTCTGTTTTTGACTGGCACCGAGTTCCGCGAAGGGATCCCAACCCAACGAAGCACTCTAAGATTCCGGAGCGCCCGCACAGTGGGGAATTTCTTAGTGATTGCAATCATCGCGTACTTGAGATCGTTGACAGGTAAGGCGGCATCGCGGGGCGCAATTCCTCAGCCTTCATCGCGGCACTAAAAAAAAACGCTGCGTGTGTTCTCCGGCCAAAACGATTTTTTGAAGCGTCCGAATCTAAATTCCTGTTGCGAGGCCTCGACGTCCGACCTATTCTTACTTTTTCGGAGAGGGCTTCGGCGGGCGTCAGCGAACCGAAGCATACAGCGAAATATGTCCGGCAATTTCACGAGGCGTCAGATCTTGAGGCTGGCGGCACAGACGGCGATTTTCGCGCCCTTTGCAAGGGCCGGCGCAAAACCTCTATCTTCACTGGATGAATCCTTGGGAACGCCAGCGGCCGAAAATTCACCGGCCTACAAACTGACGTCCGCGGATGAGCGGCTGCTGAGCGAGATGGAAAAGATGGCCTGCCAATATTTTTGGGAGCAGGCCAGTCCAAAGACAGGCCTGGTGAAGGACCGCGCGCGTCCTACGTTGCAGGATCAGCACTACATCGCGAGCATCGCAGCGACGGGATTTGGATTGACGGCGCTGTGCATCGCGGACAAGCGCGGCTTCGTCCCACACGTCAAAATTGAGGAGCGCGTCCTCACCACGCTGCGATTCCTTCAGTCGAAGATGTACAACAATCACGGATTCTTTTTCCATTTTGTGAACATGGATACAGGCGAGCGGGTGTGGAATTGCGAAGTTTCGTCGATCGATACGAGCATCCTTCTTTGCGGCGTGCTGACGTGCGGACAATATTTCGACAATCCGGAAATTCGCGATCTGGCCACACGGATTTATGAGCGGACGGATTGGGCATGGATGCTCGATCGCGGCAAAACGCTTTCCCACGGGTGGACTCCCGAGCATGGGTTTCTGCCGTACCGGTGGAACACGTATTGCGAGCTGATGATGATTTACCTGCTGGGGATCGGCTCGCGCACGCATCCGATTCCCGCGGCAACGTGGGATGCCTGGTGGCGGCCGATCTTCGAATATCGCGGACAGCAGTATATCGGTTCGTATGCTCCGCTTTTTGTGCACCAGTATGCGCATGCGTGGTTTGATTTTCGGGGCAAGCGAGACCGCTACACGAATTATTTCCGGAATTCCATCGTGGCGACCAAGGCTCATCGGGAATTCTGCGCCGCGCAGCACCGGCGGTTTCGAGATTACAGCGACAGCCTCTGGGGAATTACGGCATCGGATTCGGCGCAAGGGTATGCGTGGTGGGGCGGGCCTCCGCCAGTGGGAACGATTGACGGCACGCTTGTGCCCGCGGCGGCGGCCGGTTCCCTTCCCTTCCTTCCGCGCGAGACTCTTAGCGACCTCCATGCCATGCGCGCACGATACGGCAGGCACGAATGGAGGCGCTATGCCTTTCAGGATGCGTTCAATCCCCTGACCAAGTGGTACGACACCGACGTGATCGGCATCAACACGGGAATCGGCTTGCTGATGGCGGAGAATCTGCGCAGCAATTTCGTCTGGGATACGTTTATGAAAAATCTCGAGGTCCGCAACGGAATGCAACTGGCTGGCTTCAGGCCCGACGGCGCAGTCAGAGAATCATGAGGACATCCAGCGACTTCGCCGGAGGCGTCAGCGTAGTTCTGCCGCCTTTTAAACCACGCTGCTGAAAAATGTCATGCGCTCCCCCGAAATCTGCGCCCAGGCACCCACATCACCCTTTCGTCGCGATTAGAATGCCTCCATCCGACTCACATACGAGCGAGGTTGTGGCAGTCACTTCCGTCGGCTACCTCTACGGCGGCTTCGTGGCCACGGGAATGGTGACCACACTTCTCGGGCCGGTGCTTCCGTTTCTCACAACCCGCTGGCATCTCGACGACACGCACGCGGGCCTGCTTTTTACCGCACAATTCGCCGGCTCGATGGCTGGCGTGCTGCTTTCGAGCGTGATCCTCACACGCCGAGGATTCCGTCCTTCGCTGGTGGCTGGATTCGGTTTGATGGGCGCCGGCGTCGCCGCATTAGGATTCGTTACGTGGATTGTGGGACTGATTTCCGTGGTCCTTTTTGGGCTGGGCCTTGGCTTGACGATTCCCACCACGAATCTGCTGGTCGCCGAATCGAGCCCGCATCGCCGGGCGGCCGCGCTCAACACGTTGAATCTGGCGTGGTGCGTGGGCGCAGTCGTTTTCCCGTTCATCGCCACGTGGTTCATTAAGATTCACAGGCTGCCCGCGATGATTTTGCTGGTAGGCGGCGGCGTTTTCGTCTTCGCGCTGATATTTGCCAGCCCACTGGCGACGATTGCCGAGCGCCGCGATACGCCTCAAACCGGCGGGGCTACCAAACGCGCGCGCGTGCAAATGCGCGTGCTCGCAATCCTCGGCCTGTTGTTCTTTCTGTACGTGGGCACCGAAGGCGCCGTCAGCGGCTGGGTCGCCACGTTTGGACGCCGCATTCACACGGGCGCGGGAATCGGCTGGGTGATTGTGCCGTCGTTTTTCTGGGGAGGCCTGTTGCTGGGACGCGCGTTGGCCCCGCTCAGTTTGCGCCGCGTTCGTGAAATTCCGCTGGCTCGTGCGGGACTTGTGCTTGCGACTCTGGGCACGTGTGCCGTTCTAATTGCGAAAAGTCTGCCGCTTCTGACAGCGGGAGCGGGGCTTGCCGGACTCGGTTTGTCGGCGGTTTTTCCGATCACAATTGCGGAGCTTTCGCGGCGCTTCGAGGGCTCGGCTTCGCGTTTCGTTGGCGCAATGTTTGCGCTCGGGGGCCTCGGCGGCGCGACACTTCCGTGGCTCGTCGGCTACGTCTCAGACAAATTCGCCAGTCTGCGCGCTGGCCTTTGGGTGCCCGTCGCGGGCTGCGTCATCTTGCTGGGCTTGTATCTAGTGCGCTGGGACAAAGCCGCCCTCGCAAACGCTACTCAGGTTGATTCACACTGAAGCGCGCTGCACGGCTCTCCCTTGGCAGACTGCTAAGAAGTACAGTTGCTGAGGGGCGGCGTCACGCGCCTTCGTTTTCGTTTGCCGCTGGGCTAGGATCGCGCGAATCGATCGAACGATCTTTTCGCACGCCCATCCGATGTCATTCTGAGGAGTCAAACCGATGAGGAATCTGCGGCTTCGCCGTTCCGCACAAAAGCAGATTCCTCGCTTCGCTCGGAATGACAACTGAAAACAACGCACATCACCGAACCACTAGCAACAAAAGTTGGAGCCGAGGGGCGGACTTGAACCGTCGACCTGCCGATTACGAATCGGCTGCTCTACCAACTGAGCTACCTCGGCTGCGTGTTTTGAATTTAGCATTGAGGGCGTGCGAGCGTCAAACAACGCGCAGATTTAATGTGCGAGCAGGTCTATCGTATCGCGCGCGCGATCCACTATTCAAGGATCGGAATGATTTCCTGTTGCATGGGGCCCGTGACGTTGGCTTCGCCGTCGCCCACGTAAACATTGACTTCGGTGCGCACGCCGAATTCGGGCAAATAAATTCCCGGCTCAATCGAAAAACAGGTATGGGGAACGATGCGCCGGTCGTCGCGCGTCTCGAGGCCGTCCATGTTCGCGCCGTTGCCGTGAACGTCCTGGCCGATGCTGTGGCCCGTGCGGTGCGTGAAATGCTTGCCGTAACCCGCTTTGCGAATCACTTCCCGCGCGGCCCGATCCACTTCCCATCCATACGTCGCGCGTCCGGAGGAAATGGACTTCTTTACGAATTCGATGGCCGCGTCGCGCGCGTCGCGCACGATATCAAAAATCTTCGTGAATTTCGCGGGAACCGACTCGCCGAGATACCCCATCCACGTGATATCGTAAAAAACGCTGGCGGGACGGTCGAGTTTGCCCCACACGTCAAGCAGCATCAAATCACCCTTGCGAATCGGAAAACTGCCCGCCGCTTTGGGCTCGTAATGCGGATCGCCCGCGTGCGCGCCGACCGAAACATTCGGCGCCGAGTCGGCCACAACGCCATTCGCGTGGAACTGCCCAGCCATCCACTGCTGCAGATCGAATTCCGTCAGCGATTTATTTTCGCGTACAAACGATCCCGCGCGCGCGAAAGCCTCCTGCGTCACGCGGTCCACAATTTGCCCGGCCAGCTTGTGCGATTCGAATTGCTCGGGAGTCCACGCGGCCTCGAATTTCTGCACGAGATCGGCGGAGCTGACCACCTTTGCGCCAAGTTTCCGCACAAGCTCAATCGTTCCCGCATCGACCAATCCAATATAGGGAATATTATTTTGCGGCGAATACTGCATCGCGATCGCTTTCGAGCCACCCAGAATCTTGCTGAGGCCTTTGTGCAGTTCCTCCCAACCCGAATATTCGATCTTGCGGCCGGGAAGGCTGTCGAGCTGCTTCGCCTCAATGCGATGAACGAGTTTTCCCGGAGCGCCGCGCGACGGAACAAAATAAAACCAACGGCGCGTGGTCATTCCGTTCGAGCCGAGTCCCAGCACGCGCGCGGCAATCGGATCGCGATGATGATGGTCGCAGAACAGCCAGCCATCGAGTTTTTGGGCGCGAAGTTCAGCTTGAATTGCTTTGAGGTCGGGCATGTGTGGGCTCTCTCTTTCGCCGGAAGGATTTTAACAGCCGGGACGGGCGGATTCAAACACTCGGCGAGTATTCAGGGCCGTGCGTTGAGGCGCCTATTCTTTCACGCGCGGGCCGAAAATTGCAGACCCGATGCGCACCTGCGTCGCGCCCTCTTCAATGGCGATCTCAAAATCATGGCTCATGCCCATCGAAAGCTCGGGAAGCGAGCGATCGAAATGTTTTTCGAGGTCGTCGCGCAGCCGCCGCAGCCGCCGGAAATAAGGACGCGAATCCCGCGGGTCTTCGCAGAACGGCGGAATGGTCATCAGGCCGCGAAGCTCAAGATGCGGCATCTGCCCGATGGTCTCGGCCAGAGCGGGAAGATCGGCCTGCGCGACACCCGATTTCTTTTCGGCGGGATCAAGCTGGACTTCGATCAGCACCGCAAGCCATTCGTTCGTTTCGCCAGCGGCGTCGTCGAGTTTCAACGCGAGAGCGGCATCGTCGACGGAATCGATCCAATCAAACAGACGCGTGGCTCGGCGCGCCTTGTTGCTCTGCAAATGTCCAATCAAGTGCCAGCTTGCCTGCAGATCGGTAAGCTGCGACTGCTTGTCTTCCCACTCCTGGACGCGATTTTCGCCGAACGCGCGCACGCCCGCATCGTATGCGGCGCGAATGGCTTCGGCGGATACCGTTTTCGCGGCGGCCACCAGGACAACTTCTTCCGGCCGGCGATCCGCGCGAGTCGCGGCGCGCGCAATGCGTTCACGAATCTGCTCGACGTTCGACGCGATGGACGCAGCTGCACGAGGCATGACGCATTCTAGCACGGCGAGTCCGCGAACTTTTTCGCATCAGCGTCTGCAACAGAACAAGTTGTCGAATATGTTAGACTGTCCGCCACTCTGATGCCTGCCCGCGGGAAATTCATCGCGCTCGAAGGAATCGACGGCTCCGGCAAGCGCACGCAACTCGAAATGCTTTCGCGCGCGCTGCGCAAACGCGGCGTCGCACACATTACCGTCAGCTTCCCGCACTATGAAGGATTTTTCGGACGCATGGTCGCGCGCTATTTAAACGGTGAATTCGGCAGCCTGTCCGAAGTGGATGCGCATTTTTCCGCGCTGCTCTATGCCGGCGACCGGCTGGAAAACAAAAAACAACTGGAGGAAAGTCTCGCGCAAGGCAAAGTGATTCTTGCGGACCGTTACATCGGCTCGAACCTGGCGCATCAGGGCGCGCGTGTGCCTCGGCGGCGAGTGGCGGAGTTTCTGCGCTGGCTCGAAGCATTAGAATACGGCGCTTATGGATTGCCTCGCGAAGACGTCGTAATTTATTTGCGTGTGCTTCCTGCGAAGGCTCAGAGAATGGTCGGCGGGAAGAACGCTCGCGGTTACACGCGCCATCGCCACGATTTACAGGAAGCAAGCCTCGCACATCTGAAGGCTGCTGCGCACATCTACGACCAGATGGCCAAACGGAAAAATTGGCGCGCGGTGAACTGCATGGCCCGAAACGAACACGAAATGCTTGCGCCAGAAGCAATTCATCGCGAAATTATGGAGGTTGTCGAAAGCCGCATTTTGCAAAATGCGCGTCTCTCAGGCAAATATTAATGGGCTTCAACGAATTTCTCGGAAACGAACGGATTGTTTCTTCGCTGCGCGCGATGCTCAGCCGCGAGCACGTCCCCAGTGCATTGCTCTTCGTGGGCCCGCGCGGCGTGGGGAAATACACACTGGCGCGAATGTTCGCGCAAGCGGCAAATTGCGAAAGGCTCCGCGACGATTTTTGCGGCGAGTGCGCCACATGCGTAAAAATCGCGCGGCTTGCTGACGCGACGCCGCTGATCGAGCAGGGGCTTGCGGAACGCGGCGAAAATCCGGACGCCGCAACCGTGGAACGCATGCCGCTGATCCTGGAAACACATCCAGACGTGTGGACAATCGTTCCCGATCCCGTACGCCGGAAAAATCCCGTGGCGCGGCCCATGATTCGCATGGGCCAATTGCGCGCTGTGCAGCGCGCCGCCTATTTCCGGCCCCAGGGGCGCCGGCGAATCTTCATCCTCGACGGCGCCGATACGATGCGCTGGACGGACGCTGACGTTTTTTTGAAGATCCTCGAAGAGCCGCCTGAGAGCGCGACGCTGATTCTGCTTGCGCCACGCGTCGATTCTCTGCTGCCGACGATTCGTTCGCGGTGCCTGACGTTCTGGTTCGCACCCGTGCAGACGGAAAAAATCGAGGGACTGCTCAAGGAACGCACGCAGTGGAAAGCGTCCGACCGCAAACTCGCGGCGCAACTCGGCGATGGTTGTCCGGGCGTGGCTTTGGGACTGGATCTGACGGAGTCCGCGCGGCTTCGCCGAGAGGTTCTGCGCCTGATCTCGGATGCGGCCGCCGGGAAATCGTACCGCGCGATCTTTGCGGCGACGGCGCGTCTAGTCAAAAATGAGTCAGAATCGTTTGAAAATCTGCTCCCGCTGTTCTATAGTCTGTTGGCAGATCTGCTTGAGTCGTCCCATAGCCTAAAAGATTTCGTGCCACGCAACCCTGATTTGCAGGAAGATCTTGAACGCTTGGCAAGCAACATCACAGACACGTGGGTGGCGCGGGCCACAGACGGCTTGGATCGTTTGCAGAGCAGGCTGCGTCGCAATGTGGGCCGGCAACTCGGGCTCGACGCTTTAGCAGTAACGCTTGGGGACCGCTAAATAAATCACGGGGCCGAGCAGCTAAAAGTTATCGCAAATTATTGGAAACTTGACCGGGGTTCGCGTAGTCATATAAGGAGAGCAGAAAAACGCAAGGAGCCATCATCGTGAATCGCAAGCTATTTCGTCCTACGCTCACGGAAGTGAAGGAACAACAATACCCGCCGCGTGGAGTGCACGAACCTCAGGGTCCCGCGCCACGCAAAAAGCCGGCGCCGCCGGACCAGACGCACGCGGAGAACTTTTACTACGTCAAGCAGATGCAGGCGCACACGCCTGTTGCTGTTGTTTTGACCGATGGCGAAGTGCTTCGTGGCATCGTGGAGTGGTATGACCAGGATTGCATCAAGCTCACACGCTTTGGCAGCGCCAACCTCCTCATTTATAAGCACTCCATTAAGTATCTGTATAAAGATGGCGAAGAGGCGGCGCACGGCGGAAACGGCAACGGGAACGGCAACGGCAGCCACGAAAGCTAGCCTTTTAGATGCCTTGCCCTAGTAGTTGAGAACGCTTCTTGCGATGTTTGCACTCCGGCGTCGAGCCTGTTAGATTCGCATCTCGACGCCGATGGCCCAGAGAAAAGATTCCGCCCGCGCCACTGTAATCCTTGCGCTAATCGCCCTCGCCATCGGCTGTTACGTTCTGTTTTTCGGACTGCAAACGTTGATTTATTTTGAAGCGCGCCAGTGGGCCTCCGCAACACCGTTTCTGAAGGCCGTTCCTGAATCTCTTCCTTCCAATATTGCGTCGCCGGTTCAAGAAAAAGGCCTCTCACTCTACGGGTTCCAATTCGGCGCACCGTGGAGAGGCATCGCTAAACAGGATTCGCAGAACGACCGCTCGCAAATCGTTTTCAATTCCGGCGCCGTGTTGGTGTTCTTCAATCCCGAAGGCGAGAAGAATATCGTTGACAGCATACGCACTGGAAACCCCCAGACCTACCGGCAATATCAGACCGTCTTCGGAGCCGACCTTTTTCCGAGCAACTACGCGTTGTATCTGGCCGTTTATGGCGCTTCGCCGGCAGCGATTTCGCCCTTCATGCCGCGGGACAAAGCCGTTCGTGTCAGCACGCTGCTCCAGTGGAAGCTCGCGTTCGGCGCTTACGGAACGAAAACGATTTATACGCTAGAGGCCGCGAAGGACCGGGGATTGCAGTTCGGCGATCCTGCAAGCGATCACGCCGTCGTGGTGCGGCTCTTCGATCCGCATGAGCAGCAACTACGCCTGCTCTTCACATCCAAGTCCGTCCAGCCCGGCGCGTTTTCCCAGGCCGACATAAACTGCGTCATCAACTCGATTCAACCTGCATCGTCATTTCAGTAGGGATGCGCGACACCGGCGCAGCTTAATTTCACGTCAGAAAATCGGAACCACAATAGAGAAGGAAAATCAGAGAACCCTAGGCGCGTGCTGCTGCGGAGGATGCTTCGAGCACGCGTTGATAATAGGCTTCATACAGCGGGATTACGTCGTTCGAGCAGAACTTCTTTCGCGCGTTGATGCGCGCCTGCTTACCCATCTCACGGCCACGATCGGCACGCGAAAGAATCTCGATGGCATATTTTGCCGCACCAGCAACGTCGCGAGCTGCAACCAAAAAGCCGTCAACGCCGTGCGTCACCACTTCCGGCACACCGCCGACGTTCGTCGCCACCACGGGAACTTCGCAGGCCATCGCTTCAAGAGCGGCCAGGCCGAACGATTCCAGGTCCGACGGAAGCAGGAAAAGGTCCGCCAGACCCAGAAACTCTTGGATGTGCGATTGCTTGCCAAGAAAGAAAACGTCTCGTCTCAGTTTTTTCTGTCTCACCAGATGTTCGGCGGCGCCGTGGTCCGGACCATCGCCGACCATTACCAGTTTTGCCGGCATTTTTTCGCGCACCAGTGCAAAAATCTCAATTACGTCGGTGATGCGTTTCACAGGGCGAAAATTCGAGAGGTGCATCAAAATCGGCTCGCCATTTGGGGCCCATTCGACGCGCCGGCTCTGATCCTGCGGGCGGCAATAGAGATCGCAATTGACGAAATTGCGAATCACTTCAATCGGCCGGCGAACGTCGAACTCCTGAACGGTGCGCTCGCGCAGATACTCTGAAATCGCCGTGACGCCATCGCTCTTCTCAATCGAAAAACGCGTAATGGGCAGATAGCTGCGGTCACTGCCGACGAGCGTAATGTCCGTGCCATGCAGCGTGGTGATAAATGGCAAGCGGCGCGGCGCGGACATTTCGCGCGCCAACAGCGCACTGACGGAATGCGGGATTGCATAGTGTACGTGGAGCAAATCGAGCGGCGCGGACTCGGCGACTTCCGCCATTTTCACCGCCAGCGCCAGCGTGTACGGCGGATGATCGAACAACGGATACGTGGTCGTTTCGACTTCATGAAAATAGATGCGATCGTGCGCCGGGTTCAAGCGCGTCGGCATCGCGTAACTGATGAAATGGATTTCGTGCCCGCGCGCCGCCAATTCCATTCCGAGTTCGGTGGCGACCACGCCGGAGCCGCCGTAGGTTGGATAGCATGTAATGCCAATTTTCATCAGAGTCCTCGGAATGCGACGCGCTGCTTGCGAACCTCAGACTCGCAATGCTAGATTCGCAAACTCTCGTCTGGTTCTTTAGACGTGGTAAGGCAGGCCTTCGATGCAGCGAGTTTCCGGAAAAGTGGCTATTATCACGGGTGGCGGCACCGGAATCGGCCGGGCGTGCGCGCTGGCGCTGGCGCGCGAAGGCGCAAAGGTGGCGCTCCTGGCGCGGCGCCGCGAGAAACTCGAAGCAGTCGCGCGCGAAATCATCGCGGCCGGCGGCGAAGGGCTCGCGCTCGAATGCGACGTCACGGATAAAGTTTCCGTTGAGCGAGCCGTGCGCGCCGTCGAAGAACGCTTTAGGAAGTTGAATGTGGTCATCAACAATGCGGGAACAGTTCACGTCGGGACAGTCGAGGAAACTCCCAACGATGACTGGGACCGCGTTATCTCCGTCAACCTCACGGGAACATTTCTGATGTCGCGCGCGGGCGTGCCAGCGCTACGGCGAGCAGGCGGCGGCTCGATTATTAACATCGGCTCGTATTTGGGCATTGTCGCCCTTAAACAACGCGCCGCCTACTGCGCTTCGAAGGGCGGAGTCACGCTGCTCACGAAAGCCATGGCGCTCGACCATGCGCAAGAAAACATCCGCGTCAATTGCATTTGCCCCGCGCTGGTCGAAACGGAAATGGCAACCGGCGCGATTTCGCGGATGCCGGATCCCGCCGCGTACCGGCGTTTGCGCGAATCGCAAATTCCCATCGGCCGCATCGGGCTTCCCGAAGACATAGCGAATCTCGCGCTGTATCTCGCGTCGGATGAATCGAGTTGGATGACGGGCGTGGCGATTCCGCTCGATGGCGGCGTGACGGCGGGTTGACATGCAGAACCCAAAAAAAGTCCCGGCAAAAGAAATCGTGCGGCCTCTGACGATCACCGCGCTCGGACGCCGCTTCCATTTCAGCAACACGGCTCGCCAATTCGGATTTCGGCTCGACAAAGCAAGCGCCGGGCGTGCCGTTCTGAAAATGAAGGTCCTGCCGAAACATAAGCAGATTCACGGCGTGGTGCACGGAGGCGTCATCGCATCCATCGCGGATACGGCGGGCGGGCTTGCGACGTACTTGTCTCTGCCTCCAGGTTCGCGCACCGCCACCGTGGAGATGAAAATTAATTTTCTGGAGCCGGTCTTGCGCGGCACAATTTTTGCCGAGGCGCGAGTCATCCGATTGGGAAAATATCTCGCCGTCGTGGAATGCGACGTAGTGGATGACCGTCAGAAGCTCGTCGCCAAGGCGTTGATGACTTTCTCCATCGGCGTGGACAAATTCCACAAGTCAAAATAGCGGCTCAAGCCGGCATAGTTGCATCAGAAAATCGCTGCGGGCTTTACTTCCCTCCCTGGATTGGCTAACTTGAGCTGAAGCGCACATGGAACCTCTCGGCACCCAAAAAGAGCTGCTGTTTTCGCTGGTTTTGCAGGTCGGCTTCTCGGCTTCGCTGGCGGCGTTGCTAGTGCGCTTCGCGAAATTTCGCCGCGTTCTGTTCAACGAGACGCGCGACTCGGATCAGAAAGTCCTGCTCCTGCTTTTCCTAACGCCGCCGCTCGCTCTTGGAGTTGTTCTCCGCCTGGTGGGCTATCATTTCTTCGATCTCACGCTTCCGGGCGCCTTTTTGATGGGATTGCTCGGCGGACGAATCGTGGGTCTGCTCGGCGGCTCAATGCTCAGCTTGCCCGCATTCGGCAATCACGAATGGATTGCCACTCCTCTGGCCGCGCTGGTTGGTTTGCTCGCCGGAATCATCCGCCAGGGCATGCCAAACAAAGAAGACGTCTGGCATTTCGGCCCTTTCCTTTTTCTGAACATCCCGAAATCCCTATGGCGGATGGCGCGCCACGGTCAACTGAATTGGGCCATGGTGCCGCTCGGCGCATGCGCCGTGCTGGAACTGGGCCGCTACACGCTCGCGTATGCGCTTCACGGCAAATGGCTCTACACGCTTGCGTATCCCGATTGGCGCTGGCTCCCGCTGATCATTTTAGCCACCGTCATGTGCGTCGCCATGCCCATCAAAATTTGGAACAACACGCGCATCGAAATGAATTTGGAGCAGAATCAGCAGTTGCTCCTCAAGGCGCGCATGGACGCACTCTCCAGCCAAATCAATCCGCATTTTCTTTTTAATACGCTGAACACCGTTTCGTCGCTCGTCCGCTATGATCCGGACATGGCGCGCATCGTCGTGATCAAGTTATCAAATATTCTGCGACGCCTGCTGCGAAAACACGAAACGTTCGTGCCGTTGCGAGATGAGCTCGATTTTATCGACGATTATCTCGATATCGAAGTCGCGCGTTTCGGCCGCGACAAATTGCAATTCTTCAAAGAAGTCGACGAAAGCACGCTCGATACTTTTGTGCCCAGCATGTTGCTCCAGCCGATTATCGAGAATGCGATTCGCCACGGACTCGCCCCCAAACTCGAAGGCGGCGAAATTCGCTTGCGCACGCACGCGGTTGACGGACGACTCGCCATCGACATCGACGACAACGGCATGGGAATTTCCTCCGACCGCCTCGCCCGGATTTACAACAATGGAATCGGCATCAGCAATGTGCGCGAACGCCTCCGCCTGCTCTATGGCGATCAGTTCCGCATGGACATTCACAGCCGCGAAGGCGACGGCACGCAAATCCGCATCGAAATCCCGGAGCTAGTCTCCGCCGTCACCTCCGCCCTGATTTGAATTTCTGAATATCCGAAATTCCTGCAGCATGTATGAGTGCTGCTATAATGATTCGTTTTCAGAGGCTTACGAAAGTAATCTATGGCTCACAAGCGAAAATCAGGCAAGGCGCGCATTGTGGCGCGCGCGGACTTGCCCACGCGCTACGGCAAATTCACGATTCTCGGAATCGAGGGCGCGAATGCCGCGGAGAGCGCCGTCGCGCTGGTGCACGGCGAAATTCGCGGCGGAGATGCTCCGCTGGTGCGCATCCACTCGCAGTGTTTGACCGGCGACGTGTTTCACTCCGAGCGATGCGATTGCCGCGCGCAACTCGAAATGGCTCTCGAACGGACGGCGCATGCGCGTTGCGGAATCGTTCTCTATTTGCCGCAGGAGGGCCGCGGAATCGGCTTGATGAATAAACTGAAGGCGTACGAGCTGCAGGATCGCGGCATGGACACGGTCGAAGCGAATCGCAAACTTGGATTTGACGCCGACCATCGCGATTACCGTTTCTGCGCGCATGCGCTGAAGCTGCTCGGCGTTCGCGCCGCGCGACTGCTCTCGAACAATCCTGATAAAGTCGCGCAACTGGAAAGTGGCGGAATTAGTGTTGTCGAGCGAGTTCCCTGCCAGCCGCCTACAACTCGCCGCGCGCGCACTTACCTGCTAACCAAAAAGAAGAAACTGGGCCACCTGCTCGAAGGAATTTAACCCCCGCCGACGAACTGAACAATCTCATACGAGTCGCCCGCCTGCACGGAAGTTCCCTGCCACGCCGCGCGTGGCAGAATATCGCGGTTGCGCTCGATCGCGACGCGCTCCGCCGCGATTCCCAAGTGCATAAGAAGCGCGGCGACATTCAGACTCTCAGGAATTTCGCGCGTTTCGCCGTTAATCGTCACTTGCATTGTGGTGTTGAAGACAGCGTCAGATGGCGTTCAGGATTTTGTTTCCGGTGGTGCGGATTTCGCTTTCGAACGCAACGCGTAGCGAACTTCGTCGCGTACATCGTGACGCACGTCGTCAGAAATCGCGTCCCTTCCCGGTTTCCCCTGCGCGCGAATCACAAGCTCGGAACCATTCGTTCCCAGCGGCGGCATCGCGAAACGCAGCTCCGCCACGCCATCATCTCCAGTCGTTGCAGAAAAGCGCGCCTCGTCTCCCAGTCCCGCAATGTTTGCCTCAACTCTTGCATTCGCCACAGGCTCGCTGGTTCCACGCCGCAAAACCTGTACGTCGAGCGTGGCCTTGCCCGCCGCGAGCCACGAATTCGCATTGCGCAGCCGCACTTGAATTCCATCGCTCGGCGCTCGAATGCCTCCGGCCGAAGCCGCCGGAATACGAATCGCGCCGTCACGCACCGCGTCAATCACGGAGCGATGCTGGGCTTCGACGCGCTCGCGCAGCGCCGCTTCGGAAATTCCCGGCGCCGCCACTAAATCCGAATAGTTCGAAGTCCGCCGGTGAAAAATACGGCCACGGTGATAGACGAGCGTCTCTATCAAACACTCCGGCTGCCCGTGATCTTCCGTCTGAACGTGGCAGACATCGGCGCCGACGTTCACGTCCGAATTAAACCCGGAACTCATCGCTAAGAGGTCCTTCGGCGGCCCGCGCCGCGCACAAAACAAAATCAAAAAAAGTTTCTGTACATATTTGACCGGGACGTGCCTGCCCCGCTATTATAGCAGCGCACGTAAAATGAACGGAAGCTACCTCGACAGTTACGCGCCATTGTTGCTGATGTTCCTGCTCGCCGCGGGACTCGCCGCCGTTCTTATTATTGCTTCTTCCCTGGTTGGACGCCACCTGAAGATTCGCGCGAAGGATCAGCCTTACGAATGCGGCATTCGTCCCACCGGCGATGCGCGCGAGCCTTATTCCGTGCACTTCTACATGGTGGCGATGATTTTCATACTGTTCGATATCGAAGCAATTTTTCTTTATCCCTGGGCAATTGTTTTCAAGAAGCTGAATATGTTCGGCTTTGTCGAGATGCTGCTGTACATCGCTATCCTGGTGGTTGGCTACATTTATTTGTGGAAAAAGGGCGCGCTGGAATGGAAGTAACGTAAGCCGCCGGAATCGGAATCATACGAGTGGAAGCAGAGCAAAAAAACGAGTCGCTGGCAGTCCGCAAACTGAAGGAACGTGACCCAAACGCGATCACGGAAATAATTTCCTTTCGGGGCGAGACCACTGTTGTTTTGCCGCGCAACCGATTGATCAGCGCCTGCGAATTCCTCAAATCCGATCCTGATTTGGATTTCGCTTTTCTCTCGGACATCAGCGCCGTCGACCGCTTCCCCATCGAGCCGCGCTTCGAAGTCAATTATCACCTCACCAGTCTGAGCCATCGCGACCGCTTGCGAATCAAGGTAAAAGTCACCACGAAAGACCCGGTAATTCCCACCGTGATCCCAGTGTGGCCCACGGCCAACTGGCATGAACGCGAAATTTGGGATTTGATGGGCGTGCGCTTCGAAGGCCATCCAAACTTGACACGCATTCTGATGCCCGACGACTGGGAAGGCCACCCGCACCGTAAAGACTATCCCGTTGAGGGTTATCGCTAATGTCCACCACCGTTGGCGCGCCCATTCCGCAGACGAAAACTGAAAATAAAACCATGGTCCTCAACATGGGCCCCCAGCATCCGTCCACGCATGGAGTGCTGCGCGTAATACTCGAGCTCGACGGCGAAGTCGTTCTCAAGGCCGAGCCCGTCATCGGTTATTTGCATACCGGCATCGAGAAAAATTGCGAGAATCTCACCTATTCCCAGTGCATTCCCCTTACCGACCGCATCGATTACCTCGCAAACCTCTCCAACAACCTCGGCTACTGCCTCGCCGTTGAAAAACTCGCCGACGTTCAAGTGCCCAAGCGCGCGCAATACATTCGCGTTCTGCTGACGGAACTCACGCGCATCTCTTCTCACCTGGTCTGGCTCGGTACGCATGCTATCGACCTGGGCGCGATGAGCGTCTTCCTTTATTGCTTCCGTGAGCGCGAGGAAATTCTCAAGATTCTCGAAGCCATTTCCGGCCAGCGCATGATGACCAGCTACTTCCGCATCGGCGGTCTTGCGCTCGAGCCGCCTCCGGGCTACCTCGAATGGATATCGAAGTTCCTTGACACTTTGCCGGGCCACGTCGCTGAATACGAAGACCTGCTCACCGAGAATCCCATTTGGAAGCTGCGCACGCAGGGCGTCGGCGTGCTGAAGCTCAAAGACGCAATCGCCATGGCCGTCTCGGGTCCCTCGATCCGCGGCAGCGGCAGCGATTACGACGTGCGCAAGTATTTCCCGTATTCGAGCTACGACGAATTCGACTTCAAAGTGCAGACGCAAACCGCCGGTGATGTTTACGCGCGATATCAGGTGCGTGTTGCCGAAATAAAGGAAAGCGCGAAAATCTGCAAGCAGGCCATCGGGAAAATTACGCCGCAGGGTCCATTCCGCGCCGAAGTTCGCGGCCTTGTGCCGCCGTCGCGCGAGGAGATGAAGACTTCGATCGAGGGCCTGATTTATCATTTCAAGATATGGACTGAGGGCATCACGCCGCCGCCGGGCGAAGTTTACCAAGCGATTGAATCGCCGCGCGGCGAAGTCGGCTTTTTCGTGGTCAGCGACGGATCGAACCGCCCCTACCGCGTCAAAATGCGCGCGCCTTCTTTCGTGAACCTGCAAGCGCTGCCGCATCTGGTGGTCGGCAAGCTGATTGCCGACGTGGTCGCCAGCATCGGCACAATTGACATTGTCTTGGGAGAAGTGGATCGTTGATGCAAATTCCAGCGCAGCTTGACGCCAAATTCAACCAGCTTGTCGGACGCTATCCCGTCAAGCGTTCAGCGCTGATCCCCATGATGATGTACGCGCAGGATGAATTTGGCCACTTGAGCGACGAAGTCCTCGACGAAATCGCTCGCCGGCTTGGGCTGAACATGACCGAAGTCACCGAAACGCTGGCGTATTATTCCATGCTGCATCGCAAGCCCGTGGGCAAGAATCACGTTCAGGTATGCACCAACGTTTCGTGCCAGCTTCGCGGCGGATTCGAAATCATGGCGCACGTCGAGAAACGCCTCGGCATCGGCAATCGCCAAACCACTCCGAACGGCATCTTCTCGCTCGAAGAAGTCGAGTGCATGGGCGCATGCTCTGGCGCGCCCGCGATGCAGGTCAATTACGATTTCTACGAGAATCTAACGCCGGAAAAAGTGGACACGATCCTCGATCAATTCGCCGCAGGCAAACGGCCGGCGCCGGTGCCTGTGATTTCCGGCTCGCTGCATGAGCCCGCACCCGCTGAAGTGCGCGTGATCAGCCAGCGATTCGGCGTCCGCGATTCGCGCACGCTGAAAGTGTATCGTGAACTGGAGGGCTATCAGGCGCTAGAGAAAGCGCTCAAGGAGATGACGCCCGACCAGATCATCGATGAAATGAAAAAGTCGAATCTGCGCGGACGCGGCGGCGCGGGCTTCCCTACCGGAATGAAATGGTCATTCGTGCCGAAAAATTCTCTCAAGCCGAAATATGTGGTCGCGAACGCCGACGAAAGCGAGCCGGGCACAAGTAAAGACCGGCCTCTGATGGAAATGGATCCCCACGCGCTGATCGAGGGGATGGTCATCGCAGGCAAAGCCATCGGCTCGCATCAGGGCTACATCTACGTGCGCGGCGAGTATCGCTACATTCTCGACATTCTCGATATCGCCATCGACGAAGCCTACAAAGCAGGCTATCTCGGCAAGAATATTCTCGGCACTGGTTTTGATTTTGAGCTTTGCTCGCACACGGGCGCGGGCGCTTACGAATGCGGCGAAGAAACGGCGCTCCTCGACTCGCTTGAGGGCAAGCGCGGTTAT
>DATEHB010000075.1:0-4771 GCA_035279805.1 Candidatus Acidiferrales bacterium
TCGGCGACTATCTGAAAGCTGGCGAAGCAGGTTACAGCACAAAAATTGGTTCGTTCCGCCTGCCCGGCTGCGCCGAACCTGCCAGCCGTTAGTCCCCCGCGCGTTCGCTGCGAACTTCCGGTGTCCCCGCCCTAATTGGCGTATGACGAAACGCGCGGAGCTTAGGGTGCGTCTGTAGGACCATACGGGGTGTTTGCTCTGCGGGCTTCGCGTTGCGATTGGCACGACCGTCGTGATTTCTTCTCGGTCTGTTCTTTTGCCGCGGCTGAGAGGAATGCGCTTGTGTCGCTGTTCCGCGGAAAAATATTCTTGCGAGGTGAATTCGATGATGCAATTCCACGGGCGTTCGATTCGGTTGCGGAATTTGTTTTCGGCGGCCACGTTGCTGCTGGGGTTCGCGTGTGCGATGTTCACCACTGCTGCCGCCGCGCAGCAGCGTGCTGCGTCATCAACCGAGCAAGCCGGCCCGCCGACAATTGACTCCGCTACAACCAATCTGAAGATGCGCGCGATTGGCCCGGCGATTATGGGCGGCCGCATTGACGATTTCGCCGTGGTCGAGAGCGACCCGAATACGGTCTACATGGGCGCGGCCGCGGGCGGCGTCTGGAAGTCAGTCGACGGAGGAATGACGTGGAAATCGCTCTGGGACAACCAGCCGAATCCTTCTATCGGCGCGCTGGCAGTCGCCCCGTCGAATCCGTCAGTGATTTATGTGGGTACAGGCGAAGCAAATAATCGTCAGAGCGCGTCATGGGGCAACGGCGTTTATCGGTCGACCGATGCGGGAAACACCTGGACGCACGTCGGTCTCGACGATACACAGGCGATTGGCAGAATTGTGGTTGATCCCAGGAATGCGGACGTGGCTTACGTCGCCGCGGTGGGCCATTTGTGGGGCCCGAATCCGGAGCGCGGGCTTTTCAAGACCACCGACGGCGGTAAGACCTGGAACAAAGTCCTGTTTGTCAACGACGACACGGGCGTAAGCGACGTGGCGATGGACCCGCAGAGCCCGACAACTCTTTACGCGGCCGCATATGAACGGCGGCGCACCGCATGGGGATTCAATGGCGGCGGTCCCGGCAGCGGAATTTACAAGACGACCGACGGAGGCGCCACATGGAATAAGTTGACGAAGGACTTGCCGGACAACGGCAACACGGGAAGGATTGGCTTGGCCGTATACCGCCGGAATCCCAGCATCGTTTACGCGCTCCTGCAAAACGAAAAGGGCGGCGTCTTCCGCAGCGAAGACAGCGGCGCGACATGGACGAAAATGAGCTCGACGGATCCGCGGCCGTCGTATTTCAGTCAGATTCGCATCGATCCCAATAACGACTTGCGCATTTGGACGGGCGGCGTTCAGCTGGCCTATTCCGAGGATGGCGGAAAGACTTTCGTTACCACGCGTGGCCGCGAAGTCCACAGCGATTTTCATGCCATTTGGATCGACCCAAATAATTCGAATTACATGCTTGCAGGATGCGACGGCGGCGTCTACGAAAGCCGCGATGCCGGCCGTGATTGGGATCATCTGAACGTGATGCCGCTCGGGCAGGCCTATGAAGTCGGCTACGATAATCAGCAGCCGTATCACGTTTGCGCCGGCTATCAGGACAATGCGGAATGGTGCGGGCCGAGCCGGACTTTTTTTGCCGGTGGAATTCCCAATAGCGACTGGTTCATGGTTGGCGGTGGGGACGGGTTCTACGTAAAGCCCGATGCGGCCGATCCGCAGACGATTTACACTGAATCGCAGGACGGCAACTTGAGCAGACGCGACCTGCGCACAAATGAGGCGCTGAATATCCGTCCGGTTCCTCCCGAGGGGCAGCCGCCGTACCGGTTCAACTGGAATTCGCCGCTGCTCATTTCGTCCAAGGATCACAACACGATTTACTACGGCGGGAATTTTCTGTTCAAGTCCACCGACCGCGGCAACACCTGGACGCGGCTCGGAGGCGACCTGACCACAGGCGTCGACCGCAATTCGCTGCCGATTCTCGGCCAGCTGCCTTCAAAGGATACGCAATCGCTTTACGATGGAGTGGAATGGTATCCCACGATCACGGCGATTGACGAATCGCCGGCGAACGCCTCCGTGCTCTGGGTAGGGACCGACGACGGCAATCTGCAGGTATCGCGCGACGGCGGGCAAAATTGGAAGAACGTCGCCGATCGCGTTCCCGGCGTGCCCAAAGGAACCTACGTCACGCGCGTTGTGGCGTCAACGTCCGGCGAAGGAACCGCCTATGTGACGTTCGACGGGCACCACTCCAATGATTTTCACGTTTACCTTTTCAAGACCACGAATTACGGCCAAACGTGGAAGTCAATTTCAGGCGGCTTACCCGAGAGCACAGGCACCGTACACGTCATTCGCGAGCATCCCAGCGACCCCAATATGCTTTTCGCCGGAATGGAATTTGGCGCCTATTTTTCGCTCGACGGCGGCAGCCACTGGAACAAGTTGGGCATGGGTTTGCCCACGGTTCCCGTGGACGACATTCAAATTCAGCCGCGCGAAAATGATTTAATCCTGGCGACGCATGGCCGCTCAATTTATATCCTCGACAACATCACCGCGCTTCAGCATCTGAATGACAAAGTGCTCGGCGAAAACCTGCATCTTTTCCCGATTCGCGACACGATTGCCTGGCGGATTTACCAGAATCGCTGGTTCGACGCGCAGCAGGTTTTTCTGGGGCCCAATCCGCCCGACGGTGCGTCGATCGATTTCTATCTGAAGGCGAAGCCGGCGAAGGATCAGAAAGTCAAAATCACCGTGCTCGATTCGTCAGGAAAAACGGTTCGTGAAATCGATGACGCGAAAGCCGCAGCCGGAATCAACCGCGTCGATTGGAATCTGCGTTACAACCCGCCCGTGAAGCCCACGCCCGAGCAGGAAGCGGCGCAGGCTCAGGGATTCTTTAACGGCGGGCCGCAAGGACCTATGGTCGAGCCGGGAACGTACACTGTCAAAGTCGCGTTGGGCGACAATTCGCAAACACAAACGGTAAAGATAGAAGAAGACCCGCGCATACAGATCACCGACGCGGACCGCACCACTCGCCACGATTTGCTCATGCAGCTGTACGACCTTTACAAACGGGCCGATGAAGGCCAGAAAACAATCGGCGGCTTGAAGAAGTCGCTTGCCGATACGCTGGCCGCCTGGAAGAAACCCGGCGCCCCTAAAATCCCCGACGACATTCGCAAACAAACCGAGGCGCTCTCGAAGAAAGTGGACGACCTGAGCGGCAAATTCGTCACCGAGCGCGGCGCTGGCGGAGCCGGTGGTCCGTTGCATTACACGCCTCCGCCCTTGCCACAGCGCGTCGGACGTCTCATGTTCCAGATCGAAGGCTACACGGCCGCGCCAACCGCGAGCGAGAAAGACGAATTTGCGGGTGTCTCGCAGGAGTTGAACACAGCACTGGATTCCGTGCACGCAATCGTGAACACCGACCTCGCTAACCTGAATAAAGCGCTCAGGGATGCAAACGTGCCGTATATAACGATTGGTCCCCCAGAGGCTCCGCCACGGCGCGGTGAATAGCTTATGGCTGCCGTTCGATAGTGGGTCAGTAGAATTTTCTTGATCGTGACACAAGAAGTCAAAATTCAAACTGACCCATTACCTGCCGTTCAGTTGCCTTGAAGAGTGGGCAGGAGCCTTCTGGACAGCTTGAGCTCTAGCAGTACATTGGTACCAGGACGAATTGAACCTTGCGGCCTATCGACCGCTTGGGCAAGCAAAGGCAAAATGATTGCGGTTCGAGTCTCGATTCTGCGTCCCCCCGCAATTCGGGTCTCGAAATCAGTGCACCTCCATCACCCCATGCCCACAGCGGCCGGCACCCCCACCGGCCGCTTTTTTTTGTCTCGTGACACAAGGAGTCAAAATTCAAACTCACCCATTGCCCGGAATGAATCGCATTCCAACTTACGTAGAGAAATACCATTTAGAGTAGATTGCGTGGCGAAAATCGCAGATTGCGCCGCTGATACTCAGAGGATCAATTGGCTTGTTTTGCGACATTTAACTTATCGTTGACCGAAAATGGGGATTGTGGTACACCGCTTGCAAAATCGGAAAGCAACGAATAGTCGAGCAGTGGAGTAACCCGGGGGAAATATCCTAGAAGGCGGCCCAGCGCAAGCGTTGGAAGGCGTCCGCGACGTGGGATTCGCGGTCGAGGTCTTGCGTCCTGTGTCTCCCAATTTTAAAAATCAGCGGGGGTGGACTGTGAAGCGAGCTTGGCTACTTGGCGTGTTGGCATTCTTGGCGGCAGCATTTGTCCTTTCGAATAGTCCCGCATGGGCGCAGGCCACAACGTCCCTTCGCGGAACGGTGACCGATCCCAGTGGCGCGGCGATACCGAACGCGACTGTGCATCTGGTCAACACGGATACGAACCTCGAGCGCACCGCGACAACGGACGAGCAGGGTACCTATGTCTTCGCGCAGATGCAGCCAGGACACTACAGTGTTCTCGTTGAAGGCGCCGGGTTCGCCAAGTTCGAGCAAAAGGGGATCGAACTCCTCGTCAACCTTCCCGCTACTCTTAACGTAAAGATGAAAATCGGCGCCGCCACCCAAACGGTGACCGTAACCGAGAGAGTACCGTTGCTGAACACCACGGACGCAAGCGAAGGCAACACGATGGATAAGACCTTGATTCAGAACTTGCCCCTCGAAGGCGGAAACGTCGTCCAGCTCCTCAGCCTCCAGCCGGGCGTCGTCTATACCTCGGATCGCAACGAC
>DATEHB010000076.1:0-6007 GCA_035279805.1 Candidatus Acidiferrales bacterium
GGTCATCTGTTCGATTTCGTGCTCGGTTCCCTGCTCGATTCGGGCACATTGTTTTCGAGACGAGCCTGAAGGTCGGAACAGAATCCCGCGAGGTTCCCAAAACGGATAGACTTGCGGATTTCAGCCATGATGTCAAGGTAAAAGTAGACGTTATGGAGGGTGGTCAAAGTGGCTCCGAGAATTTCGTTGGAGAGAAAAAGATGCCTCAAGTAGGCGCGCGAATAGCGGCGGCACGTGGGGCACAGGCATGCGGGATCGATGGGACGCGCGTCCTTTGAATAGCGGGCATTCTTGATCAGGATGCGGCCATGCCACGTGAAAAGGCAGCCGTGACGCGCGCTGCGCGTGGGGAGAACGCAATCCATCATATCGACGCCGCGCACGACGTAATCGGCGATTTGCTCCGGGCGGCCTACACCCATCAGGTAGCGCGGCTTTTCGGCGGGAAGGAACGAAGTGACTTCGGCGGTCATTTTGCACGTGACTTCGTGAGGCTCGCCGACGGCGAGGCCGCCAATGGCGTAGCCGGGAAAATCGAGCGCGACGAGATCGTTGGCGGATTTGCAGCGCAGATGGGGATGAGCACCACCCTGGACGATGCCGAACATCATTTGACGCCGCGAGTCGCCATGCTCGTTGAAATAGGCGAGCGAGCGCCGGGCCCAGTCGAGCGTGCGCGCGGCAGCGGCGGCTGCGCGGGCTTCCGTGGCAGAAGACTCGATGCATTCGTCGAGCACCATGATGATATCCGAGCCGAGGGCAAGCTCGATTTCGATGGCGCGTTCGGGCGAGAGGAAATGTTCGGAGCCGTCGATGTGGGAACGGAACGTGACGCCTTCGTCCGTGACTCTGCGAAGTTCAGAAAGGCTGAAAACCTGGTAGCCGCCGGAATCAGTGATGATGGGATGCGGCCAGGAAATGAATTTGTGGAGGCCGCCCAGTTCACGAATCAGTTCCGCGCCGGGACGAAGATACAAATGGTAAGTGTTGGCGAGGATGATTTGCGCGCCGAGAGCTTCGAGGGATTCCTGCGTCAGCCCTTTGACAGTGCCGAGCGTGCCAACGGGCATGAACGCAGGAGTGTCGATAACGCCATGCGGAGTCTCGAGGCGGCCGAGACGCGCGCCGGTCGGATCCGTCTTCAAAACTTCAAAGCGAAAACCCATTCCCCGAGTGTATCAGGAGAACATTGCAGCGAGGCCGACCTTGACGAGCACAAAAACGATCCAAATGCCGGCGATCCATGTGAGCGCGCTGCCGAATTTGATTTTTTTCGGGCGCACGGCTGAATAGGCGAATGCCATCAAGCCCAGCACCCAGAATGTGAAGATGTCGAGCGAAGTGCAAAGCGATAAAAGCCACTTCGGGGCGTCGCTGGAAAGGAGCGCGCCGGCGTTGGAAGCGACCAGGTTTTGAAGGTCAATTTGGTCGGGCGGCTTCAAAAATAAGATGAGTATTCCTAATAGACTGGCAATTACGTAGGGCATATAGGAATGCGTAATCACGCCGAAGGACGTCTTGAAATCCAGCGCCGCGCCGGATGTTGCGTTGAAGATGCCCATGAAAATCGCGGCGATCACCAGCGCAATGACGGGAAATCCGATGACGCCAAAAACGTAACCGAAAATTGGCGCTACCTTTACCTGGGTCTGTAACATCTGTTCGCGCTGCTCGGGCGTCATTTGATCCATGCGCTTTTGCATTGAAGAATTCTGCGCGTTCTGCTTCTCCATAAAGGCGCGCCAGCCGACGCGCCGGCCGAAAATGGCGGTGATCGAGAGGCTGAGGATAATCAACAGCAGAAGGGGCAGCAGCCAAGACGGCTTGCGGGCAATGTCCTCGAATGTGGGGCGGGGATTTACGATTGCGCCAACCAACCTTCCGAATGCGCCGATGTGCTGCGGGGTTTCGGGCACAGCCGCTGTCACAGTCGCCATGGATGATTCCTCCGGTGAAATTTGCCGTTCTTGCCTGTCACTTCTACGTGTGGGCCGCCGAAAAGTTTCGCGTGGCGGGAGTCTAGCGCAAATTGGGGAGGGCGTGTAGCAATTTTGGTAAGTTCCCCTTCGCAGAGGGCGCGAAGGTCCGGTGTCGGGATTCGCGGTAGAGTCCACCGGACTCCAACAACCGGAGATGGGGCACTCGCGAGTTGCAGATTTGCGATAGCGGCAAAGCAGCGAAGGAGAAAGGGCCTCACGTCAGCCCCGATAAAAGGCACCCGCGAGTGGGAAATTTTCGCGATTCGGGGAATGAAGCCAGAGGAAAGGCCTCACGTCAGTCCCGATAAAAAGCATCGGGACGGGACGTGAGTTACAAAGTACGGATCTGGACGCGCGTTCAGGGCAGATGCGGGACTGCGGCGAGGAGGCTTTGCGTGTAGACGTGTTGGGGCGAAGAGAGAACGTTCGCTGCGATGCCCGTCTCAACGAAGCGGCCCGACTGCATCACGGCGACACGCGAGGCGAGTTGCGCCACGACGGGTAGATTGTGCGAGATCAAGAGCAGCGTCAGCGAGAATTCACGTTGCAGCTTTTCGAGGAGCTCGAGGATTTGCGCGCCGATGGAAACGTCGAGCGCGGAGACAGGCTCGTCGGCGACGATCAGCTCAGGGCGCAGAATCAGCGCGCGGGCAATGCCGATGCGCTGGCGCTGGCCGCCGGAAAATTCGTGGGGGAAGCGGCGAAGGACTTCTGCATCAAGGCCAACGGCTTCGAGGGTTTCGGTGATGCGTGCGCAGCGCGCGGCGCGGGTTAGTTGCGGCTCGTGGATTTCGAGCGGCTCGCCGACGATCGCTTCGACGCGCATGCGCGGGTCGAGCGAGGCCATGGGATCCTGAAAAACGATTTGCATGCGGCGGCGAAACGCGCGCAGTCCCGCGCCGCGTGCGGCGAGCCAGTCTTCTCCCGCAAAACGAATTTCACCAGCGTCCGGCTCAATGAGGCGCAGAAGCATGCGCGCAAGTGTCGTCTTGCCACAGCCGGATTCGCCCACGATGCCGAAAGTCTCGCCGCGGAGAACTTCGAAGCTGACGCCGTCGACGGCTTGGGTGCGGCCTTTGGTGTTTTCCCAAGCAGCGCCCGAAACAGTGAAGGCTTTGCGCAAATTGCGGGCTTCGAGGAGTGGAGTGGCGCCCATTACAAAATCATCCCATAGCTGACTTTCGCGGGAGCAAGAGATTCGGCGTTTTGTGCCTTAACAGGAGGCGCGGAACTACGCCAAAGCGAAAAACCTCAGGTCAGTCCCGATGAAAAAGCATCGGGACGGGACCTGAGCTACAAATGCAGTGGCCGTCATTGTTTTTGGGCCACGATGAATGCGGCAGTGTGAAGCAATTCCATGTCTGGGCGCGAATCATTTCCAGTGGCGCTCTCTTTCGGCGACGCTAGAACTCTTGGCCGGAGGCCGGCCGTGTCGCCGGGGATGGAAGCTTCGAGAAGCCGGCGAACGTCTTCGTAGACAGCATCGCCGCGCTTCCAACCGGCTGTGCGCATCCATACGTCGAGCGAACGTGGATGGTCTTCCGTGCCGCGCGCCTTCACGTCGAAACCAGATGACGTGAGCAAGCGCTCGAATCCGCTGAGCGGCAGAGCGCGCGTGTGCGAAGGGTCGCGCACCCACTCGATATGATTGCAGGCAGCGGCGCGCGAGGCGTCCTCGGAAACGACCATGTCGAGAAGGCCGAATTTGCCTCCGGGCTTCAAAATACGGGCAATCTCCTGAATCGCGACGACCGGATCGGGAAGATGATGGATGCTGTAGCTGGTGATGACGATGTCAAAGGTGGCATCACGAAACGGCATGCCGAGGGCGTTGCCGCGCAGCGGGCGAAAATTATTGAGGTGATTCGCAATAGCGTCTTTGCGCGCGCGTTCTAGCATCGCTGGCGTCAGATCCAGACCGGCAATCCAGCGAACGTGTTTCGCGAAAATTCGCGCCAGTGTTCCGGGGCCGCAGGCGACGTCGAGCGCGCGTTCGTTTCCAGAAGGCGCGATGAGCTTCAGCAAACGTTCAGCCTCAACGGTGCGATCGACGAGAGCGAAATCGGAGAAGACGGTTGCGGTACGCGTGAATCGGTCGCGCACCAGGTCCATTTGTTTTTGCTGCGCTGCTTGTTGATTGGTCTGCGAAGCTTCGTGCGAAGCCTGGTGCAACTCTTTGTACGAATCGTGAGCGCTCATGGCACAAGGATACAACGGGCGCGATGTTCCGGCGAACCATCGGATGAAGCAAGGCGCAAATCAGGAACGGCAATATCACATTCAGCGCGGTGATGCGGGCAGCGCGGGGCAAACGCGCATCCAGGCGGAAGCTCGTCGAGACGCGGAACGGCGCCAGGAATCGGGACGAGTTTGCCGCGTTCCAGTCGCGGAGCTGCGCGCAGCAAGCCTTCTGTGTAAGGATGACGCGGCTTTGTGAGCACTTTGTGCGTGGGACCGATTTCGACGATGCGTCCCGCGTACATCACGGCAATACGATTCGCGATCTGGCCTACGACACCAAGATCGTGCGTGATGAAAAGCAAAGTGAGGTGCAAGTCTTCGCGAAGACGTAACAGCAATTCGAGAATTTGCTTTTGCACAGTGACGTCGAGCGCGGTGGTTGGCTCGTCCGCGATCAGCAAGCGCGGCTGCATCGCGAGGGCCATCGCAATCATCGCCCGTTGGCGTAGACCTCCGGAAAGCTGATGCGGGAACTGGCGCGCCCGCTGCGTCGGCTCCGGGACGGAAGCGCGTTCGAGCGATTCGACGGCGCGGCGGCGAATCTCAGTGGAGTTAAGCGACGGCTCGTGAGCGCGAATAGCCTCTTCGATTTGCGCGCCGATGCGCATCACAGGATCGAGAGCAGTCATCGGCTCCTGAAAAATCATGGCGATTTCGCGGCCGCGCAATTTGCGCATCCCTTCGGGAGCAAATGCCGCCAGATTGACGCGCGCGGCCATGCCATCGCGCGAAATTTCGAGCCACGCTTTTCCGGCGCGGCGGGCGCCATGCGGTTCGAGTCCCATCAGGCCGAGCGAAAGCATTGTTTTGCCGCAACCGGATTCGCCGACAAGGCCGAGCGCTTCTCCTTCGTCGAGGCGCAGAGAAACTTCGTTGACCGGACGCACCCATCCGCGAGGCGTCGGCAACTCCACGGTGAAATTCTCCAGTTCCAGCAATGCGGACATGGAAACATTTTAATCTTACGGCCTAAGGAGCGCGGGAAATATCAGCTATACAATTCCGTATGGCGCAAGTGATATGTCCGCAGTGCGGGACGGCGGCGGAAATGGCGGTTGGCACGCCGCATTGCGCGAAGTGCGGATGGAATCGCGATGCGGCAGCGCGTAAGCTCACGCGCATCACGTGGCTTTTGCCCGCGCTGATGGTTGTTTTTGACTTGATCGGCATCATCGGGCTCGGTTTCGTGATGCGGAACTGGACCGGAGCTATTTTGTTCGCGACGCTGCCGACGCTGCTGCTGGGATTCGTCTACGCGGGAGCGAGGCAAGGTCTAACGAAATTGCGCGTGCCGCGAGGAACGGCGGTGAATAGCGCGGATAACGCAGCGTCTTCCGCGACCGCCCTTAAGGCCAGCGTCAGCGAGGAAAAATCGCGGCAATACAATTTCATGGTTTCGTTGCTGCCGCCGCGGCCGGTGCGGCTGACGCGGCGAGCGAAAATATCCATGACCGTGGTCCTGCTGACGACATTCGCCGTGGATGCGGTCTTGATCGAGAATTTATACCGGATTTGGTTCCGGACGCGTTCGTTCGCGGATTTTCACGGCGGGGAAATTTTCATGCTGTGCGCGATCGCGCTGATCGCGAGCTTCCCGTTCTTCGTGCGCCGGAGGATGGTTCGCGACCATGTTCTGATGGAAAACGGCGCGGTGGCGATGGCGCGCGTGATAAGACAGACGAACTTCAAGAACAATTCTGCGATCCGCTACGAATTCCAGGATGAGGCCGGGAACAAGATTTCAGGCTCGGCAGACGATCTGACGCGCTCGCTCTATGAAGGAATGA
>DATEHB010000077.1:0-4017 GCA_035279805.1 Candidatus Acidiferrales bacterium
CGCTCTCCTTGGAACGCTATGCGGGGAGTGGTGGAGGAAACGGTCATGGCACGAAGAAGATCATACTACAGCGCGTTTCGTAGAGTGGGGACGGGCGATGCGGAGATCGCAAACGTGGTTGTGGGGTGCGAAGTTGGCGCGTCGCGTTGAGGAAGGGAATTGCGCGAAAGGCGGCGGAGGAATATTCTTTGCGCCGGGCCTCGGCAAGGCACGTTAGCGGCGGATTGAGCAAAATCGTCGCAGCTCGTCAGGCGCGAAGAGATTTCGGTGAAGTTTTGAGTCGGCTTTAGCGAGACGTGAATTATCGGGCGGAAAGGAAAAACCGTGAGCGGCGATTCGAATGGAAGCGAAACCAAGTCAATGGGAAATGAAACGAAGTTGAAGGTGCCTGACTTGAGAATGACGCGGCGGAGTTTGTTGGGAGCCGTGCCGTTGACGACGGCGGGACTGTCACTCGCGTCGCTCGCACGCGCGGTGCGCGCAGATGTGCAACAGGAGAGACCGCAAGTGCGTCCGGAGAGACACAAGGAGCCGCCGCTGGAAAATTTCAAATACGATCTGGACGGCTCGACAGGATTCGTGGGGGATGCAGGCACGGCCAAGGAAGTGACGGTGGCGGAGTTTCCTGTGTCGGAAAGTGTGGCCGGGGTGTCGATGGTGCTAAAGCCGGGAGGGATCCGCGAGCTACACTGGCACGCGATCGCGGCAGAGTGGGCGTACGTGATCGAGGGAAATGTGCGCACGACGGTTCTGGGGCCGAATGGCGAGTCGGCGGAGGATGATTTTGGGCCGGGAGACATTTGGTATTTCCCGAAGGGGCACCCGCACGCGCTTCAGAATATTGGTCCGGGCGACGCGCATTTCATTTTAGTGTTTGATGACGGACATTTTTCGGAGTTTGGGACTTTCAGCATCACGGATTGGTTTTCGCAGGTGCCGCCGGAAATTTTATCGCGCGACAGCGGGTTGCCGCTGCAAACAATCGCCGGATTGCCAAAAGGCGAGGCGTACATTACGCCGGGGAGAATTCCCTCACGAGAGCAATCGCCGTTTCGCAACGGAGACGCCGTGATCAGTCAGGGCGCGCACAAATTCCGGCTGCTCGAACACGAGCCTCACACGTGGCCAGGCGGAGAAGAACGCATCGTTGACTCGCACGATTTTCCGATTTCGAAAACGATTGTGGGAACGGTGATGGATCTGAAGCCCGGCGCGTTGCGCGAAATGCACTGGCATCCCAACGCGGATGAATGGCAGTATTACATCAAAGGACGCGCGCGAGTGGGGATTTTTGGAGCGCACGGACGGTCGAAAGTGGAGGAATTCGGACCGGGGCAAGTGGCGTTCATCAAGCAGGGATTCGGGCATTACATTGAGCAGGTGGGCGACGAGCCGACGCGAATTTTGATTACGTTTCCAGCGGTGGAGTATCAGGAAATTTCGGTGTCAACGTGGCTTTCGAACAATCCGCCGCAACTGCTCGAAGATAATTTCGGGATCAGCGCGGAGGAAGTGGCGCGCATGCCGAAATCCAAAATGGCCATTTACGGGCCGCATGCAGGAAAGTGATTGGTCGCGCGATTCAAAGAACGGCGGGGCGCGCGGTGGCCGTGGCGGCGGTGAGTTTTAGCGTGCCGGGCTGCAAGTTAGGCGAATGAGCAGTCAAGACTATGGTGCCCGGCCTTTTTTGGGATTGCACGATCACTTGCGCAAAGCCGTTGAAGCAAGAACGAGTGGCGAGAATCTGCGAGGCATTGGCTGACACTTGGGAACCGACGCCCGTCATCGAGCCAAACATCAGCGCGCCATGGGAATCGAAGAGTTGCGACGGCGGCTTGTCAGCTTCGTGGCTGCTGGGATTGCCGTTGCCGACGCCGATGATTTTGCCAGGACCGCTGAGTTCCAAGCTGATTTCGTTGCCGGCGATGGGAACAACCCGGCTTTTGTCATCGAGAATAGCCGCGGTGATGAGGGAGACGTCTTCGCCATCGGCGTTGATGGTTTGACGATCTGGTGTGAGTTGGATAGCAGCGGGCGCGCCGGTGGTTTCTTGCTTCGCCTCCGAAATTAATTTCCCGCCAGTGAAACCCCGTGCGAGCAATGTGCCCGGAGCATAATTCACGTTCCATTCGAGGTGCGAGTTGCGCGGCATGGAACTTTTGCCGAGGCTTTGACCGTTGAGAAAAAGCTCGACCTCTTCGCAATTGCCGTGCACCCAAACACTGATGGGCTGGCCTTCTTTGCCTTGCCAATTCCAGTGCGGAAAAACGTGCAGCACAGGTTTCGACGTCCACCACGCCTGATAATAAAAAAAAGTGTCCTTGGGGAAGCCGCAAGTGTCGATGACGCCGAAATGCGAACTGATGCAGGGCCATTTGTAGGGCGAAGGCTCGCCGCGATAATCAAATCCCGTCCACAGAAAAGCTCCCGCGACAAACGGGCGCGCGGAGTAGTACTTCCACCACTCTTCGGCGGTGGAGGCGTAATGTCCGGGCGTGTTCACATCGTATGCGGACATATAGCCACGCGCAGCGTCATTTTCATAAATGCCACGCGTGCTCAACGCGCTGGCTTCCTCGGTGCCGATACAGGACTGCGCGGGAAAATCGGCGTGGAATTTGTCCACACTGCCTTCGTGAAAATAATTGAAGCCCTGCACGTCGACGACAGCGGATGCGCCCTGCCCCCAGCGGCCATTCATGGCGAGCGTGACGGGACGGCTGGGATCGAGGCGGCGAACCAAACGTTTCATCGCGTTGCAAATGCGAGCGCCGGTGGGAGATCCCTGGAGCGGCTCTTCGTTGCCGAGCGACCACAGAAAAATCGATGGATGATTGCGGTCGCGGCGAACCATGCGTTCGAGCTGGCTCAAGCCTTCCTTGCTCGAAGACATCATGCGCGTTTCGTCCATCACCAGCATGCCGAGACGGTCGCAGGCGTCGAGAAGCGCGGGCGTGGGCGGATTGTGCGAGGTGCGGTAGGCGTTCGCGCCCATTTCTTTCAAGCGTGCGATGCGAAAATATTGCAGGCGATCGGGAAGCGCTGAGCCGACTCCGGCATGGTCTTGGTGATTGCATGTGCCTTTGACTTCGACGCGAGAGCCGTTGAGAAACAAGCCTTTGTCGGGATCGAAGTGAAATGTGCGGATGCCGAAAGGAGTTTCGTAATGGTCGGCGGTTACGTCGACACCCGCGAGCCAGGTCACAAGACGATACAGATGAGGATTTTCGAGAGACCAAAGGGATGGATTTTCGATGCGTATCGTTTGCGAGACTTGCTTTGTGTCCCATGGAGGGATTGCGCCGACGGGTGCGAAAGCAGTGGCGATGTGTCTGCCAGTTGAATCGAAGATCGTTTGGGTGAGGTGAAGCGTGGGCAAAGATTGCGCTTCGTCCGATTCATTTGCAATTTCGGTGACGATGGAAACTTGCGCGGAGTTGGCGCTGATTTGCGAACTGACGTAAACGCCTTCGGGTGCAATGTGGAGAGAATTTGTTTTTACCAGCCAAACATGGCGATAAATCCCCGCGCCTTCGTAGAACCAGCCTTCATGCTCCGTGGCGTCGACGCGCACGAGCAAAATATTCTTGGCGCCGAAATTGACGAAGTCAGTGACGTCGTAGCGAAAGGGCGCGTAGCCGCTCAAGTTGCGGCCAAGATAGTTGCCATTGAGCGCAACGATACAATCGCGGAAAACGCCGTCAAATTCAAGGGAGAGGCGGCGGTTGGCGTCGCTCGCGGGAATTTCGAAGACGCGGCGATACCACCCGATGCTTGTCTCCGCGAAATTGCGACCCACAGGCTTGAAACCGTAATCGACGAGTTCGGGTGAATTCACAAACGGCAGGCCGACGACGAAATCGTGCGGAAGGTCCACCGATTGCCAATTGCCGTCATCAAAATCATGGCGCGCGGGAGGAAACAGATAACCCGTTTTTGCAAAGGCGCTCTCACCGCCGAAATTGAAATCCTTCGCCGGATCGGAGGCGTGACCGAAGTGAAAGCGCCAGTTGAAAT
>DATEHB010000078.1:0-3237 GCA_035279805.1 Candidatus Acidiferrales bacterium
CCCTTGTCGTGCAGGCGGCCGCTCAAATGCGACTCACGCTCGATATTGATGACGCCCGATTTCCCGAGCGCCACCGACGCCGTGATCCGCACCGGCTTCCCGAACGCATAACCGCCGAGTTCCAGCACGCTCAACCCGTTCACTTGCCCTGTTCGTTCACCGGCGACGTCGATTAACAACAATCCTTTTTCAATCATCTCCTGAATCTTCATTTCGATCAGGTTGTGGCGCTCGATTTTCGCTTCGAGCGACTCTTTCACATGAGCAGCGGTGACCAGATTTTTCTTCTGTTCGTGCGCAACATAACTTGATTCCCGCGCCACGTCCGCGATATCGAAGAATCGAGCAGTCACTTTTCCGCGCCGACCCGCCTGGCGGACTCCGTGTTCCATCAGGACAGCCATGGCCTCGCGGTCAAAGGGCAACAGCGCCTCGTCGTCGCAGAGTTTCTTGAGGCGTCCGCAATAATGAGCGATCACTTCCTCGCTCCACTTCATCTCCTCGTCGAATTCCACGCGCACCTTGAAAATCTTTTTGAAATCATCCTCGAAGTTGTAAAGGAGTTCGTACATTTCGCGGTCGCCGATCAAAATGATTTTCACGCGGACTTCGATCGGCTCCGGCTTCATGGCCGCCGTGCTGAACGGAAAAAACACGTCGACGGGCTGAATTTCGAGCTTGCTGTGATTCAGGGTGCGCTTCAGAGTGCGCCACACGCCGGGCTCGGTCAGCGTGTCGAGCGCATACATGATCAGAAAGCCGCCGTCGGCGCGCAGAAGCGAGCCACCGCGGAGGTCCATGAAGTCGGAACTCCATCCTCCCCGCGCGTCGTAGCTGCGATGGATGGTTCCGAACAAATTCGCGTAAGTAGGGATCGTTTCGAAAATCACGGGGCATCCTTCCCGCTCCCCGTGCGCAAGAATCACATTCACGCCATATACGCGAAACGGGTCCCGATCCGAACGATCGATCCGTAAATTCCCTCCGCCTTCGGATGGCGGCTGTTCGTCCTCGCCTTCGCGCTCTTTAAATGGGTCCAGGTTGTCGAGGATGTGATGCCGCACTTCTTCCAGATATTCGGCGAGGTGCGAATCGGCGTATTTTTCCTTGAGCTCTTCGATCACGCCGTCGACTAAGACGGACGCCGCCTCCTGTTCGAGGTAGCTCATCTCGCTTGCGAGTTCGCGCGAGAGCGTCAGGGTCTTTCGATAAACCACGGTGAATTCCTGGCGGAACTGATCGTATTTTCGTTCCAGGTCTTCGGCCGCGGTCGTCTCGATTTTTCCTTCCTGCACGAGCTTGGGAATTTCCTCGATCGGTACCATGGCTCCATCGAGCACGGGAAAAATCTCCGGCAATGCGACTGCGCCGACTTGCATGCGGCCGAGCGCGAATTGCTCACGCGCGATGCGGCGGGTGAAATCGTCCATCAATTCTTTCTCGCGCTGCGTGTAACGGTCCACAATGCGCGATTTCTGGCGCTGGAAGGGCTCGCCTTCAAACACTTGCGGAATCCGTCTCCGCAGGAATTCGATCCCCGATTCCATCTCCTTGCGGAAGGCGTTCGCTTGCCCCGGCGGCAACGTGAGAAGCCGCGGCCGGTCCGGATTCTTGAAATTGTTGACGTAGCAGCGATCCGGCGAGAGTTGAATCTTGGGCCCGATGCCTTCGATCATGCGCACGATCATTCCGCCGCGGCTTGTGCCAGTCAGGCCGCAGACGAACGCGTTGTAACCCTGCGCTGTCATTTCCACGCCCATGCGCAGCGCCCGCAGCGCGCGTTCCTGGCCAATTTCACCGCCAATGGATGGCGCTTCGCTGGAAGTCGCATACGGTACGGTGGCGGGATCGCATCTCCAGCGCAATTGCTCGGGCGCGAGTTCTTTCACCGTCAAATTCTTAGGCTTCATTTTTTTGCTTCCGGCTTTCTTGCTTTCGCTTTACGAAGGCGGCTTACTCTAGCACGGCTCTGGGCCACGGCCCACCTGAACGCATCATGCGGTTTCCTCGCCTCGGCTGGGTCCTGCATACAAATCGAGCACGCTGGCCGCGAGCGCAACGACGATCGGTCCCAACACGATTCCGAGCAAGCCGAAAACCGCCATTCCGCCGATCACGGCGATGAAAACTACCAGCCCGCTCAAGCGCGCGCGCCCGCTCATGAACCAAGGCCGGAGGACGTTGTCAACAACTCCAGCGACAACCGTCAGTAAAACTGCGAGGAAAATAGCGTCTCCCCAGTGACCCGTGGCAATTAGATCGATCATAGCCGGAATCCAGATGACGAGGTCACCCACTGCAGGCAGCAGGGAGAAAAATGCAATAGCGACTCCCCAGAACACGGGCGCCGTGATGCCAGCGATCGCGAAACCGATGCCGCCGGCCAAGCCGTGTATTACGGCTCCCGCCAGGCTGGAGGTGACGCTGGCAAAAATGAGGTCGCGCGATTTCCCGAGCATTTCTTCGCGTGACGCGCGCTCAAACGGGAGAACCTGGCGCAGCCGCGTCATTAGCGCGTCGCTGTCACGGAAGAGATAGAACATCGCCAGGATAGTGACGATCAGGTCAAACACGAAAATCGCAAGATTTCGCAGCACCGCGCCAATCTGGGATGCCAGATATGCGGCGACCGCCTCAATCGCGCGATGCAGCAATTGCGATAGGTTCTCTGCTGTTTGTCCCGGCACGTGAGCGCCCAGCCACGCCCACCCGCGGTTGACCCATGCGAACCCGCCATTGTTGATCTCCTGTTGGACGGAGCCCGCGGCTTGCAGTCCCTGATGAATGAACGCAAATCCAACGCCCATCGCCGGCGCAATCAGCAGAAGCGTGACCACAATCGTGCAGGCAGCCGCGGCCCAGGTTTTGCCCAAAGAGCGCTCGATTCGCATATTCAGTGGATGAAAAACCACGACCAACACGGCGGCCCAGCACAGCGGCACGAGGAACGGCTCGAATACCAAAAAAACAAAATAGGCTACCAGCGCGATGAAACCGTAGAACAGCACCGCGCCCAGACGCTCCTGCGCTATTGTTTTTTGCGGCAATTTCGTCGCGCTCCCGCGCTTGTTACCTGTGAATCACAGGCAAAGCAGCAAGCGAACAGCGTTACATAGTTTCCTTTTCTATCTTTGTCAACTGCGGTCAGAGAAGTTGTTGGCGAATAGACACTGAGATCCGCCGGTAGCGCGCTGAAATAAAGAAATGAGAGGCCATTTGCCGGAACGGTCGATAATT
>DATEHB010000079.1:0-2806 GCA_035279805.1 Candidatus Acidiferrales bacterium
GAGCAGTTCCGGCAGCATGCCAAGGACACGGGTTCCCCGGAAGTGCAAATCGCGTTGTTGAGCGAGCGCATCAGTTACTTGACCACTCACCTCAAGTCCCACGCTAAGGATCACGCCTCGCGGCGCGGCCTCATCATGATGGTGAACCGCCGCCGCCGGCTATTGGAATACCTGAACCGTCGCGACCCAGATCGGTATCGCGAGATTGTCGAGAGACTTAGTTTGCGCAAGTAATGCGGCTGCTGTAGTCAGCCGTTTGAATGCCCGCCCGGCAATGCTTTCTCCGCATCGAATCATCTTGTGGGGCCGCGCGGGAGATTGTGTGCGCAGACCTCATCCCGCAAACGCGTAGATTCCTTGCCATTGCTCCCCGCTCGGCTCTCTTCTGAACATAACGGAGATTGTTTCTCCGCAACGCAAACGCTTCCGGCGAGTCCGGAACGCAAAGGATAATTTGAATGACACATCAATCAAGCGTGGAAATCGGCGGCCGCAGGCTGAGCTTTGAAACGGGCAAGATGGCCCGCCAGGCCAACGGCGCCGTCGTGCTTCGCTACGGCGACACAGTCATCTTGGCAACCGCGTGCATGGACAGCAAGCCAACCGAAAAAGATTTTCTTCCGTTAACTGTGGATTATCGCGAGTACACCTATTCAGCAGGAAAAATTCCCGGCGGCTTTTTCAAGCGTGAAGGACGCCCCTCGGAGCGCGAGATTCTCACTTCGCGTTTAATCGACCGCCCGCTTCGGCCGTTGTTTCCGGAGGGATGGTCCACGGAAACGCAAATCTTCAGCATGGTGCTTTCCGCCGACAGTGAAAATGATCCCGACGTTCTCGGCGTCACAGCCGCTGCGGCGGCTCTCTATTGCTCGAACATCCCATTTTTGCGGCCCATCGCCGCGGTGCGCGTGGGATTAATCGACGGGCGTTTGACCGTCAACCCAACCGTCGCCGAGCAAAAAACCAGCCTGCTGAACATCATCATTGCCGGCTCGGAAGACGCCATCGTCATGGTTGAGGCGGGCGCGCTCGAAGTTTCCGAAGACACAGTCGCGGACGCTCTCGCGTTCGGCCACGAGCAAATCAAGAAAATCATCGGGGCGATTCGCGAACTTCACAATTCGGTCAAGCCGCAAAAGGCCGCCGTCACCCCTCCGGCGTTTGACGAAACCCTCGCCGGGCAGATCGAATCGAAATATGGCGAGCGCCTGCACGAAGCCCTCGACACGGCGAAGTATCCGAAACTCGAAAGCCGCGAACGCGTCTCCGCCATCGAAAAAGAAATCATGGCGGCGATTCCCGAGGAAGAGAAAGATAAGCGCAAACTCGCCGCTCGCGCGATCGAACGTCTTCACGAGCGCATATTCCGCGAGGACATCATCAACAAGCGTCGCCGTCCGGACGCCCGTCCATTCGACAAGATTCGCAAGATCACTTGCGAAGTCAGCTTGCTGCCTCGCGTTCACGGCTCGGCGCTTTTCACGCGCGGAGAAACACAATCGCTGGCCACGGTCACGCTCGGCACCAAAGACGACATGCAGCGCCTCGATTTGCTCTTCGAGGACGACACATTCAAGCGCTTCATGCTGCATTACAACTTCCCGCCGTTCTCCGTCGGTGAAGTGAAAATGCTGCGCGGCCCGGGACGCCGCGAAGTCGGCCACGGCGCGCTTGCCGAACGCTCGCTCGCAAATCTGATTCCGCCCGAGTCCGAATTTCCGTACGCGATTCGCGTCGTCTCAGACATTCTCGAATCGAACGGCTCCTCGTCAATGGCTTCCGTTTGCGGCGGCTGTCTCGCATTGATGGACGCCGGCGTGCCGATCAAAGCGCCTTGCGCGGGAATTGCGATGGGCTTGGTGGTCGAAGGCGATAAGTACGCGATCCTCACGGACATCGCCGGCGCTGAAGATCATTACGGCGATATGGATTTCAAAGTCGCCGGTTCGCGCGAAGGCATCACCGCGTTGCAAATGGATATCAAGGTCGGAGGCGTCAGCATCGCGATGATGCGCGAAGCGCTCGCGCAGGCTCGCAAAGCGCGGATCGAAATTCTCGACATCATGGAAGCCGCGCTTCCCGCGTCGCGCACGGAAATTTCCACGTACGCGCCGCATCTTTCCATGCTCACCATTCCCACGGACAAGATTCGCGACTTGATCGGTCCCGGCGGGAAAAACATCCGCGCCATCACGGAAGCGACGGGTTGCAAGATTGACGTGAATGACGACGGCATGGTCCACATTTTCGGCGTCAACGGAAAAGCGGCGGAAGAAGCGCTGCGCCGCGTTCGCGAAATCACGGCGACCGCCGAGATCGGCAAAACGTATCTCGGCAAAGTGGTGCGCATCGCGGAGTTCGGAGCCTTCGTCGAAATCTTTCCAGGCACGGACGGCTTGCTGCACATCAGCGAAATCGCCGAGCAGCGCATCCGCTCGGTTCGCGACGCGCTCAAGGAAGGCGATCAGGTGATGGTGAAAGTGCTGGCCATCGAGGGAAACAAAATCAAACTGAGCCGCAAGGCGCTGCTGCGCGAGGCTCGCGAAAAACAAAAGGCGCCGGAGACGCAGAGCGGCGGGCAAGCGTCGACTGCCGAGGTCGGTTAGGGAACTCCATTAGCGCCGCGCGAGGGAAAGGCCCGCGTGGTTGCGATGGCGGCGCAGGCCAAGCGTTATTTTTATGTAGTTCTAGTACAGGCCAATGGGTAGAAACGTTACCCGATTTTTGGCGATTTTCACCAGGCCATTAGAGACATTCGATTTTGCGTTTTTTTGTCTTTCGCACGGACGCGGATTTTTATTTTTGC
>DATEHB010000080.1:0-13069 GCA_035279805.1 Candidatus Acidiferrales bacterium
CGGGAGCGAGCGGTGGCGCATGCCCTCGTTCGTGTGGTCATTCAAATTCACGTGCGTGATTTCAACGTCGCTTGACGGCAAGGAATCCGGGTCGACGCAAAAGCCGTGGTTCTGCGCCGTGATTTCGACTTTCTGCGTCAGCAAATTTTTCACCGGATGATTCGAGCCGTGATGACCGAATTTCAATTTGAAAGTTTTTCCGCCGAGCGCAATGCCGCATAATTGGTGGCCGAGGCAAATGCCAAAAATCGGCACGCGTCCCAGCAGTTTCTGGATATTTTGCACGGCGAAGGTAATCGGTTCGGGATCGCCGGGGCCGTTGGAGAGAAAAACGCCGTCGGGCTTGAGCGCGAGAACGTCTTCGGCCAAGGTGGAGGCGGGAACAACCGTGACGGCGCAATCGTGATCGACGAGCATGCGCAAAATGTTCTGCTTGATGCCGAAATCGTAGGCGATGACTTTGTAGCGTTTCGCGCCCGCATTTTTTGCGGTAGCGGCCGCGAGAACCGCGTTTTTGCCGCCGCTTGCACTCTTGCCAACTGCTGCCGTTGCGTAATTCGCGGCGAGCGGAATCGAACCGCGCTCCCAATGATATTGCTTCGCGCAAGTCACCTGAGTGGCCAGTTCATGTCCCGCCATTGATGGGAGCACAAGCGCTTCTTCGACTAGCTTTTCAGAAGAGGTCCCGTCCGCGGACACGACGCCGCGCAACGCGCCCGTCTGGCGGATGTGGCGCACGAGCGCGCGCGTGTCGATGTCCCAGATGACGGGAATTTTGTAACGCTCGAGATACGCCTGCGCCGTTTCGTCCGCGCGCCAATTCGAGGAAATCTGCGAGAAATCGCGGACGATCAGCCCTTCGATATATGGACGCGCGGATTCCTCATCGTCGAGATTCGCGCCGACATTTCCAATGTGAGGATAAGTGAGGCAGACAATCTGGCCGGCGTAGCTGGGGTCGGTGAAAACTTCCTGGTAACCGGTGAGGCTGGTATTAAAAACGACTTCGCCGCCGCGGCGGCAACTTGCGCCGCCCGCGCGTCCCTTAAATACTCTTCCGTCCTCGAGCGCGAGAATCGCGCTGTTTCCGTGCGGCGCCTTCAGTGTGTCCTCCGGCGAGATTCATCTTAAGCCAGCTTTCGGTTCTGCTTCGCGCGTCCATACGGCGCGAAATTCCGCTGCGTCGCGGCAATCACGGCGCGGAGATTTCTCCGAACTGATGAAACGGCCAGTAAGCGAACACAGCTTTTCCGTAGATATATTTTTGCGGCACCGGTCCAAAAATACGCGAATCGTTGGAGCTGTCGCGATGATCGCCCATGACGAAATATTCATCCGCGGGAATTTTAATCGGGCCGTAACTGGAGTCGTCGAAATAATTCTGCGGCACGTAAGGCTCCGGCACGTGCTTGCCATCCACGTAAAGCTCTCCGTCGCGGATCTCCAGCGTTTGTCCCGGCAATCCAATTACGCGCTTGATGAATGACTGCGAGCGGTCGAGCGGATACCAGAACACGATGACGTCTCCGCGATGAATCGGCTCGAAGCGGTAAACAAATTTGTTGATGAAAAGCCGTTCCTGATCGCACAGCAAAGGGGCCATGCTGGTGCCTTCGACTTTCACGGGCCGGTAAAGAAAAACAACGATGATCAGGGCCAGACCGATGGCAACCGCAATGTCACGGGACCAGACGCGCAATTCACGGCCAAAAGACGATGGTTGTTGGCGGTTAATCGAGGAGGCGAAGTTGGGGCTGTTATCGTCTAGCATTCCGCGCTGCATTCCTATATATCATGCCGAGGCGTTCCCGCCAACCGACAATTGTTATTAGGATGCTGTACGAAGCCACAGAGGAAGCTCGCATGCACGGAGGGCCCGGCTGCCCATGGTGATGATTCGGATTCAGTGAAGCAAGAGCAGCGTAAAACCGCCCCTACACTTTTCGATTTGAAGGCGAAAGTCTGCGCTGCCAAAGAGCGGTTCGCAGGGGCGAGGCAAGCCTCGCCTCGGGCCGGGCGACCCAAGGGTCGCCCCTACGAAAGCAACCATCCATCCGCAAGCGCTCAGGAGGCGTGAAAACCTCAGGTCAGCCCCGATGAAAAGATCATCGGGACGGGACCCTTCAAATCTCAGGGCAGGCCTGAGCTACACGGACCGTCATTCGTAGCGGAGGGCGACGATGGGATCCGTGCCCATAGCGCGGCGCGCGGGAATATAGCAAGCGGCGACGGCAACGAGCATGAGCAAGGCGGCGACCGCAACGAATGTGATCGGGTCGTGCGCGGTGACGCCGAAGAGCTGGTTGGCCATGAGGCGCGTCAAACCGAGCGCCGCAGCGACGCCGACGGCCACGCCAACAAACGCCATGCGCGTGCCCTGCGCGAGGATAAGGCGCAGAACGTCCGAACGTTGCGCGCCGAGTGCGATGCGCACTCCGATTTCGTGAGTGCGCTGGCCAACCAAATAGGAAATCACCCCGTATATTCCCACGCAGGCAAGCGCCAGCGCGAGTGCTGCAAAAATGCCGAGTAAAATCATGGCGAAGCGGCGCGCAGAGAGCCAATCCGAGATGACGCCATCCATCGATTCCGCCCCATACATGACTTGCTGGCTATTGACCTGCGTGACGGTGTGACGAACTGCGCCGACAAGCGTGTCCGGCGGGACGCGCGTGCGCATGGCGAACTGCGCGCCGCGGGCCAGCAGCGGCATGAATTTGTCCGGGATTTGCATAATGGGGAAGTAGATCTCCGCTTCGATGGGCTGCTTCCCGGTGTCATCGAGGCCCCAGTGCTTGACGTGTCCCGCGACGCCGATGATTTGCGCCTGCAAGTCGAGGATGGCAAAGTTGAGGCGCCTGCCGACGGGGTTCTGGCCAGGAAAGAACTTATTCGCAAAATCTTCATCAATCACAACGACGGCGGGCGAATGCAGGGTGTCTTGCGCGTCGATGAATCTCCCCCGCAACAGCGGCGTGCCCATAACCCTCAGATAATCAGGGTCGCACAGGTAAAACAGCGCGGAGGTCATTTCCTGGGTGCTTTGCGGCTTCGGATGGCCCTCGAGCCAGAAGGGCAATTCAGAATCGCCCTGCATGGGCAGCGAGCCGCCGATGGCAGAGATGTATTCCGCGCCGGGGATGGAGACAAGAGCCGCGTCGAGCTGGCGGAGTGAATTGCGCAATTGATCGGGCGTGGCCTGCATTGCGGCTGGCGGAAACGCGACGCTGAATGTGAGCAAATTGTGCGGGTCGAATCCGGGATTGACGTCCCAGAGCGCTACGAGGCTGCGAATCATAAGGCCAGCGCCTACGAGGAGGATGAGTGCGAGGGCGGTTTCCGCGATGACGAAAGCTCCCTGCAAGCGGTGCCGCGCCCCGCTCGAGCCGCGGCCGCCTTCCTTGAGGGTTTCCTGCAAATTGCGCTGCGAAGTCTTGAGCGCGGGCGCGAGGCCAAACAAAATTCCGGCGAGAAGCGAGACACCCAGGGTGAAAAGTAAAACGCGCACGTCGAGTCCGACATTGCCGGAACGCGGAAGAGCCTGCGGCAAAATCGTGATGGCCGCGCGCGTTCCCCACGCGGCGAGCAAAAGTCCAATCACGCCCCCGCTGAACGAGAGCAAAACGCTTTCTGTCAGCAACTGACGCAGCATGCGGGCGCGGCTGGCTCCCAGGGCGGCGCGTATGGCGAATTCGCGCGTGCGTCCTGTGGAGCGCGCGAGCAAAAGATTGGCGATGTTCACGCAAGCGATGAGCAGAACAAATACAACGGCGCCGAGAAGGACATAAAGAAGCGGAGCGACGTCGCCGACCATGTCCTGTTTGAGCGGGACGAGGGAGATGCCGGAGTTTTTATCCGCTTCAGGATAAGCGCGGGAGAGATTTTGCGCCACGCCGTTCATGTCGGCGCGGGCTTGCGCCAAAGTGAGGCCGGGTTTGAGGCGGGCCACGGCGTCCATGCCCATGCTGACGCGGCGATCGAGGAACGTGGAATCAGTCCACTGGCCGACGGGCACGTAAATTTCAGCAAGAGAGAAATTATTTCCGCGAAAATAAAAATTCGCGGGAATGATTCCGATGACGGTGTAGGACGTGCCATTGAGGGAGATGGACTGGCCAACGATTTTCGGAGAAGCGCCGAATCTGCGCCGCCAGAGGCCTTCGCTGACAAGGACAACCGGCGCGGCGCCGGCGTGGTCGTCCTGCGCGGTGAAAAGACGCCCCATTACGGGGTGGATTCCGAGAACCGAGAAAAAATCGGCGGAGATCATTTCGGTGCGGAGCCGTTCCGGCTCACCGGCGCCGGTCATGTTGAAAGAATCCTGACGGTAACCGGCGATCTGTACGAAGGAATTATTGTCGCGCTGCCAGTCAAGAAAATTGGGATAAGAAATGGAGGATTCACCGAAGTCCGAGGTGCGGGAATAAACAGCGACAAGTCGGTCAGGCTGCGGATACGGCAGCGGGCTGAGCAACACGCCGTTGACGATGGAAAAAAGCGCCGTATTCGCGCCGATGCCGAGCGCCAGAGTCAAAACAGCGATGGCCGTGAATCCCGGCGACTTGACGAGCATGCGCATGGCATAGCGCAAATCCTGGAGCAGCGTCCCCATGATTCCTCCGAGTCAGCGTTGCGGCTTGCGGCGGGCAACCGCAAAGTGTCGCGTCAATCAGTAGTACGAAGGCAGCGGCGAATATGTTCCTGGCTCACCAAGAATAAGTTTCCGTGCGCGACCATGAATTGTGGAGGCGACACCAGGCGAGCGCAAAGGCCTCAGATCAGTCCCGATAAGAAGCATGAAGACGGGACCTGAGCTACAGCGCTATTCGTAGCGCAGCGCGATCATGGGATCTGTGCGCGAAGCGCGTCGCGCGGGGATGTAGCTGGCAAGGAGCGCCGCCGCGAGAAACAGAACCGCGCTGCCGATTATCGTCAGCGGATCCGCTGGACTGACTTTGTAAAGCAGGCTCGACATGAGGCGCGTAAGCGTGAAGGGCGCGATGAGACCGATCAAGATTCCTATGCTTGCCAGTTTGAGGCCGCGGCCGATGACCAGGCTGAAAATGTTCTTCTTATCCGCGCCGAGGGCCATGCGAATGCCCATTTCCTGCATCCGTTGCGCGGAGGCGTAGGAAATCACGCCGTAAATTCCCACGATTGCCAATACGAGCGCAATGACAGAAAAAATTCCAAAGAGCGTCATGGTGAAACGCGATTGCGCGCGCGCCGCGTCAAGAATTTCATTGAGCGTCTGGATTTCCGTCACGGGCTGGCCGCTGTCGATGCTTTCCAGGCGCTTCCGCACCGCCGGCGCCAGCGCCAGCGGATCGCCGCCCGCGCTGCGCAGGCTCAGGCGCAAATGCGACCAAGGCAAATTCGGGAAAGGGAGAAGTATTTCCGGATCCGTCTCACCGGCTATACCGTTATTCTTCATATCGCCAAACACGCCGACCACCTGCACGGGAGCGGCAATGGTGCCCAGCCAAATGTGCTTGCCGAGCGGATTTTCGTTTGGCCAGAAGCGCCGCACAAACGCTTGATTCACAATCGCCACGGTGGGCGTGGTTTGACTATCCTCGGCCGAGAATTCGCGGCCACGAATCAGCGGCACGCGCATCACTTTCCCATAGCCGGGGCTGATGGTTTGCAGAGTCACCAGAGGCCGCTGCGCAAAAGGCGCCGCCAGCTGGCCTTCGGCAAGTATAGGAGCCTCGCGCGAAGCGTTCGGAGGCAACGCCGACGAAATCGACACCGCCGCCACGCCCGGAAGCGTTTCCGTTTGCCTTAGCAGCTCCTTATAGAAGGAAACCATCTGCGCGTTGGTTCCGTATTTCGACGGCGGCAGATTGATCCGCATGGTCAAGACGTCACTCGGGTCGAATCCGGGATTGGCCGTCAGCAAGCGAACGAAGCTGCGAACCAAAAGGCCGGAGCCAATCAACAAAATCATCGAGAGCGCCACTTGCGCGACGACCAGCGCGTTCTGGAGCATTCCGCCGCGACGGCTGCCAGTGCTGCCGCGACTCTCATCCCGAAGCACCGAGGTCAAATCCGTCCTGGAAATTTGCAGCGCTGGCGTAAGGCCGAAAAATAAACCGCCGCCGAGGGAAATAACCAGTGTGAAGCACAAAACCCGCCAGTCCATGTGAATGCCCGTGGAGAGTTCGGCCACTGTGCCCTGATTCAAAGCCAGCAGCGCCTGCGTTCCCCCGTAACCAGCCAATATTCCGGCGAGTCCGCCCATTGCCGCAATCAGCAGGCTTTCGACCATCAATTGGCGGATGATGACAGCGCGGCTGGCGCCGAGCGCGGCGCGCACCACGATCTCTTTCTTGCGCTTCAGCGCGCGCGAAAGCAGCAGGCTGGCCACGTTCGCGCAAGCGATCAGCAGCACCACGCCCACGGCGCACATCAACACCAGCACGGCGGGACGAATATTCGCTACCACCTGCGATTGCAGCGGCGCCAGGCCCATCGGCCACTTCGGATCGGCGTCGGGCTTTTCCGGGTTATTGCGGCGATACTGCGCGTCGAGGACGTTCATTTCAGACTCGGCCTGCGCAAGGCTGACGCCGGAAGCGAGCCGGCCCACGCCGGTCAGGTAGCCCATGCCCGCCTGAATGTGCGCGGGCGTGGCGATATTCATTTCGAATTCGCGCGGCACCCAAATCTGCACGTCGTTGCCGAGAGGCTGAAAGGAAAAGTTCTGCGGAAGCACTCCGATGATCGTGTAGGGGAGTGAATCGAGCGTCAAACTCTGCCCAATCACGTTTCGCGTGCCGCCGAATTCGCTTATCCAGAAGGCATGACTCAGCATCAGCGCGCGATTGCCGCCGCGCTGGCCTTCGCTCGCGAAAAAAGTGCGTCCGAGCGACGGCCGCACACCCAGCACGTCGAAAAAATTCCAGGTCACGCGTCCAGCGGAGATTTGACGCGGTTCGCCGCGTCCGACCATGTCGAAGTCGTCATCGGCAAATGCGGAGACGCCGGAAAAGGAGTGCTGTTCTGAGTGGATCAGCACGAAGCGCGGATACGAGAACACGCCCACTTCGCTGTGATCCGCGACACTCGTTTGGTACATCATGACCAGCCGCTGCGGGTTGGCGTACGGAAGCGGCCTCAACAGCAGAGCGTCTGCAACCGTAAATATCGCCGTGTTGGCGCCGATTCCGAGGGCGAGCGTGAGGATGGCGATAGCCGCGAAGCCCGGCGACTTCGCGAGCAGGCGCATCCCGTAGCGCACGTCCCTCAGCAGCGTATTCATCCTTTACCCCGTTTCGAGTTGATAGTTAATCGTCGAGAGTTGAAAGCAAAAGCGCCAGAGTCAATCTCGAACAGCTCCACATAGGGACTCGTACTTCTAACTTTCGACGATCAACTCTCAACCGTGAACTATTCATAGCGCAGCGCGATCATCGGATCTGTGCGCGAGGCGCGGCGCGCAGGAATGTAGCACGCCAAGGCGGCGGCAGATGCGAGGACAATCACCACAGCCGCGAAAGTCACCGGATCGGTGGGCGCCACGCCAAAAAGCAGGCTGGCCATCAAGCGCGTCAACACAAGAGCCAAAACAATGCCGACGGCCATGCCGGCGAGCGCGAGGCGCATTCCCTGCCCCAAGACAAGTCCCAGGACGTCACGGCGTTGCGCGCCCAGCGCGACGCGAATGCCGATTTCATTTGTGCGCTGAGTTACGGCGTAAGCCATCACACCGTAAATTCCAATCGCGGCGAGAATCAGCGCCAGCCCGGAGAAAAGTCCGAGGAGCAGCGCGATGAAACGCGGCTGCGACTGCGCCGTGTCGATCACCTGATCCATGCTGAGCACCTCGGCAATGGGCATGGCTGCATCGAGGGTGTGAATTGCAGTGCGCGCTTCGCCGGCGACGTTGAGCGGATTGCCGGATGTCTTCAGGACCACGTAGAACGGAGTGAGGCCGGCGTTCTCTGTACCCTGCTTCTGCGCGTACGGGAGGTACAATTCGGTGCCCGCAGGCCGGTCGAGCCCGCCATTCTTCGCGTCGCCCACAATGCCCACGATAGTACACCACGGGTCCGTGCTGCCCGGACGGACGCGGCGCCCGATAGGACTCTGCATGCCGTAAAAATGGCGTGCCATGGCTTCGTTGATCACCACGACGGGCGGAGCGGCGGCGCCATCGCCGTCATTCAAATAGCGGCCCGCAATCAGCGGGATTTTCATGGTGGAGAAATAATTCGGCGTAACCACTTGCCAGTAGTCCACGTTTTGGATTGGCGCGTCAGGGCCGGCCGGCAGCCCTTCGATGTCCGTGTCATTGGCATTGAGGCGGCGATACGGAGGCAGCCCGGTCACCAGTGACGCCCATTGCACGCCGGGAAGCGCGGAGACTTGCGCTTCGAGGCGCGTCCAAAAGCTCTGCTGGCTTTGCGGCGTGGGATAGTTCGCCGCATTCATTGCCAGATTCATCGTTAGCAGACCATTGGGCGAATAGCCGGGGTTGACTTCAAGAAGTTTGCTGAAACCGCGAATCATCAGGCCCGCGCCGACGAGTAACATCATCGCGAGGGCAATTTCTCCGGCCACCAGTACGCGCCGGAACCACAGGGCGCTGACAGAAGCCGTAGTACGGCCCGCGACGGATTTAAGGGAGTTGTACAGGTTCTTCGTGCTTGCGTGCGCCAAAGGAGCGAGGCCGAAGAAAATCCCCGTGAGGAAACACATTACCAGCGTGAACAAAAGCGCCTGCCCGTTCAACGAGACTTCGGCAACGCGCGGAATCATTCCGGCGTTCGTCAGCACCATCAATCGCAAGCCGCCGTATGCCAAAGCGACGCCCGCCGCCGCGCCAAGCACGGAAAGCACGACGCCTTCGGCGATAAACTGCCGCGTCAGACGCCAGGAAGAAGCGCCGAGTGCGGTGCGCACGGCGATCTCGCGCTGGCGAACTTCAGCGCGCGCAAGCAGTAAATTGGCGACGTTGACGCAGGCAATCAGCAGAACAAAAAACACCGCGCCGAGAAGCATCAACAGGGCAGGTCGCACGCTGCGGACCACTTCATCCTGCAACGCGTACATCACGATGGGGTGTCTTGCTTCGCTGAAGTGGTGGCTCTTCGCAGCCGCAATTTGGTTGTAGTGGTCCACGAGCGACGCCATCTGCGATTTCGCGACCGACAGCGGAATATTGGGCTTCAAACGGCCGAGAAGATAAAGGAAATGGCTGCCGCGACCGCCAGGATGCGCCGGATCAAGCTGCAGCGGAGCCCAAACCTGCGGGGGATTCGGATCGCCGGGAGGAAATTCAAATCCCTTCGGCATCACGCCGACGATGGTGCGCTTTCTGCCGTTGAACGTCGTGTCTCGCCCAACGATATTTGGATCGGAGCCGAACGCGCGGCGCCACAATCCCTCGGAAATGAGCGCCGTGGGCGTGGCGCCGGGCAAATCGTCAGAGGGAGAAATGGTGCGTCCGAGGATGGGTGAAACGCCGAGCGTGTTAATCAGCCCGCCGGTGACGAATGACGCGTACACGCGGATCGGCTCGGCGATTCCTGCAACTCCCGCGGTTGCATCCACCCAGCCGTCCAGCGTCTGCCATGAAGTCGAATCGCGCCTCAGGTCCAAATACTCAGGTGGTGAAATCCAGAAGCGGCGCAGGCCGCCATTTGGAAACGTGGGAAATTCGGAATAAACGCGCACGAGTTGGAAAGGCTGCCGGTAAGGCAGCGGCTTGAGCACCACGCCGTAAACAACGCTGAAAATGGCCGTGTTGGCGCCGATTCCGAGGGCCAGCGTCAGAATCGCAATGGCCGAAAATCCCGGCGTTTTCGCCAGCATGCGCAGCGCGTACCTAATGTCCTGCAGCAGTAGGTGCATAATACCTCCTATAACTTACGTCCCGATGTCACTCGTATCGAAGCGCCACCATCGGATCCACCTTCATCGCGCGTGCCGCGGGAACGTAACAAGCCACAACGCCCACCACGAACATCAGGAGAGTCGCCAGACCGAGCGCCAGCGGATCGGCGGCTTTCACTCCAAAGAGCAAGCTTGAAATCCACTTGCCCGCCGCAAAAACGATCGGCACTCCAATCGCAACGCCGACCAGCACAAGCACCAGGGATTCCTTCAGAACCAGCCACAGCACATTCTGCCGCTGCGCGCCGAGTGCGACCCGTATGCCGATTTCGTTCGTGCGGCCTGAAACAGCGTAGGCCATGATGCCGTAAAGGCCGATGCAGACCAGAATGATGGCGAGCGTGCCGAAGGCTCCCGACAGGTCGGTGATCATACGGTCGGTCGCGAGCGAATCGGCGAGCTGCTGATCCATCGTTTCCGTCGTAACAGGCGGCAGATTGGCCGCGACATCTTTTACGACGGCGCGAATCGCCGAGCTGACGCCGGTGGGATTACCGAACGTGCGAACCGCGAACGTCGCGTACGTGGGCCAGGAACGTCCCTCAGGATTGAAGAACGGCGCATAAAAGCGCGGGAACGGTTTTTCGCGGACGCTGCCATGTTTTGAATCCGCGGCGACGCCGACAATCACGAAGTCAAAATTGCCGCTGGAGTCACGTACAACGACGCGCTGCCCGATGGGATTCGATTTCGGGAAGTATTCTCGTGCGAACGTTTCATTGATGACGGCCACGCGCTGGCCATTGCCGCTGTCTCGCGGACCGATGTCGCGGCCCTCGAGGATGGGAATGCCCGCGACGGCAAAAAAGTCGGGCCCTACCCAGTCATATCTCACTTCTTCATCCTCACGCGCCTTGGCTTCCCCTTCCAGCGTGAATGGATCTTGCGAATCGGTGCCGCTCAGAAGCCCATTATCGGAAAGACTCACGCCACGCACACCGGGGATAGCGCGAATCCGCTGCAATATCTGTTCGTAAAGAGGGATTACTTCGCCTCGTTGATAGCCGTAGGTAAGAGCGTTCGTCTCGAATTGCATCAGGTGTTCGCGGTCATAACCGAGGTTCACTTGCGAGAGATTGCGGAAGCTGCGCACGAAAAGTCCCGCCACGACGAGGAGCAAGAGCGAAAGCGCGACCTGAGCGACCACCAAAACTTTGCCGATGGGCACGCGTCCCGGACGCGATGAACTGCCGGAGAAACCGCGAGCGGCGGCCTTCAGGACAGAGTTAAGATCCACGCGGGTGGCGCGGAGAGCGGGCGCGAGTCCAAAAAGAATTCCCGTCAGCACGGAAACGCCGAACGTGAAGGCAAGAATTTTGCCGTTGGGATGCAGGTCCAAGGGAATCTGCCCGCTTCCGGCGGAAACCATGCGCAGCAGGGCAACCTCGGCCCACTCCGCAAATAAAAGCCCAACCGCGCCGCCAATCGCCGCCAGCAAAATGCTTTCCGTGAGCATCTGGCGAACCAGACGCCCACCACCCGCGCCGAGAGCAACGCGTACGGCGATTTCTTTTTGCCGGGCCGCCGCGCGAGCCAGAAGAATATTGGCGATGTTGGCGCAGGCAATCAGCAGGATCAGGCCCACGACAGCCATCAAAATTTCGAGCGGCTTGCCAAAATCGCCGCGCAGCGTGGAGGCGCCGCGGCTGCCGCCCGTCACCGGCAAGCTTTGCGTCATGAACTTCTGCTTCTCGTGCGCGGACATTCCGGTGGCTTGCACTTGCATCATCTGATGAAATTCCACGTCAATCGCAGCCTTTGCTTGCGCCAGGCTGACTCCGGGCTTCAAACGGCCAATCACCTGCAGCCATTCAGTCTTGCTGAAGTGATTCGTCTCCGGCGTAAGGTAATCACGGCCGGGAAGAATCTCGCTCTGCATGCTGAGCGGAACAAATACTTCCGGGTTTGCGCCGACGGTTTCACCGTGAAATTCCGGCGGCGTGACGCCGATGACCGTGTAAGTCGTTTTCAGGAGACGCAGTTTTCGCCCGATGACGTTGCTGGCGCCTGCGAAGCGCGCCTGCCAGAACCCGTAGCTAATTACAGCCACCGGGTTGGCGTCGCGGAGATTGTCCACTTCCGTCGTGAACGCTCGGCCAAGAATCGTATCAACGCCCAGCACGGAAAAATACGAGCCGCTGACGAGCTCCACTTCTGCCCGTGCGGCCCCAGCGTTTGCTGCGGAACCCTCCACCTCTGTTGGCCGTGAAGTTGTGTAACTGGACGCGGCGAGAACGCCCGAGAAGACCGCGTTATGCTGCGCGATGTCCTGAAACTCGGGATAAGTGAGCAAATAGCGTACGCCATCGCCAAAGCCGATTTGCTGGCCTTGCTCGTCCGGATTAGTCAGTAGAACAAGCTGCTCTGGATGGTCAACCGGCAGCGTGTTCAGCAAAACCGAATTGATCACCGTGAAAATAGCGGTATTTGCGCCGATGCCCAGCGCCAGCGTCAGAATCGCAATGGCCGAAAATCCGGGCGTTCTTGCCAGCATGCGGAATGCGTACCGAATGTCCTGCAGCAGCGTATTCATCATTCTCCCCCTCCCAAAGGCAGTTCGTAGGGGCGAGGCAAGCCTTGCCCGGGCGACCCAAGGGTCGCCCCTACGAAACCAAACTCACCCTTCACCTCGTTTCGAGTCGATCGTTAAGAGTCGAGAGTTGAAAGCAAAGGAGCCAAAGTCAATCTCGAATAGCTCCACATAGCAGCTCTCACTTCTAACTTTCGACTATCCACTCTCAACCATGAACTATTCATAACGCAGCGCGATCATTGGATCGACACGCATGGCGCGTCGCGCAGGGATGTAGCACGCCGCGAGCGCCACGAGTGTCAGCAAAATCGCAGCGCCGCCCAGAATCAACGGATCGCCGGGACGGACGTCATAAAGCAGGCTGCCCAGCAAACGCGTAAGGCCGAGCGCGCCGAGAATCCCCGCCGCCACGCCGCCAAGCGTCCACAACATGCTGCCGCCGAGGACAAGCTTCAGAACGTCCGCAGGACGCGCGCCCAGCGCCATGCGAATCCCCAGTTCGTGCGTGCGCTGGACTACGGAATACCCGACCACGCCCGCGATGCCGACCGCCGAGAGCAAGAGCGCGAGCAGCGCAAACGCGCTCAATAGAAACATCGGGAAGCGGCGCGATCCGAGCGAATCGGAGACAATTTG
>DATEHB010000081.1:0-34506 GCA_035279805.1 Candidatus Acidiferrales bacterium
AGCGGAGGGAGCTGGCGGCGGTACACGTTTCGTAGTATCCAAAAAGGCGTCTGCATCCATTCCCGGCCATGCCAGAAGGTAGGCTACCGAGCGCCACGCCGGAGGTTCAACGCGTGATCGTGTTCTCCACCACGTCAGCCACTTCACGCCGAGATAGATGGCCAATGAAAGAATCCACATGAATACCCAGGGTCGCAGGCGATTCCGGCAAGCCACGACCATCAAGGGCAAAACTAAAATCGGAAGCCAACCACACACTTGATCAATAGTTTGAAAGTTGGTCAGTCGCATCCGCGTTCATATTGCACGAAATGCTTTTTAAGTTGGAGTAGAGTCTTTGCAGCTGTTGGCAAGAAATTATCTTGCCACCCTTTGACCGGGATCCACGCTGATTGAATTCGTGGTGAGAGCGAAATTGCGCCCTCGCCTCAGCGTGACAACTTTCCTTTGCTAGCGCATCTCTATTTGTTGGCAGGCGGAAACCAAATACTAGATCGGATGCTAATGCCTCGGGAATTTTGTTGCTATTGCTCTCTTCTTCCGGTACGCCTTCAAGGAAGCGGCCGGGCTTCCCTGCTCTGTTATACCGGACGAAATTCTTGAGGTTATTGTGTTCGGGCGAAGAAAGCACGGTTCACTAGGATCGCGAAGCTCAGTACAGGAAGACTGGGCGGCATGGCTCCCGCAAGATAAGCACGTATTCTACGAGGGCGTCGTGCGTGAGTGGGAGGAGGCATACGCGATCCTTTCGGTGGCGCTCAACGAGGCACTGTCGCAGCGCTCCCGCGGAGAGTTGGTGCGGGCGAGAGGGAGCGCCGAGATGGCCGGCGCTGTGGTGAACCGGCTGGCAGAGCCGCTCTTCGCCGCCTATCGAACACTTGAGATGCGCGGACGCCAGATGGTTGTCGTTCCGGCGGTTAATCCCCTCAATCCACAATTTTTCCGCGGCCACGCTGCTCAACAGAACGCAGCCTGGAATCAATTGCTTCATCGGATCCTTTTCGGCAGCCGCTCGAGGTACTTGCACAAGCTACGCGTTTTGGAGATGACCGTCAGCACGGTGGCCGATCTGTTTCGAGAGATCGCCTCAGAGCTTGCCGCGGGGGTACAGATTCACCCGCAGGAATCCTGGTCGGCGCTTGATGTCTTGCACTACGATTTAAACACTTGCCTGCGCGAGTCGATTGTAATGCTAAAGTCCTTTCTGTGTGTCTTACCTGATTCGAGCCTGGACGGTTTGCGAAACGACTTGAATGCTTCCGTGTCCGCGGTTCGAAGCCGCGTTCGTCCCGGATTATCGAAGGTTTCCTCCTAGACGTGCGGACGGATTCCGATGACAATAGGACGGGCAGACGGATGCACTGCGTCTCCAGGCGGCATATGAATCGGGACGCCGGTGATTTATTGCCGCCGATGCGTCTCAGGAACATCTGAGTACAACTTCTAGAACGGGCGTCGCATCGGAAGAACAGGTGCGCCGCGACGGGTATCGTGGCCCGAACGAGGCGAGACGAAAACGGAGAGCTGCCGGAAGCGGATGCGCTCCGGCTCGCGCAACAGGGCGACGCGGCGGCGTTCGAGCGGATTTACCAGCTCCATAATCGCCGGGTTTATTCACTATGCTTGCGGATGGTTGGCAACACGGCGGAAGCAGAGGACCTCACTCAGGAAGCATTTCTACAGCTATTTCGCAAAATTGCCACGTTCCGTGGAGAGTCGGCCTTTTCGACCTGGCTCCATCGGTTGGCCGTGAACGTGGTGTTAATGAGGTTGCGAAAGAAGACGGGTTCGGAGACTTCGCTCGAAGAAGTGACGGAGCCGGACGAAGAGACTGGCGGTCCACGCAGGGACTTCGGCGGACCCGATCTCGGACTGAGCGGCTCCATCGACCGGGTGAATTTGCAGAGAGCGATTGACCAATTGCCGGCGGGTTATAAGTCTGTATTTGTCTTGCATGATGTGCAGGGTTACGAGCATAACGAAATTGCAGAGATTATGGGCTGTTCGATTGGGAATTCGAAATCGCAATTGCACAAGGCCCGGATGAGACTGCGGGATCTGCTCCACGAACGGGAAAGAGCCAGGGCCAGGGAAGAGCGCGAAGCTTTCAAGCGTGATGCCGCAGCCGAGGAATAAAGATCATGTCTCCGATGAGTTGTGAAAAATTTTGGGAACTTAGCGAACAATGGATGGACGGCGAACGCCATCCTGAGGCGGTGTCCCATACAGGCGCATGCGGCCGCTGCCGGATGCTGATTGCGGATCTGGAAAGCATCCGTCAGGCCGGCTCCGCACTGGCGGCAACGGAGGAGGAACCTTCCGCGCGCGTCTGGCTGGCAATTCGAGCGCAACTGGAGAAGGAAGGTCTGATTCGGCCGCGCCGGATCGGATGGCAGGAGCGATTTGCAGCGTTTGGGGCTTTCCGGCCTGCGCTTGCGGGAGCTTATCTATCTCTTGTGATAGTCGGATCTGTGGCGCTTAGCTGGCAAGCGAACACGAACCATCGTCTTCAAGACCAGGCCGCGTGGTGGAGTCACACGCAGGCGGCAGTGGCTCCGCTGCAGGCTGGTCTCAGTATGGCGGAAACGACAAGCGTTCCGGCGATGAAGGCGCAAAATTCAGACGTGACAGCCACACTGAATCATAACCTCGCCATAGTTGACAACATGATTTCAATGTGTGAAAAAAGCGTGCGCGAAGATCCCCAGAACGAAATGACCCGCGATTACTTGTACACGGCCTATCAGCAGAAGGCGGATCTGCTTGCCACCATGGCCGATAGCGAGGGACGATAATGGCATCCTCTGTGATTTCCTCGAATCCGATGTGGCGAGCGGCCAGTGGCTGTGCGGTGATATTGCTGCTCGGCGCGGCATCTCCCGTTTACGCGCACCATCTTGAGAAACAATTTGCCGTGCAGTCCCACCCGTTGATCACACTGCACAATCCGAGCGGCACGGTAACCATCTCGTCGTGGGATAAGCCCGAGGTGATGGTTGTCGCCGATCACGGAAGCCAGAAGATCGAAGTAGACGCCGAGCAAAACGGGAATCGAGTGGACGTGGTGACTCACTTGCTTGCCGAGGAGATCACCCCGAATGAACTGCGCGCAAACTATGTAATTACCGTGCCGGAAGATTCAGAGCTGCAGATTCACAACGATTCCGGCACCGTTGGCGTTTCGAAGATTCTCGGCGACATGAATGTGGAGACGGTGGCGGCGGGGGTGGACGCCGAAGACATCGGCGGATATCTGGTTGTTCAAACCGTAGGAGGAACTTTCGCATGCATGCGCTGCAGCGGGCGCATCGAAGTGCATTCGATCAGCGGCGATGTGCGGCTTGTCGACGATCACAGCTCCAGTATTTTCGCGCAGACTTCCACCGGTAACATCGTTCTCGACGGCGATTTCCTGCCAAACGGCATTTACCGCTTGAAGAACTACAGCGGCGCCATCAATGTGCAGTTTTCACGCGGCGATTCGTTCGATGTAAGCGCCACGTCGCTTTACGGCAAGGTGGATAATCAAGCCAAGCTGATACCGCCCAATCATCCGAACCAGCGGCCACCGCGCGGTTCTCGCAGTTTGTTCGGCAGTTTCAATCAAGGCCGTGCAAAGCTCGAACTGTCGTCGTTCAATGGTACAATCAACATCCATAAGCGTGACTAACGCACTCAACCCCACCTACAAGAATCATTCAGCCGGAGCGCCTTCATCTAGCACACCAAGCACGCGCACCAATCGCCGATTGATCGCATTGACCGGCTTCATGGGCTGCGGAAAGTCCACGGTGGCGCGGCTCCTGGCGCGACAAATCGGCTGGTTCCACGCGGACCTTGATAAACGCATCGCAGAGCAGGCAAGCATGGCGATCTCTGCCATTTTTGCCCAGCTTGGCGAGCCCGCGTTTCGCAAGATCGAGCACGAAGCATTGAAACGAATCCTCGGCGAATCCATCGAGCCGTCTCGTCCCACGATTATCTCCTTGGGCGGCGGGACAATGGTCCAGGCGCAAAACCTCGACGCGCTGCGCCAGGCGAACTGTCCCACGGTGTGGCTGGATTGCCAGATCGATGAACTTATCCGGCGCTGTTCACACATCACAGACCGGCCGCTCTTTCGCGACGAAGCAAGCTTTCGGCAACTCTATGCGCAACGTTTGCCGTTTTACGAATTAGCGGAGCATCGCGTGGAGAGCGCCGTTGAGCCGCTTCGCGTGGTCCAAAACATTATCGCGCTCGGCATATTGGAAGGAGTGCCCACGTGACTCGACCCCGAGTAATTACGCTTCGATGTGCTGTCGCGTTATGCGCCGTGATTCTGACGACGCTAGTGGTTTGGCCCCAGGTGCTTGCTTCCGACAAAGGCAAATTCCGCGACACGGTGAACGGAAGACAAGTCGGAAGCGAGCAATTTGAAATATCCTCAAGCGGAGGCGATTGGGTAGCACAAGGCACGTCAGACGTGAAGCCGGCCCAGGGCCCGCAGACGCACATCACTTCCTTGCTTCGTCTTCGCGCAGATGGCGCTCCTATGCATTACGAATGGGCAACCGTGGCGGGATCAAAAAAAGCGGCGGCATCGATCGATTTCGACAATGGCACGGCGACGGTTCACCTGGAGATCAATGGCGGAAAACCGTTCACACAACAGTTTTTCTTCAAGACGCCCGTCGTCGCGATCCTTGACGACAACTTGTATCACCAGTACGCCATTCTCGCGGATCTCTATGACTGGTCCAAGAAGGGGCAACAGACTTTCCCGGTTTTCATCCCGCAGGAAATGACCCCCGGGACAATCACTGTCGAAGCGCTTGATCCGGCAAGTCAAGATGGGAAAAATCTGCAGCGGCTGAAAGTCCGAAGCCAGGATTTGGAAATCACGCTGTACCTTGACGGAAAACGGGTCGTGCGCGTTGAAGTTCCCAGCGCGAATGCGGAGATCGTTCGCGACTAAACCTGCGCGCTAAATAGCAAAGGCCCGGGTCCTCAATTCCCGGGCCCTTTTTATGTCTGGAAAGATCCGCATTCAGAGCGCCGCAGTCCGCGTCCTAACGGGATGTGCCGCTGGCGCGTCTATGGTTACAGCTATCTTCATCTCCGAGCCCTGACGGACGACGGTCAACGATATGTTTTTCTGCTCGCGCTCTGCCCGCAGATGTTCGCGCAAATCATCAACTGTTTTTACTGCGGCTCCATCGACATGAGTAATGATATCGCCTGCTCTCAGCCCCGCCTTGGCAGCCGCGCTGTTCGGACTAACTTCGCGAACTAGGACGCCTTCCCCGCCGGGAACGTGGAAGTACGTCCCCAGTTGTCCGCTCACATCCTCCGCCTGAACGCCGAGTACGGGCGTCATGTCCGGGAAAATTTCCGGCATGCTGAACTTGAAGTTGAAATTGCGCTCTGGGACCACTTCCCGAAGGCGGCTCTGCATGCTTCGCGCGCTATTCCCAACCTGAACGTTCAATTTTTCGCTTTGCCCATTCCGAGAAACTTCGATCGCGACAGATCTCCCAGGAGGTGTCTCACGCACAAGGCGGCGAAATTGGACAGTCCCTTCCACCGCCTGGCCGTCGTACTCGAGAATCACGTCTTTTGCCTGCAGGCCGGCCTTGGCGGACGGACTGTCCGGCAAAATGTCAGAAACGACTACGCCTTCGGTCCGAGATAGTTTGAGTTCTTTGGCCTTCTCCGGAGTCACCTCGGCAATTTCAACCCCCAGCCAGCCCGTGTCATCACTCGCATCCAGGAGGCCCGGCGCTTGTGCGAAAAGCTGTTGCGCCTGTACCGCCGCTTCTTGCGCCTCGGCGGCAAGTCCTGCTCGCTGCGCATAGAGTCGCGCCGTGAGTTTGTCCAGATCTGCCCGGTTCGTCACTCCATTCTCAGCCATTTCTTTAGCCACCTCCGACTGAAGCTCTCGCGCCCGCGCCCGGAGCTTCTGGGTTTGACCCCTCATGTCCGCCTGCAACCGCTCCATGTCCCTTTGCAATTGCACCTGATCCGTCGCCTGATTGTCAGTCACGACGGCCGACTGCGATGGAGCCGGGGCAGGCGTCTGTGCAGCTTGCGTATGAGCGCCCACAGCCAACACACCAAGAGCCACTATCGCGAAAGCCCCCTGCTTGATATACGTTGTAACGCTCATATTTGTTCTCCGTTACGGAATTTTCCTGCCGAGCTAAACCGTTGGACGCCCTTGCACCAAACGAATGCCGCCATTTACCGTGCTCATCGAAATATCGCCGCCACCGTCCCCCAGTTGCCCGCGAAACCTGCGAGGGCTATAGGCGCTCAGTGTGCGCAATGGAAAGTCGGAATGAAAGTCGCCGTTCCGGTTGGCTACGTTGATTTCAGCGTTAGCATCCGGAGGCAATGAGAGCACCACCGAACCATTGACGGTGGCCAGTTGAATTGGATTGCCCTGCGGGAGTCCCCTCAATTGCAGGCGCACGTCACCATTGGTGGTCCTCGCGTTGAAACGGCCGTCGCTGTCGAGCACTTCCACACTGCCATTGATGGAATCGAGCGTCCCTGTCCCGGAGACTCCCCGGACGTGCACATCGCCGTTTACCGTGTCCACGTTCGCCAATCGGACCCGGTAGGGCACGCTGACGTGATATTCGACGGTAACTTCGACGCCGCTGCCTTGCGGATAGTGCGTGCTTACGGCCATCCGTTGGCCGTCGGATTCCACGCTAATCTGCACGCGATCCAGATCCTCTGAATTGTGAAGCGCCGTCTTGACCGCTCGTACTTCCACTTGGTTCCGATCCCAGCCCTCCACCTGCACGGAGCCGTTCACGTTTGCCAGCGAAAAAGTCCCGCCGGACTGCAGAGGATATGTCTGGTCGAATACTTTTGTGGACGCAGATGCCGGCGAAGCAGCAAAGACAATCAAGACCATGAACGCAACAGAAAGCCATGCGGTGCGGCGTGCGCAGAAAAGAATCGATTTTCGAATTACGGGAATTGCCACGTCGATTGGCCGGATCGTCATTCGAGTCATCACTAATCTCCTGAAGTCCAGAGTCGTACTTGGCCCGCGTTTGCAGAACGTGTTTCACTTCTCCGCGTCAATTCTGTGGCGGAGGTGGTGGTATTGGAACCTTCATATTCGCCAAATCCATCTCAAGCTGACGGCGAAGTTTGTCCATTTGCTGTTTCAGCAAGTCCATCTGGTGCTTCTCCTGATTCGAGTCATTCAGGACCAAACGGATGTTGCCGGAAACGGTGCGCAGTACAAGTGTTGCACCTCCTCCGTTGAGCTCTCCTACGGCGCGAACGGCGTGGCTACCCTCATCGGGCTCGCCGTAAGTCACCTTCAACGGAAATGCAGGATCAACGATGACGCGATGGTCGCCACCGAGTTCAACCTGCGCGTCAACGGTAACGGGCAGCAACTTTGGAAGATACACAACAATGTCGCCTTCACCGGCCGCCAGGCGGCAAGGCGTGGTGAGCTTCGCGTCCGGGCCGAACCAGGCCGTGATACCGCCCGAACCCGTTGAAGCGCGCACAGAATTTTCGACTTGCATCAGGTAGACGTTTCCCGCGCCTGTCTGAAGCTCGGTAGGCCCGGAGGCGTGGACAACTCGAATCCCACCGCCTCCCGTGCGCGCGCGAATCAACCCAGAAACTTCGCCAACGTCGATCTGACCTCCTCCAGTGCTGACGATCAATCCGGAACCGGAATGCTCCAGAGAAATGTTGCCGCCGCCGGTTTCAAGCTTGCCCACGCCGCCGATCGAAGCCACTCGAATGTGTCCGCCGCCTGTGCGCAAAACGGCCGTGCCAGCCACAGGACCCACAGTAATGTTTCCGCCGCCTGTCGTTGCCACAAGGTCATTTCCGGCATTCTTAACGGAGATATGTCCGCCGTCCGTCACAAGCCTCGCCGGCCCTTCAATCTGGCCCATGGAAATGTTTCCGCCGTTCGTGCCGATCGCCACGTGACCCTGGACATCGCCGACGCGCACGTTACCGCCCTGCGTCGAAATGTCGAGGTTATAATTCCGCGGTATGGCGACCTCGAACGTCACCGAGAGATGCTCTCCCCAGCCGTGATGCGGTGTTCGACCGAACAGCACCACGCCGTCTGGTGTGTTGCGCGCAAGCAGGCTGAAGCCGTCTAGAATTTCCCGCGCATTCGAGTCGTTCGAATCCACTTCCATGTGCACGCGATAATCGACTGTCAGCGAGTCATGCGTGCTGATATGGATGTCGCCTTCATCGGCGACCAGATGCAGACGCAAACCAGCGCTCGTCGAGAACTGCCCCGTCTTATCGGCGGACAAACTACCGGAACCATTGGCGGGAGCGCGAAATCTTGATTTCCGTTTCGCGGACGCTGGAGAACCGAATGCAAGCAAGACGGCCAGCGCCAGGACCCCGCATTGCGAATACCGCCGCGGCATTGATGATCTAGCTCCCATTTACTTCCGCCCCGATGGAGTCTGCTGAATCGCCGCGGCGCTTTGCAGCCGGATGTAGTTATTCGGGTCGGTGCGCATGCGGTCTCGGAGGACCGTGAACGCCTGAGGATCGGAGAGCAGCGCTCCACGAGCGGAAAATGCGCGGAGCGAGTTGATAGCTTCGACGCGAACTCCAATATTTGCGTCCTTAACCAACGCGTCGAGCATCGTCTGAACCACTTCCTGATTCGGCTGCGCATCGGTCAACGCCTCGAGCGCCTTCAATCGCACGGCAGCGTTGCGATCGATGCGCACCGCCTGGCACAAAGCCTTCTGCACGTCAGGATCATTTGCGCGAGCGCGGAGCAATTCCACTGCGTTGATTCTCACGTCTGGACCGAATCGCCGGTTATTGTGGAGAACATACAGAAGCACCTGCTTCACTTCCTTATCGTCGACAGTACCTTGAACAACGACTGGCTTTTCGGTCGTCATTTGAACTTCCACGAGAGGCGGACGATTGTCGCTGGTCGGAGTCCAGTTAATTCCGGAGACAGCGGCTGTCTGCAATTCCTGATTGTCCATCGCCATCGATCCCAACGTCGCTGGCGGCCGCGACGGGGAGGACGTTCCCACCTGTGACCGCCAAGGCGCCAATGTGCCGACAGAAAAACCGATAAGGAGCAGCACGGCCACGCTTGCTGCCGGATGCAGCGCGAGCCAATGCGCGGGGAAAATGGATTCGGCCCAGCGCGCAAAAACACTGCGGTGATCCATCTCATCGAGCGAATCTTCGAGCCGGTTGCGGCAGCTGGAGAGCAAAGCGGGAGAAGGATCCGGGCGCTGCTGCGAGGCTAGAATTTCCAGCATCTTCCTCTCCGTGTTCAGGGCTGCAACGCACCGCGAACAACCGTCCAAATGCTCTTCGAGTGAATCGCGTTCCGCGCCTTCCAGTTCGTCGAGCGCAAAAAGCATGATCTGCGATTCAAACTCCGGACACGATTGCCGGCCAAAGTTTGCATTAATCTCTTCGTGCATGGCTCTCCTCGCCTACCTCATGCCGTCCAGGCTGGCGCGCAATTTTCGCGTCGCGCGGAACAGCGAATTCTTCACTGTCTCTTCCGAAGTGCCCAGCATGTCGCCGATCACTCGCAATTTCAGCCCCTCGTAATGCTTCAGCTCGAAAACCATTCGCTCTCGCGGTGAAAGCCCATTCAGCGCCGCGGTAATGTGCCGTCCTAATTCCTGCCCCAGAAAGTGGCGCTCGGGATTCGCGGCGGCTCGATGCTCCATCTGTTGATCGAAGAAATCCGGAGCCGCGCTATCAGCGTCCGGCGACTCAGGAGCCTGTTCCTCGCGCCTGGTGTTCTTGCGACGCAAATGATCCAGGCACACGTTCGTCGCAATCCGGTAAATCCATGTATAAAAACTGCATTCGAACCGGAAGCGCGACAGGTTCCGATAGGCTCGAAGAAAAACTTCCTGGTAGATATCGCGGGCGTCCTCGCTGCCGCGCAGCAGGTTCAGAGCCAGCCGGAGCACATCGCGGTCGTATCGGCGAACAAGTTCCTCAAAAGCCGGCCGATTGCCCGCTTGTGCCTGCCGGACCAGGACCTGTTCATCCGCTTTCTGCACCGCGCGGTACCCCGCACCCCCTTCGAGCGCCGCACTTATTCCCATCGAGTTCATAGCCGGATGCAACTTGCTTGTCGTGGGGCCTGGTCGTCATACTTGTTTCTTGACGATCCCGTTGGCTTGGCCACGTCTCTGTCCTTACATCCGGTTAGACGGCGGCTATCCTCCTAGGTGAGCACAGACATGGCTTGGAGATGTTAGCGCGAAACACGCTCCCCGAGCCGGATCAAAGCATAGACGACCACGCATATGACAAAATCCAGAGCCATGCCTAAGTCGATTTTGCGAGTTTGATGACGGAAAACCGCCGGAAGATGCGTGAAAAGCGAAAGAAAATAAATGGCGTTGCCAATCAGGATTGCCGCCAAGTACTCGATCCATCGCCGCAGCCCGGTACCTAAGAATTGTGCCATTCCTGTTCCCGCTAAGCGTTCGCCCTCGTGTTCGTGATTAATAAATATAGAGGGTGCGCATAGTCTTAGTAAAATATTATGCCGTACGGCTATAACGAGATGAATTTGAACCTCCATACCGCCGTGACATACCTGAAAGGCTTGGGGCCGCAACGCACGGCCTTGCTCGCCGAGCGCGGCATCACTACTGTCGGCGATCTGCTTTCCTATCTGCCGTTCCGCTACGAGGATCGCATCCACTTCACGCCTATCGCCGAGCTCGTGCCAGGACAGGTCGCGACCGTGCGTGCGGAAGTCGTTAGCGGCAGCCTGATGCGTTTCGCCCGACGGCGTGGCGCGATGTTTCATCTGCTCGTGCAGGATGGCAGCGGGAAACTTGCCGCACGCTTCTTTCACGGTAACTATCTGGATGGAAAACTAAAGCCGGGCCAGCCTCTCGTGATGCACGGAAAAGCCAGCCTTGATCCCAATCGGCCGCTGCGCACAGAAATGATCAATCCGGAATTCGAGTTGTTGCGCCATGGTGATAGTTCCGCTGACTCCACCGAAGTCGGTAGGATCGTCCCCATATATGAAGCCATCGGCGATATCAGCTCGCGCATCCTCCGTCGGATTATTTATACTGCGCTGCAGCAGTTCAAGGGCGACGTTCCCGATCCACTGCCGCCGGACGTGCTGCTTCGCCATGCCTTTCCTTCTCGGCGGGATGCGTTGATCGCGATTCATTTCCCTCCGCCTGACGCAAGCGTCGAAAGGTTGAACGAGTTCCGCAGCCCCGCTCAGGTGCGGATGATCTTCGAGGAATTCTTTCTCTATCAGCTCGGCCTCGCCGTTCGGCAGCAGCACGAACAGCAACGAACCGGCATCGCCATGCGCGTCCGGGAGGAATCGATTCGCGGAGCGCTCAAGCGCATTCTTCCCTTCAAGCCCACGGGCGCGCAGAAGCGCGTCCTCGCCGAAATTGCTGCTGACCTTGAAAAACCCACGCCGATGAACCGCCTGCTCGAAGGCGACGTAGGCAGCGGCAAAACAATCGTGGCGCTCGAAGCCGCGACAATCGTCATCGAAAACAGCTATCAAGTCGCCCTGATGGCGCCAACGGAAATTCTTGCCGTCCAACATTACCTTTCGGCTCGGCGCGTTTTCGCGCCTACCGGCTACTCTATTGAATTGCTCGTCAGCGGAATGAAATTCACCGACAAAGCGCGCACTCTCGAACGCACCGCCTCCGGCCAGGCGCAATTCGTCGTGGGCACGCATGCGTTGATCGAAGATCGCGTAGTATTTGCGAATCTTGGAATGGTCATCATTGACGAACAGCATCGCTTCGGCGTGCTCCAACGCAAGCGGCTCTCCGAGAAGGGAGTTGCCCCGCATGCACTGGTCATGACGGCGACGCCTATTCCGCGCACGCTGGCTCTCACACTCTATGGCGATCTCGAACTCTCAGTGATCGATGAAATGCCACCTGGCCGCACACCCGTCGAAACGCGTTGGAGGGCCGACACGCAGCTTCCGGGAGTCTGGGAATTCGTTCGACGCGAGGTAGCCGCGGGCAGGCAGGCTTACATCATTTATCCAGTGGTCGAAGAATCCAAACAGGAGCTGAAGGCGGCAGCGGCCGAATACGAGCGGCTCTCCAAGTCAGTGTTCCCACAATTGACAGTTGGATTGCTGCACGGCCGCATGCGCAACGACGAAAAAGACCGCGTCATGGAAGGCTTCCGGCGTAACGATCTGCATATTCTCGTCGCGACCACCGTCGTTGAAGTCGGCGTCGACGTGCGCAACGCAACCGTGATGGTGATTGAACATGCGGATCGCTTCGGCCTCGCGCAGCTTCATCAGTTGCGAGGCCGCATCGGGCGCGGATCAGCGAAATCTTATTGCATTTTAGTCGCCCCCAAAAATATTACCGGTGAAGCTCGCGAACGCCTCGAAACGCTTGTATCTACCACCGACGGGTTTCAAATTGCCGAGTGCGACTTGAAACAGCGCGGCCCTGGAGAATTTTTCGGCACGAAGCAACACGGAGACGTCGCCTTTCAGATTGCGCACCCATTGCGGGATCACAAACTTCTCGATCTCGCTCGTGCCGAGGCGTTCGCACTCGTCGAAGATCGCGCCCGCGAACCTGAGGTGGCGAAACTGGTCGCGTACCTTGGCCCTGCGTGGCAGAGACGCTTTCAGTTTGCATCGGTGGGATAACTCATGCGAGTCATTGCGGGAAAATTCGGCAGCCGACGCCTTCGTATGTTGCGCGGGATGGAGTTGCGCCCGACCAGCGACCGTTTGCGCGAAACGCTGTTCGATATTTTGGCCGCCACGGTGGAGGATTCGTTGTTCGTCGACGTTTTCGCCGGCAGCGGCGCGATCGGAATCGAAGCTCTCAGTCGTGGAGCGCGCCAGGTTGTCTTTATCGAGCGCCACATGCCAGCCGCGAAACTGATTCGCGAGAATTTAAGCTCGCTTGGCGTCACGACGGCCGGCGAAATCTTCGCGATCGATGCGATTCAGGGGCTTGAGCGATTGGCTTCACGGCACGCGCTTGCCGATTTCATTTTTCTCGATCCGCCCTATGCGCTCGCGGCGGATTATCTTCGCGTCCTCGATTTTCTGGACGGCTCGCACCTGCTCGCGCCAGGCGGAGTTGTAATCGTTGAGCATCGTAAGAAAATGGAACTTCCGCTGCGGCTGTACCGGCTCGAATGCTCGCGAACTGTCGAACAGGGCGATTCGGCTATAAGCTTTTACCGTTTGGCGATGGCCGCGTAAGAACTCCGAGGTGGCCAAGACAATATCAGCTCGATAGTACGGAGACCAGTTTCAAGATGTCACGCTCCGTGTTGTAAAGGTGCGGTGAAATGCGGAGTGCATTTTCTCGCAAGCTCACGAATATCTGTGCGTCGCACAACTTTTGAAAAAGTTCCGGCGTCCGCTCCGCTTTTCGCGCAGCAATGCAAACGTAGGGGCCCCGCTTTTCCGCTGCGCTGGGACTCGCCAGCATACACGTATCTCTTGGCAGACGTTCAATCAGTCGCGTGATTAAATTCTGATTGTGCTCCGCGATGGCTTTCACCCCAACGCGCTCGATAAATTCGAGCGAGGCCCCCATCGCCGACAAATTCGAGAAATTGGCCGTTTCGGCCGCATCCCACCGGCGCGCTCCCTCGACCGGTTTCAATTTATCCAAAGGCAGCGAGTGGAAATTCCGCGCACCTTCCAAAGCCATCCAGTAAAACGGCCCCGGCCGCAATTTCTCCATTGCCTCACGACGCGCCCAAAAGAAGCCTGTCCCATACGGGCTGAGCAACCACTTGTACCCGGAGCTGACAGCGAAGTCCACGCCCAGTTCGCGTAAATCGATTCGTATGGCGCAGGAACATTGGCTCAAGTCGAGTAAAAGTGCCACATCAGCTTTAGCTTTGCGGCACGAAGCCACAAGGGACGCCACGTCGAGGCGTGAGCCGTCGTCGAAACGCACCAGGCTGGCCGAAATCATGCGAGTCCGCGGCGTAATTTGTTCAATGTAATCCTCTGCTGCAATAAAACGATTTCGAGGTGCCAGCACTTTCACGCGAATGCCGCGCGCTTCTTCAAGCGGCATAAAAGTGGAGAAGTGTGACGGAAATTCTCCGCGACCAACCAAAACTTCGTCTCCCGTCTTCCAATCAAAATTCGCCCCTACTGCAGCCATTCCGCTGCTCGCGCCGGAAGTGATTGCGAATTCTTCTGGCTCGCCACCCATCAGCGTCGAAAGCAACGCGCGAACGCGATCGGGCAAACCGAAGTACATGCTCTCCGGCAGGCGGTGTGGCAATTTTTTCCATTCGAGTGCCGCCTGCGCGGCTCGAGCCGACACCAACGGCAATGGTCCTTGTCCCGCGGCATTCAAATATGTGACGCCGTCAAATTCCGCGAACTCAGAGCGATAATCCAAACCATCCTCCCGGAACATCTTAGAAATGACCGCGCAAATCGCGAAAACTGTTCAAGAGAATCAGTTTGCCCGTGCCACTTTCAAGCTCAGAGTGTTCCAGAATCCATGTGGCGTGATGCGGAATAAACACCGCATTCAATCCCGCGCGCAAAGCCGGATTAATATCGCTACGCGGACTATTTCCCACCATCCACCCGTGGGACTTCACGATTTTGAACTGATGAATCACTCGCTCGTATGTCGAGTGATCTTTCTCCGTCACAATTTCCACCGACTCGAAATATCTCGCCAAACCGGAACGTTCCACCTTGGCAGCCTGTTCGGCGGGCTCGCCCTTCGTAAGCAAAATCAAACGATGTCGTCCGCTCAAATAAGCAAGCGTTTCCGGCACGCCTTCCAGAATCTGCGGTGGCGTGCTCTCCAGCTCGGTGGCCATTTTCTCGATTTGTTGCACGACTTCTTTACGTGCCATGCCGCCTGCCAATTTCAAGTACGTATCTTCAAGCGATCGGCGAAAACACTTGACGCCGTAGCCGTGCTGCAACACATTGCGGCGTTCGGTCTCATTCAGGATGTGCCGGGAATATTCGGACGTGTAGCCCAGATGAATCAAACACGAAAGGAAGCGATTGATGATCTGCTCGAAGAAGATGTTGTTCTCCCAGAGCGTATCGTCCGCATCGATCAGAATTGTTTGTCGAGCCATTTCTTATTTCCTTCAGCCTTTGTTCTTGCTTCCGTGTGACGTCGGCTCATTCAGCGTCGCCCGAACGCACCACGAGTTCGCCAGGAAAAATCCCGTTCTACCAGCGTCAGGAAGCTTTGCGGACACCGGCGGCAAGCCGTTCGAGAATTCCCTGCGCAAGTTTTTGAACTTCGCCGAATTGCGTCAAATATTCCTGAAATTCGCGGTTCAGATCCAGCGCGCCCGGCACGTCCAGCTTGGTGCGCAAGATCATGTCCCGCAAATGAACGGGATGCGGCAAAACTGCCTCGTCGCGCAATTCTTCCAATGCCACTTCGGGATCGTAGTGATACATATCGCCTCCAGCACGGAAGCATTTTAACAGGGATGAGCGGGAATCACGCAGCGGCGGGCATGAATTCGTAGCGGTCGATCTGGGCCGCGACGCCGCGTATTTCTTCGTGCTGTTCCACGCGTACTATGTTGGCGAAGCAGCGAATCCGGACGTCACCTGCGAGTGTGATTTGTTGTGGCAAGGTAAGCACGAGTTCGACCGCGCTGCCTTGTTCGGGCGGAGTATCCGTAAGAAAGTAGACGCCACGAAAGCTTACGTCGCGCGTTTGTGCAACCTTCTCTTCCATATTCCCGTTGTGCGTGAAGCGCACCAAAAGAGGAAGCGCCATCGTGAAACGCCGGGCCGTTCGGCGGTCCGTTGTCTCTTGATCCATTGTTCCTCCCCGGAAAACCGATGAAATTCTCATAACCCTAGCACCGCGCGAAGCAACGCGCAATTCTTTTCGGCTCTGCAGCGAAGATCAATCCCCGATTCTTGAGAAGCGGCACTTCTCCAAGGTGCTTGGCACAGCGTTGCGTATCCGCTACACTCCGAAACCTGTGATGGCCGAGGCATTTCATCGTACTTTTTTCCTCAATGGTCCCGCAGGACGGCTCGAAGCGATGCTTTGGACTGTATCAGCCACTGACCCATCTCGCGTTGCCCTTGTCTGTCACCCGCATCCGCTCTTCGGCGGCACCATGCACAACAAAGTTGTCTTTCAGGTCGCGAAAACGCTTCATCAACTGGAAATTCCTGTCTTGCGTTTTAATTTTCGCGGCGCGGGACTCAGCGAAGGCAAACACGACAAGGGCCGAGGAGAAAGGGACGACGTTCGCGCCGCGTTGGATTACTTGGCGAACGAATTCACGTCAAAGCCCGTCCTCTTGGCTGGCTTCAGCTTTGGCTCATACGTGGGCCTGCGAGTTGGATGCGAAGATTCGCGCGTCACGGAGCTCGTCGGACTCGGGATTCCGGTGGACAACTCGGACTTGTCGTTTCTCACCGAATGCAGAAAGCCGAAATTGATTCTGCAAAGCGCCCACGATCAGTTTGGCTCGCGCGAGCGCGTCGATGCGCTTTACGAAAAACTCCCCGAACCGAAGAAACTCATATTCATCGATGCGCCAGACCACTTCTTCGCCGGCAAGCTGCCCGAGATGGGCCACGCGCTCGAGCAGTGGGTCACTGCGCAAAATCCGTGATTTCGCCCGCCCGGAAATTGCCGCCGTCACCGGGCTGCGAACATCTTTCGAAACTGTTCGTGCGAAGCAGGTGGAATCCCCCCTAGTCTCAGATTCGCTTTGACGTGATCGACTTTCTCCATACCGACAAGAGCCGTAGTGATGCCAGGAGCCGAACGAACAAATTGCAGCGCGCAATCGAGATCGTCCTTTAATCCAAACGTATCGTGAATCACGGCAGACACTTTGCCCGCCAAGTGCGACTGCAGCAGCGACGCACTTGCGATCAGCGTGATTCCGAGATCTCGCGCTGCTTGCACCATCGACATGGTTTTCCCGCCAACAGTTTGGTTCGGCCGCATCAGCGCTTCGGGCATCGCGAGATTGAACGGCAATTGCACGAAATGCAAATGATGGCCGTTGCCTCCCGCCTGCCGTGCCAATCCCACCATTTGCTCAAGCGAAAGATAATCTGGCGCGTGGGATTCGTTGCGGAAAGCATTCCATGTGGCCAAGCCGTACGCGCGGATCTTGCCCGCGGCTGCTTCCGACTCAAAAGTTTCAAACGCAGCCGCGATCCTACGGTTGAATTCCTCGCGTGGGACCTCGCCCAATTGCGTTTCCGGATTATGCAGGTAAGAGACGTCGATGCAGGAAACGCCCAAGTTCCGCAGGCTTCGCTCGATCTGATCTTTCAGATATCGAGGCGTCATACAGTGGCATCCCGCCGCAATGTCTTCTACGGCGAAGATTCCTTTTGAAATATACTCACGTAAAAAGTAGTCGTTGGCATCGGCAGGCATCTCGCCGTCTGGCGTTAAGAATCCCGCCTTCGTGCAAATCAGGATTTCCTCACGTTCGAAACCGTCCGCGAAAAGTTTCGCGAGCGCGCCCCCTATCGACCGTTCGCTCCGCTGCAGACGGTAATTGATCGCTGTGTCGACAACGTTTACGCCGCCCTGAACAGCCGCTACAACTGCCTCGATATAATTCCGGTCCGTTGCCGCGTCCGTTTGACCGAGATACGTGCCAATCCCTATCGAAGACATCATCAGTCCGCGACGGTCACGAAAATGTCCCAGCGCGGCGCGGCCCTCGAAGCGCGTAGCAAATGTTCGCGTGCCCTTCGGAGTTGCACAACCTGGTTTAACAGAGGCTGAAGAACTCATGTGCGCCGGCAGGGCTCCGATCTCCTAAAATGGTCGCTGAGTATAACAGGCTGGGAAGCATGTGTTTTAACATTGCGGTGGGCGCAAACGCGCCGAATATATTATTCCAATGCTCGTGACGTCATGCCGCCTGCCGGTTCTCCCCCTGCCAGACCCTGGGCAAGAATTAATTCCCGTGCTTCCACACGAAGTCTTGGCAGGGAGTGCGCAAAGACGAATGCGCCGATGATGGCTCCCATGCCGCCTAACGCAACCGTCCATGACGCACCAATTTGGTCGGCGAGCGCCCCTGAAAGAAGCGAACCGAGCGGCGCCATCCCCATGAACATCATTGAATAAACGGCCATGGTGCGTCCGCGCAAACGATCGGGCACCATTGCCTGAATCAGCGTGTTCGACGACGCCATCTGCACCATCATTGCGAAACCGACCGGCACGAGCAGTATCACGGATAGCAAATACCATCGTGAAAATGAAAACAGTATCAGCGTCACTCCAAATCCACCACATGAAACGGCCACCCAGCGGCTCAACCCTTTCAGTCCCGTTCGCGACGCCAACACAAGAGCGCCAGTCAATGCGCCAATCCCGGTCGCACCCATCAACGTCCCAAGCGTCGTCGCGTTTCCATGCAGGATGCGCGCGGCAAAGATCGGCATCAATACCGAATACGGCATCGCCACCAGACTCACCAATCCAAGAAGAAGCAGCAGAGCCAAAATCGGCGCCGTATGCCGCACAAAACGGAATCCCTCGGCGATGTGCTCGAACGCGGAAGCATGCTCTTCGACTACCCGCCGACTAATGCGCATCAACAGCAGGCCCGCGATCACTGCAATGTAGCTGACGGAGTTCGCAAAGAAACACCATCCTTCGCCGATGCTCGCAACTAAAATCCCCGCAATTGCCGGCCCAATCACCCGTGCGCCGTTGAACATCGACGAATTGAGCGCAATAGCGTTCATCAGATCTTCGCGCCCGACCATTTCAACCAGAAACGCTTGCCGCGCTGGAATGTCGAACGCATTCACAACGCCCATCAGCGAAGCCAGCAGGATTACTTCCCACACTTTAACGCGGCCGGAAAGAGTCAAGCCCGCGAGGATACCGGCCAAAACCATCGACGCGCTCTGCGTCGCCACTACCACGCGTCGCCGGTCACAACGGTCGGCAACCATGCCCCCGATCGGCGCCAGCAAGAAAACGGGAATCTGGCCGGCAAACGCCACTGTGCCCAACAAAAGAGATGATCCGGTCAGCCGGTAAACCAGCCACGCTTCGGCGATGTTGTCCATCCACGTGCCGATTAACGAGATCAGCTGCCCGGCAAAGAAAAGCTGGAAATTCCGGTATCGGAGCGCGCGAAACATCACAGACCAGCGGGACACGGGCGTCGCTTGTGCAGTTTCGCCGCTCGCAAATTTTTCGGTAGTGTTCGCGGAAGTGTTGTCGGGCATTTTGATTAGCTATTGAGCATTCGCGGCCACCAGCACACGCGCACACCCACGCAGAATCTTCCGGTAGGGCCAGTCCGCGACGCAAAACAAAATTTCGCCGATTCGGGGCTTCGAATAAAACCAGCGGGCCACCAATGATAGATGCTCTTCAAGCACAGCGGCCTCGCCGTGGAAATTGAATCGATCGCCGCTCGATACAGTCCCTTCGTTACTTATTCTAACGTAGCGTTCTGACTGTGCTAAGGTACCTCTCGATTGCAATCCCTCAAAATATTGCCGCAGAACTGCTTCGACGGATCGCGGCTCGCCCGATTCATCGAAACAAATAAATAATGGCGGAGCGATCAGTCCGTTCACAACTCCGAAAATCGCAACCGTCTTCTCGCGAACCGCGCGTTGCAAAATCACTGCATTCAATGCATCCACGCGCTGCGCTATCTCGGGCAGCCCGCGAAGGACGCTGCCTACCTTGTCGAGTTTCTTGTGCAATGCCGAAGCGCGCTCAAAATCTGTCGCTTCACTTGCCGCTTCCCGCTCGCGCTCCGTCGCTACCATCAGAAACGTCCCGCCGGAGTCCAATGTTTCGAGTACTCGATTAACCTCGACATCGTAATCTTCCTTCGTGCAGCCCGCGAAGCACGGCGCAAGGCACATTTTCATCTCCGAATAAATACATCCGGGAAAGCTTGGGTCGCGGCGGATTTTGATCTGGCATCTCCGAATCTTAAAAAGATCGAGAAATTCATTCGCAAATGACTCTGCCACCCGCCGCGAAACGAACGGACCAAAATAATACCCGCCATCCTTGAAAATACGCCGCGTGACGTAACAGCGCGGGTATGAATTCCGCAGGCTGACTTTCAATAACGCTGGCGGCCTCAAGCGCAGAAATGCTCGATAACCCTTGGGGAAACACGCACGCGCTTGATCGTACAGGGCGAGCGATTGTTCAAATCGCGAGCCCGTCGCGCGAAACGAGAATCTTGTCGCAACGTCGCGCAGGTTCAGTTTCTTCGATGCAGCGTCCGCCGGCCGCAGCAAACGCTCCGCCGCACGACGAAGATCAGCCGTGCGCGCCAGATACGGTTTCGCCCCGGATGTTCCGTGGGCCGGGCGCGTTTCGACCAGGAAAACTCCTGCGTGATGTGGTATCGACGAGAAAAACTGCTCCTCGTGCGCAGGATCAAATTCCAGGCCAGCTTCCAGAGGCAACACGAAAGAAGGATACACCGAAGGCAAATTCGTACTGAACTGATTCCACAGAGCAATTCCAGAAAATATTTTCGGGAAAATCTCAATAGGACTTCAAGACCCAGGCCGCAATCACCAAACGCTGAATCTCGCTCGTTCCTTCGTAAATCTCCGTGATGCGTGCGTCACGATACGCCCGCTCGACGGGATATTCCCTGCTATAACCGTTGCCGCCGTGGATCTGAATCGCTTTGTGTGTCACGCGCGTAGCCATTTCGGAAGCAAACAGTTTTGCAACCGAGGCCTCCATCGAGAATCGTGACCCCGTTTCCTGTTTCCACGCGGCCTTGTGCACCAGCAGGCGCGCTGCATCGATTTCGATCGCCATGTCGGCGAGCATGAACTGAATCGCCTGAAAGTCCGCTATGGGATGTCCGAAAGCTTGTCGCTCCTGCGAATACGCGAGCGCCGCCTCAAACGCGCCCTGGGCAATGCCAGTCGCCTGCGCGGCAATTCCAATGCGCCCGCCGTCCAGCGTCGAAAGCGCCACCTTGTATCCCTCGCCTTCGGCCCCAATCCGATTGGCTGCCGGAACTTCACAATCCGTAAAAGACAACTCGCAACAAGCAGTCGCGTTGATGCCCAGTTTTTTCTCTTCCTTGCCCACCGCGAATCCTGGCGTGCCCTTGTCGATCACCAGCGCTGTGATTCCCTTCTCGCCTTTCTCCGGTTGCGTGTTCGTGTAGACAATCGCTGCGTCGGCGGCGCCGCCGTTGGTAATCCACGCTTTCGTCCCATTCACAATGTACTTGTCACCCTTCAGAACAGCTTTAGTCCGCAATGCAGCCGCGTTCGATCCTGCCTGGGGCTCTGTCAGCGCATAGCAGCCGATCTTTTCTCCGCGCGCGAACGGCGCCAGAAATTTTTGCTTTTGTTCCTCGGTTCCGAAGCGATAAATCGGTTCACAGTAGAGCGAATTTTGGACGGAGAGAATTACGCCGGTGGAGGCGCATACACGGGAGATTTCGTCGACTACGATCGTATAACTAACGTGATCCATTTCCGCGCCGCCGTATTGCTCGGGAAATGCAACACCGGTGAGGCCCAGTTCGGCTGCCTTGCGAAACGTCTCGCGCGGGAAATGTCCGGTTTCGTCGAGATCCTTTGCCAGCGGCTTCACCTCCGTTTCCGCAAAGTCCCGCACGGTCCGCTGCAGCAGCTTTTGTTCTTCTGTTAGCCCCAAGTCCAAGTTCGTGCTCCTGTCATTCCACGTTCTGGCAGAGTGGTATTGTATCGTCGCGGTGCCAAACCGTTGCGTTGCTGTTCCGGCGGAACAGTCTCTTCATCCGTTCAACGCGCGCCGCAATTTTTCAAAAGTGGTGGAAAGTTCCTCGGGTTCAAGGCGCGTTTCCGCGACCGTGGTCATAAAATTCGCGTCGCCGATCCAGCGTGGCAGCACGTGCATGTGCAAGTGACCCGTCACCCCGGCGCCCGCACAGTGTCCCAGATTCATGCCCAGGTTATAACCGTGGGGATGATAGATGCTGGCTAACGCTTTTTGTACGTTCTGCGCGAGACGCATCATTTCCGCGAGCGCCTCGGAATCGCATTCTGGGAGTTCCGCGACATGCGCGTAAGGCACCACCATCACGTGTCCGGTCGTGTAAGGGAAACGATTCAGGATAGTGAATGCGAGTTTGCCGCGGAAAACAATTTGAGCCGTAACATCATCGTTGAGTGCTACGGCATCACAGAAGATGCACCGCTCGTCCTTGCTTGCCTCAGCAATATATCGGTACCGCCAGGGAGTCCAAATAAAATCCATTCCGCTCGACCGGGTTAGGCGTGTTCGGAGGGAGATGCAGGCGCCACAGGCGTCGCGGTCTTGTGAACGTTGACGAAATCCTTTAACTCCTTGCTTGGCTTGAAAAAAGGAATTCGCTTGGACGGAACTTCCACCTTCGCGCCAGTCTTCGGATTGCGGCCGATTCGGCCTCGGCGCTGCCGAGTGCGGAAGCTGCCAAAACCACGAATCTCAATCTTGTCGTTCTTTTGCAGCGCTTCGATGATGCTTTCGAATACCGTCTCGACGACGGTTTCCGATTCTTTGCGCGGTAACTCCGTCACGCGAATCACTTCCTCGATCAAATCCGCCTTCGTAACCGTGCGCTCTGCTGCCTCCGGCTTACCCGTAGCGCTCGCCATGGGCCGACGGCCCTCCTCTTTACTCAATTTCTAGCGTGGATGCTGGGCTGAGTTTGCTGCCTAAGCCCCGAGACAACAACGTGGCCACAGTCACAGGACATTTAGCGGCCCTTCCATATCACCAATGGGCTGCAACGTAAATCTTTTTCTGCTGATGACTTCCCCGGATTCGTCCGGCCGCATTCGACTTAGTTCGCCTGCCGTTTGGCCATGATAGCATCGCCGATAGTCGCGTTGGGCGATGATTTTGTCGACCGGAACACCTCAACGTCGCGCCGCTCAACTTGTTTCTGCGCCGCGCGATAGCTCAGACTGATTTTCCGCTGTTCAGGCTCAAGCCGGATAATCTTAAACTCATATTCCTGACCCTGCGTCAGCGCTCTTGCGGGTTTCCCGGTTTTCTGCTTCTTGCTATCGCTCGATTCGCCCTTCGGACGCCGCTCTTCGATTTCCGAAATGTGACAAAGGGCTTCAATTCCCTCCGCGAGCTCGACGAACGCTCCAAACGCGGCGTTCCGGACCACTTTGCCCTTAAGCACTTCGTTTAGTTTGTGCGCCGCAAACCAGTTTGCCCAAATGTCGTTGACTTGCTTCAGCCCCAGAGAGATACGCCGGTGCTCGCCGTCGATTTTCAGAACCTTTGCTTCCACCGTGTCGCCCTTTTTCAATTTCTCGCTCGGATGCTTCACGCGTTCCGTCCAGCTAAAATCGCTGACGTGGATCAGTCCTTCAATTCCCTCTTCCAATTCCACGAAAGCGCCGAAGTCCGCGAGATTCCGCACGCGGCCGCTGACAACTGCACCCACCACGTATTTCTCCGCGACTCCCGCCCACGGATCCTGCGACGTCTGTTTCAACCCGAGCGAAATGCGACGCTGCTCCGGCTTCAATTCGAGCACAACCACTTCCACCTCATCGCCCACCTTCACCATCTTCGAAGGGTGCTTAAGCCTCTTCGACCAGCTCATCTCACTGACATGCACCAGCCCCTCTACGCCCGCGTCAATGTGCACAAATGCACCATAATCCGCCAGGCCAACGATTTTCCCACGCAGATGTGCGCCTACCGGAAAACGCTCCGGAACAGTCGCCCAGGGATCAGGAAGCAATTGTTTGCGCCCCAGCGAAATCCGCATTTTCTCTTTATCGAACTTCAGAATCTGTACTTGGATTTCCTGTCCTGTGGAAACAACTTCGGAGGGATGTCCGATTCGTCCCCAGACCAGATCGCTGATGTGCAGCAAACCATCCACTCCGCCCAAATCAATGAAGACTCCATACTCTGTAATGTTTTTTACTTTGCCCGTTACGTTTGCCCCTTCGCTCAGTGTTTCCGCGAAGGCCTCACGCTGTTTGCGCTGTGCTTCTTCCAGGATCACGCGGCGGCTGACGACGACGTTTCCCCGCTTGCGATTCAACTTCAAGACCCGGCATTCGACATCACGATCCTTCCAGGCTTCCAGATCATGCACGGGCCGAATGTCGAGCTGAGAGGCTGGCAGGAACGCGCGGATTCCGATGTCCACCACCAAGCCGCCTTTGATCCGATCAACCACCTTGCCCGTAAGTGCCAACGCTTCCTTATGCGACTTCTCGATTTGTTCCCAAACGCGCCGTCGGTGGGCGCGCACATGCGACAGAAGGACATAGCCGTCTTTTTGCTCCGGAAGCCGCTCGACTGCAATCGAATCGCCGGACTGAAAATGGATCCCGCCCGTGTCTAAAAATTCCTGTGCCGGCACAAGCCCTTCGAACTTGGCTCCAACGTCCACCACCACGCCCAGGTCCGTCACCGCAATCACGCGGCCGTCGAAAATCTCGCCACCAGCCGCCACAGGCGGCGGAACGGCATATTGGTCGATGAGTTGTTCCATCGGCTCATCCAGTGGCTTTTCGGCAGATTCGTCCTGGTTCGTCTCTTGTCCTTGTACTTGTGGTGTTTCGGGGGCTGGTTCGCTCGTCTGCTCGTTTGAGTACTCTCCGGCTATTTTCTTGCGGGCATCGCCGGGAAACGAAGAACCAGTTTCGGCGGATCCCGAATTCTCCTTGGGGGGATCCTCGACGGCTTGAGTAGGGGTACTAACCCAGATCGCGCCTGTTGCGTCGCCTGCGGACGCTTCCGCTGGGGATAAGTGCAAATCTGGGTTGTCGTACTCGGGCGACATGCCGACGTTCTCCCTGAGGAAACATACCCGCTCACCGAGGACGTACCTCGGGCACTCCACCCCACGGGCAAGGGCAAAAGAGGGGACGCAGCGAAGTTAACGCGCTGTATCGTCAGGATGATACGCGTGCGGTGCTTGCATTGTCAACCGCCCGCGCTATTGCAAAACGATGCCGAGCCTGCCGAAAGCAAAACTTACGGTGAGTCCGGGCTTTCGGTCAGTTCTTTGACGAGGTAAATGATCCCGCTGATCGCCGCGGTAGCGGTGAATACAAAGATTATCAATGCCCTTCTCTTGCGCGCGGCCAAATGGTCGTCCTGCAAGGGAGCAGCGTCGTCCGCGACGATCTTTACCCCGTACGTGCGTCCCGGAGTAAGCATATAGGTTTGGCCGTCAAGTTCGAGAGTCAGGGGACCCGCGACGCTTGTGACCTTCAGTTCATCCGGCGCGAGGATAGTTACCTGCGCGGTCGTCGGCTGTACGGTCTGTGGTCGCACAAGGATATCCAGCGCCCGAATCGCCACCGCGCCACCCCGCGCCGACATGAACCCGGCGGTGCCTGACGTCAGCAGTGCCGTCACCACGGATCCGTTAGTTGTCAGTTTGGCTAGGCTGGAAGGTGAGAAGTAAACTTGATTACCCGCGAATTGGAGGCGAACTTGACCTGTTGAACCAGTGGCCACGGTATCGCCATTGTAGATGTTCGCTCCGTTCGCTGCCGCATTGCCGTCCAGTTGCGCATCTTGCGCCGCCAGCACAAAACCCAACGGACGGTTCGGTACCGGGGCCGCAAAGATCGGAAGGCCAATTAGAGAAGCCGACAAAATACAGGCCAGTACGCTTCTGCATACGAATCGCACAACCACCTCCCAGAAGGGCCTGATTCACTCTAAGCCTCTCCACGTGAATCGTCAATGGATTATCGCAAATATGCTGCTTTGGACGCCTTAGGGGTGCTCCTGACGTTCATTCTGTTCCGGCCTGCCGCAAACTCTGCTGGCGGACTGCTCGGAACTCACTTCCGGGCTTCCATTCCGGCAGCTTCAGATCGTTCGCTACGCGATTGCCGATCAGGAAATATAGCTGGCGGTCTTCGACGTCGCCGCTCATGTTCCAGTACGGATAAATCACGTCGGACGGCTTGTGATAGTCCTCCTTTGTGTACCTCCCGCGCATCATCATACCCCCACCCTGCAGGTTTCCCGACGAAACCCGTTCCTGCATCCGGATCCAGCGCCGGCACACCAACCTTGGCGAAACTGAAATGGTCGGAGCGATAATAGAAGCCCTTCTTCGGTTTCGGATCATACTTAATGACACGACCCTGTTCTCGCGCGGCTGCGGCGGCCACCGCTTCCAAAGTGGATTTTCCTTTTCCGACGATCACAATGTCACGCGTACGGCGGAGCACGTTCATCCCATCCATATTTATGTCCACCGCCGTCCGTGCGCGGGTACAGGGGATGCTCAGCGTAATATCGCGACCCGAGCAGCCCCTGTTCCTCCCCTGTCACGGACAGGAACAGGATCGAACGTTGAGGCGGTACTTGAAGCTGCTTATAGGCCCGGGCGATTTCGATCAACGCCGAAACACCCGATGCATTGTCTGCCGCACCATGATGAATACACAATCAGCCCCGCGCACGCGGCCAACAACGGCCCAGTTGTTTTGAACATCCTCGCTGACATTGATTTCCTCCCGAAACGCACTCGAAGCTGCGCATCTCACTTCGCCCTCGCGTCTCGACAAGAAAATCCCTATCGTCACGAATTTCGTAATCGCGTTGCAAAATTTCGCAGCCCGGCAGAAAATGAATTCATGTTCAAGGAAGGCCAGCACGTCCGCGTCAATATGTCCGGAATGCAGGTGGGTGACGTGATGTTTCACGCCGCGGTCACCGACGCGGTTGGAAACATCGTTCGCCAAACGTCGCAGGATCCTCCCTCATATCTGGTCCGCCTGCTGTTTTCGTTCAAAGGAGTGAACGAAGTCGAAGTTCCCGAAAATCGCATCAAAGCGGTTTAGGCCGAGCCGCACGGAAGCGTCAGTGTCCCGGAGACGTTGCCCGGAAGGCCGTCAAGTCGCAGACTTCGGCGAGGTTTCACACGGGTTTTCCGCTGCCAGTAACTCGATTGCGCTACAATAGCGCGCGACGCCGGAGAGCGCATGCTTCATCGTTTTGTCTTTCACAACACCAAAATCATGCCCATCGAGGAGGCGCGCTTCTCGCCCGGCCAAGCCGGTCTCCTCAACGGTTGGGGTCTATTCACAACACTCCACATCTTCGATGGTGAAATATTTGCCTTCGAGCGCCACTGGAAACGCCTCGAGAAAGACGCGGCGCGTACTCATTGCCCATTTCCCTTCAACCCAGAAAAAGTTCGCGTCCAACTAGCGGAAGTCATTCGCGCGAATCACGTCAAGGAAGGTTGCGCTCGCATTTACGTCATCTATAATCAAGTCGGCCACTGGCGCAGCGATGAAAGCATGCCCCTGGTCGATTTGTTTCTCTGCAGCACGGACCTCCCTGCCTATCGCCAACCCGCGCGATTGAATCTTCGCGAGCATGGCCGCCACGCGGCATCGCCCCTGTCAGGCGTAAAAGTCACGTCGTGGCTGAACAATGTCTGGAATCTGTACGAAGCTCAACAGGGCGGGTTCGATGAAGTGGTGCTCCTCAACGAGCGTGGCGAGGTCGCCGAGTGTACCGCGGCGAATCTCTTCTGCGTGCGCGGAGGCCGTGTCCTCACCCCGCCGCTCAATTCCGGCTGCCTCGAAGGCATCACCCGCAGCATCTTGCTCGAAATCGCTCCTCGCGCCGGCATTCCCTGTGAGGAAGCGACCCTCCGGCCCGCCGATTTATTTTCAGCGGAGGAAATTTTCATTTCATCGACGAACCGCACTCTGCTCGCCGTCGGGGAAATTGCCGGCCATCGGTACGCGAACGCTCCCGGCCCAATCACACGCCGTCTCGACGAAGCATTTACTGCTTATATCAAGGATTATCTCAGCCGCAATTCCGCGGCCGCCGCGAAACATTGAATTCGCTAAGTTCCCAAATTCCTCGATCATTCTGGGTTTTGTTATCACTGTTCGATTCGTTACAATCGAACATGCGTTCACCAGTTTTGGACAAGGAGTTGTGATGACCGATCTCGCAAGCAAGACGTGCGTGCCGTGCCGGGGTGGCGTACCGCCTCTCAAGGGCAAGGATCTCGAGGGATATCTGAAGCAGGTTTCCGGCTGGAAAGTCATCGACCAACACCATCTTACGAAGGCTTTTACCTTTTCGGACTTCAAACAAGCCCTTGCCTTCGTCAACAAAGTGGGTGCCGTGGCGGAAGAGCAAGGTCATCATCCCGCGATCAATTTCACTTGGGGCAAAGCGGAAATCACCACATGGACTCACAAAATCGACGGCTTGACGGAAAGTGACTTCATTCTCGCCGCGAAGATCGATCGTCTCTAACACTGCTTGCCGCTGCGCGAAATTTTCAATTCATGTGACGCCCACAACTGAGAATGCAAGCGCCCCGGCCGCTGGAACAATCTGCCCCAATCGTATATGCGCGCATCGCAGCCAAGGCTCAGGACATCAAATGATGGTCGAACTCGCACCTGCCAGTTTCGTCGGCGGTTTGCGGAAAGGCGCTTATTACCAAAATGTTCTCTAACGAGCGCGCCTCCCGGCGGAATGAACGCCGGAAGGCCTGTTTAAAAGCTTCTCAAAGACGTCGCGCCTTTCTCATTCTGCCGCTGCTGTTGCTCTTGACAATCAGAATCGCGCACGCGCAAGCGCGCGCCGCCTCGCAACCGCTGCAACTCAATCTGCATCAGGCAATCGAACTCGCGCTCAAGCAAAATCCCAGCGTACAGATCGCCGGGCTGAATCTGGCCGAAAGTCAGAAAGACAGCGCCATTGCGCGCTCAGCCCTTCTACCGCAGGCCGATTTCAATGTTTCAGATCGCGCCATTCGCGCGAACATTCGCGCGGGCATCGGTCTTACGATTCCCGGCGTGCCTGAAGCGGTTGGGCCATTTCAAGTTTTCCAAACAGGCTCGAATTTTTCCGCCCCCGTTTTCGACCTGTCTCTCTGGCGGCGCTGGCAAGCCTCGCGCAAGGATGTCCTCAGCACCGACGCGCAGCGCCAGTCCGTGCGCGAACAGATCGTACTGCTGGTCGTTTCGCAATATCTCGCAAGCCTGCGCGCAGGCGCGCAAGCGCAAGCCGCGCAATCGCAGGTGGATCTCGCGCAAGCCCTTTACGATCAAACTTCCGATATGCAGAAAAATGGCGTCGCAACAGGCGTCGATGCCTTGCGTGCAAACGTTGAGCTGCAAAATGAGAAGCAACGCCTCATCGTCGCTCAAACGAATCGGCAAATTACCCTTTATGGTCTCTCGAAGTTGCTGAATCTCGACCCCCAGCAACAAATCGTACTGGATGATCAGACCAGTTTTTTCGAGACGCCGGAAATCAGCGCGGACGAAAGCCTCGCGCAGGCTTATCAGAGGCGTCCTGAAATGAGGGCCCTCCTCGCCGAGCAACAATCCCTTGAATACCGAAAGCGTGCCGACAGCGAATCGCGCTGGCCTGCCTTGACCTTTAGTGGCGATTACGAACAGGAAGGCTTGTCTTCCAGCACCATCATTCCCACCTATGTATATGTCGCCGGAATCACGATGCCTCTATTCACTGGCGGGCGCATTCACAACGAAATCGCCCGAGACTCTCTGGAAGTGCGAAAGATCCAGCAAAGCATCACAGACGAACGCAACCAGATCGCGCTCGACGTGCACACCGCGATTGCTGAACTTGAATCCGCCCGAAATCAGGTGCAGGTCGCAAATCTCGGAGTCGATTTGGCCAATCAGGAAGTGCAGCAGTCGCGCGACCGCTTCAAAGCCGGCGTCGCTGACAACATAGAGGTCATCACCGCGCAGGACGCCCTCGCGCGCGCCAACGAAAATCAAATATCGGCCTTGTATCAGTACAACCAGTCGCGCGCCGACCTTGCCCGCGCCATTGGACGAATCGAATTGCTTTATAACAAGTGAAAGCGAGCTATATCCATGAGCACGAAAACCACCGAACTCGAACCTGAAAAGGACCGGGAGCCAGAACAGGAAGGAGCGCCTCCGCAAGCGGAGAAACCTGTGAGCCGCAAGCCGAGCGCCCTGCGGAATCCCCGTACGCGCCGGGCGCTTTTGATCGCCGGAGTCGTCGTCGCGATTATCGCTCTCGTTCTCTGGTTGCATTATCGCAATCGCGAATCCACTGACGACGCGCAAGTCAACGGGCACATCATCCCCATCGCTCCGCGCGTTTCCGGCAGCGTCATCGACGTCCTCGTCAGAGACAATCAGTCTGTACAAAAGGGCCAGGTCCTCGTTCGCCTCGACCCGCGCGACTTTCAAGCCAAACTCGACGATGCAAAGGCCGCGCTCGCCCTGGCTCAGAGCCGCGCGCAAGCGGCTACCGTGAACGTTCCTCTCACATCCGAAACCACGCACAGCGGCACCACCAGCGCCGGTGCGGTCGTGGCGGCCGCCCAGGCAAACTACGAACAGACGAATCTGGCGCTGCAAACGGCGCTGACTTCCGGCCTTGCTTACGCGCAGGCGAACGTGCAAGAACACGAAGCGAAATATCAGAAAGCCGAATCCGACCTGACGCGCATGAAGCCGCTCGCCGCTAAGTCTGAGATTTCGCAGCAGCAGTATGACGGCTTCGTCGCCGCCGAGCAAGAAGCCAAGAGTCAGCTCGACGCGGCGCGACAAAATTTTTCTCTGGCGCAGCAGACCGTTTCCGTTCGCCGCGCTCAGGTCGCATCAGCAAAGGCTGAACTCGAAAAGGCCCGCGCAGGCGCAGCCGAAGCCCAGGCGAATACCAAGCAGGTCACGGTGAGCTCGGCCAATGCCGCTTCAGCGCGTGCTGCCGTCGAGCAAGCGCAAGCCAACCTCAACGCCGCGCAACTCAATCTCGATTACACAACCATCGTTGCACCCGAAGACGGCACGGTTACTAACAAAACCGTCGAGGTCGGCGAAATCCTTCAGGCCGGTCAGGGGCTGCTGCTGCTCGTCCCTCTAAATGACGTTTGGGTCACAGCAAACTTCAAGGAAACGCAGCTCGCGCACGTGAAACCTGGCGACCGCGCCGAAATTCACGTCGATATGTACGGGAAGACTTTGCCGGGACACGTGGATTCCATCTCCGGAGCCACCGGCTCGCGACTGAGCCTCTTGCCGCCGGAGAACGCCACGGGCAACTACGTTAAGGTGGTCGAGCGAATTCCCGTGAAAATCCTGCTCGATCCCGGCGCGTTGAACCAAGCGATTCTCCGCCCTGGAATGAACGTCGAAGCCACAATCATAACCAAGTAACTCCCCATGGCGACTTTTGCACTTCCGCGCGAACGCACGCAGGACGTTAATCCCTGGCTGATCGCCGCCACAGTCATGCTGGCGACGTTCATGGAAGTGCTCGACACCAGCGTCGCCAACGTTTCCTTGCCCCACATCGCCGGCAGCCTCAGCGCGGGCGTCGACGAAAGCACCTGGGTCCTCACTTCTTACCTGGTCTCGAACGCGATCGTTCTTCCTCTTACTGGCTGGCTCTCAAATGTTTTTGGCCGCAAGCAGTTTTACATGGCCTGCGTTGCCATCTTCACGATTAGCTCTTTTTTCTGTGGACTCGCGCCAAGTTTGCCGATGCTCGTCTTTTTCCGTGTCCTTCAGGGTGCAGGAGGGGGAGGCCTCCAGCCAATTTCACAGGCGATTCTGGTTGATAGTTTCCCGCGCGAAAAACAAGGCATGGCCATGGCCGTCTACGGCATGGGTGTGGTCGTGGCGCCCACAATCGGGCCCACGCTCGGCGGCTGGATTACCGACAGTTTCACCTGGCGCTGGATTTTTTTCATCAACATCCCCGTCGGCATTCTGTCCATTCTAATGACAACGATATTGATTAAGAATCCGCCGTACATGAAAAAACTGCGCCTCAGGATCGATTACATCGGTATTGCGTTCCTCAGCGTCGGCCTCGGATTTCTTCAAGTCGTCCTGGACAAAGGCCAGCGCGACGATTGGTTCGGTTCGCACTTCATCGTCTGGGCCAGCATCATCGGGGCGATTGGACTTGTCGGCGCGGTCATCTGGGAGCTGCTGCAAAAAGAGCCTGTGGTGGATTTACATCTTCTCAAGGAGCGAAATTTCGCTGTCGCTGTATTCACGATGTACATCCTCGGCTTCGTCTTATATGGGACCACGGTCTTACTCCCCATACTGATGCAAACCCTCATGAGCTACAGCGCCATGCAGAGCGGCCTCGTCCTTCTTCCCGGCGGAGCTATCATGATCGCTATTCTGCCCATCGTGGGTTTTTTGCTCGGAAAGTTTGAAGCCCGATGGCTTGTCGTCGTGGGTCTCGCTATAACTGCGTCGGGACTCTTCATGATGTCTCACTTCGATCTGCAAATGGGCATGTGGACGCCGATCACAGTGTGGATTGTGTCGCGCGTGGGCGTTGCTTTCTTATTTGTCCCGATTAACGTGATCGCATTTTATTTTGTTGCGCCCAAGAAAACCAACGACGCTACGGGGCTGATCAACCTCGCTCGCAATATCGGTGGAAGCATGGGAATTTCGTTTGTTACCACCCTCCTCGATCGCGGCGCGCAGACACATCAAAATATTCTCTCCGGACACATTACCTCTCTCACAAATAACTTCCAGAGCCAAATGCACGCGTTTGCCCAACGGCTCATCGCCGCCGGGTCAAATCCCGTACAGGCTCTCCATCAGGCCGAGAAAATATTCTACGGAGTGATCCAGCAGCAGGCCATGATGCTTTCGTTCATCGACGATTTTCGCATCATGGGGTATATCTGCCTGGGGATGATTCCCGTGATGTTCATCCTGAAAAGAGCCAAGCCCGGCAAATCGCGCGCCATGGCGCACTGACCGCTGCTACAATTCCCTTTCGCTGGTCGCGCTCTTCGATGGAGGAATCGCATGCCCGCAAAGAACTCTGCCCCGGAATCGTTCATGGCTCGCGCCATTGAACTTTCGCTCGAAAACATTCGCTCGAACCAGGGTGGCCCATTCGCCGCGCTTGTCGTGAAGGACGCTAGAATTATTTCGGAAGGAACGAATCGCGTCACCTCCGCGAATGATCCCACCGCGCATGCCGAAATCGTCGCGATTCGCAAAGCTTGCCGCAAATTGAAACGCTTCGACCTCACCGGCTGCGATATTTACGCAACGTGCGAGCCGTGCCCTATGTGCCTTGGAGCCATTTATTGGGCGAGGCCGGCAAAAATCTACTTCGCCAACACTGCCGCCGACGCCGCGAAAATTGGCTTTGACGATTCCCTGATCTATGACCAGATTCGCCTGCCCGCGGCAGAGCGCCGTATACCGATGATTTCTCTTATGCGCGACAATGCGATGGCAGTTTTTCGCGTGTGGGAAGCAAAGCCGGACAAAATTTCGTACTGAGACGTTGCGTCCACCGAGTACGCGCGTGCACTCCGCTCGAATTTATCCGGAACGCTCAGGAGCCGATTCATGAATGTAAAGCTGGCACACAATACTTACGGTGAATCACACATTCGACTGCTGCGCGTCATGCGACGCGGCAGCGTTCACGAACTCAAAGACCTGACCCTCTCGGTTCGTTTTGAGGGCGATTTCGACGCCGCACATAGTGCCGGCGACAATCGTAAAATCCTTCCGGCGAACACCATGGCAAACACCGTATACGTTCTCGCTCGCCAATATCCAGCCGAAGCTGTCGAGGAATTTGCGCTCCACATCGTCGAGCACTTCCTCACGTATAACCCGCAGCTTTCTCGCATTCGCGTCGCCGCTGCCGAGCGGCCTTGGTCTCGAATCCTGATCGCCGAAAAGCCTCATGCTTCCGCGTTTATCTCGAACGCAGGCGAACGCCGAACAACGAGTGTCACCGCGACACGCGAAGATACAATTCTTCAATCTGGCATCGAAAATCTGCTCGTCCTGAAAACCACCGGGGCCGCTTTCGAGGGTTTTCTTCGCGATCCGTACACTACGCCGCAGAACGCCCCCAATTCAATTGTCTCGGTGGAAATCAGCGCAACGTGGACCCACACATCGCCCGAGTCGGACGCGCCATTTTCTGCGACATGGCATGGCATTCGAAAAATATTGCTCGAAACATTCGCGAATCATCAGGGTCGCTCCCTGCAGCATACCGCCTTCGCTATGGGCCAGGCCGTGCTCGATAATTTCGAAACGATCATTGAAGTTCACCTCGCGCTTGCGGACAACCTTTACTCCGTCATTGATCTCAAACCGTTTGGCATGGAAAATGACGCTGAAGTTTTCATGCCCGCGGAGGAACCTCGCGGATTGATAAACGTAACCTTGCGCCGGGAAATCTGACTGAAAACGTGTACGTAGCTGTCAGGAATTCACCCGAAGTCAGTCGTTTCCAAAAAATGATTGCTTTCTTCTATTGCACACGCCGCTATGAAATCGTATTCTTTCAGTCCCACCCGGTATTCAGCTTATTCACCACGAACGGAATTTCATGAACGGCAAAATCCTTGTAGTCGATGACGATATTGATATCCGCAGCGGCCTGCAACTTCTGCTGCGCCGGAAGGATTATGATGTGCGCACAGCCAGTGATGGCAATGACGCTCTCGATGAATGCGTGTCGTTTCAGC
>DATEHB010000082.1:0-3445 GCA_035279805.1 Candidatus Acidiferrales bacterium
CGCGCATTCCCTAGCTTCACGTGCGCGGCGCGACGCGCCTCTTCCGCCGCCATCCCTCGCGCGATGTTCTCCTCCGTCTCCGCTTGAACGTAAGCCTCAAGCTCCCGCGCCCGCTCCTCGTCCCATTTCTTGCGCCGCAAGAATCGTCGCCAGCTCATCGCGCTACTCCGTTGCAGGTTTCGAAACGCGCCCCAGCACCAAATTAACCGCCCGCACCAACTCTTCCCACCGGCTGGTCTGCGCCAGCAATTGCTTTCGCCCCAGAGTCGTCAGCCGGTAATACCGCGCCTTGCGATTGTTTTCAGACGTGCCCCAGAACGACGCAATCCAGCCGCGATCCTCCAGCCGATGCAACGCCGGATAGAGCGACCCGTGCTCGACTTGCAGCACTTCTTCGGAGCGGCGTTCAATCGCGTGGGCGATTGTGTGTCCGTGCGCAGTGCCCACCACTAGCGTTTGCAGAATCAGCAGGTCCAGCGTGCCTTGAAGTACTTCGCCTTGCAGTGCGGCAGCTCCTCGTTTTGGCATAAGCTCTTATACTCCCATAGATAATCTACCACAAGAGATTTTCGCGCACTCATTGCTCCCATTTGAATTCCTCGCAAATTGTCTCCTGATTCCATTCCGTCTCAGAAGACAATCTATCGAGCCACACTCCATTTCCCCACCTCAGCAGCCCGCTTGACCCCTTCGCGCTTCCCTTGCTATGTTCGTAGGTTACCTTGGGCGTATTCTCCGCGCTGTGCGGCGGCCGCGCCTGTGGGGCCTCATCAAACATGGGACTCAAACAAATCGTCATTCGCGGCGCGCGCCAGCACAATCTGAAGAACATTAATCTCGAAATCCCGCGCAACTCGCTGACCGTCATCACCGGCCTTTCCGGCTCAGGCAAATCGTCGCTCGCCTTCGATACGCTCTACGCCGAAGGCCAGCGCCGCTACGTCGAATCGCTTTCCGCCTACGCGCGCCAGTTCCTCGACCAGATGGAGCGCCCCGAAGTTGATTCCATCGAAGGCCTCTCGCCCTCCATTGCCATCGAGCAGAAAACCACCTCGCGTTCCCCGCGCTCCACCGTCGGCACCATCACGGAAATTTACGATTACTTGCGCGTCATTTACAGTTCCATTGGCGCGCCGCATTGCCCCAAATGCGGCAAGCCCATCGCGCGCCAGTCCACTGAGCAGATTGTCCAATCCGTCCTCGCGCTGCGTCCGGACGAGCGCATCATGGTGCTCGCGCCCGTCGTTCGCGGACGCAAAGGCGAATACAAAAAAGAATTCGAGAAATTTGCCCGCGCCGGATTCATTCGCGCGCGCGTCGACGGCGACCTGGTCAATCTCGATGAACCACCGTCGCTCGACCGCCGCCGCAATCACACCATTGAAATCGTCATCGACCGCCTGCTGATCAAGGAAGGCATCGCCAAGCGCCTCGAGCAATCCATCGAGACGGCCACCAAACTCACCGACGGACTTGTCACCATCGCCATCGTCGGGGGCGAGGAGCAAATGTACTCGGAGAAACTCGCCTGCGCCGATTGCGGCATTTCCGTTCCGGCGCTCGAGCCGCGCTCGTTCAGCTTCAATTCTCCTTATGGAGCGTGCCCGGAATGCCACGGCCTGGGCTCGAAATACAATTTCGATCCCGGAAAAATTATTGTCGACTGGTCCAAACCTCTTTTCGAAGGCGCTCTCGGCCCCGGAGGCGGCTCCGCGAATCTTCAGCGCACGCTCAAGCTCGCCGCCCTCGCGCACGGTTTTGACCTGAGCACTCCATTCGAGAATCTTTCGCGCCGCGTGCAGAATTTAATTCTCTACGGCAATCCCGCGAATGGCCGTCCGACGAAAGGCCTCAATTTCAAGGGCGTCATCGATCATCTCGAACGCAATCTCGAAGAAACTGCCTCCGACGAGTATCGCGAATGGCTCGCGCAATATATGTCGCCGACGCCCTGCGCTGCCTGCGCGCAAAAGCGTCTGCGCCCCGAAAGCCTCGCCGTAAAGATTGGCAATTACTCCATCGCTGACTTCACGTCACTCTCGCTCGCCGAAGCGCGCAAGGCCATCGACAAAATTCTCCCCGGTCTCACGCCGCGCCACCACACCATCGCCGATCGCCCGCTGGGCGAAGTCGCCGAGCGTCTCGATTTTCTTCTCGCCGTCGGCCTCGGCTACCTCACACTCGACCGCTCCGCCGCCACTCTTTCCGGCGGCGAAGCCCAGCGCATACGGCTTGCCACGCAAATCGGCTCGCGCCTTCGCGGCGTCCTTTACGTTCTCGACGAACCTTCCATCGGCCTGCACGCCCGCGACAACGGCCGCCTGCTCGGCACGCTCGAAACTTTGCGCGACCTCGGCAACACAGTCCTCGTCGTCGAGCATGACGAAGAAACCATTCGCCGCGCCAATTACGTTGTTGATCTCGGTCCGGGCGCGGGAAAAGTGGGCGGCCATCTCGTCGCCTCCGGCGCGCCTTCTGAAATCGCCGCAAATCCCGATTCCCTCACGGGACGCTACCTCTCCGGCGACCTGAAAATTCCCGTCCCCGAAAATCGCCGCAAGCCCAACGGCAAGTCGCTGAAAATTCTCGGCGCGCACGCGAACAATCTGAAAAATATCGACATCGAATTTCCGCTCAGCCTCTTGACTGTCATCACCGGCGTCTCCGGCTCCGGCAAATCCACTCTCGTCAACGATATTTTGTATCGCGCCCTCGCGCAGAAGCTTTACCGCTCAACCGAAAGTCCCGGCGCGCATCGCGCCATTCTCGGCCTCGAGCATCTCGACAAAGTAATCGAAATCGACCAGGCGCCCATCGGCCGCACGCCGCGCTCGAATCCCGCCACCTACACGGGAGTCTTCACGCCCATTCGCGAGCTTTTCGCCATGCTTCCCGAATCCCGCGAACGCGGCTATCGCCCCGGCCGCTTCAGCTTCAACGTCAAAGGCGGGCGCTGCGAAGCCTGCCAGGGTGACGGCCTGCGCCGCATCGAAATGAATTTCCTGCCGGATGTTTACGTCATGTGCGAAGTTTGCCGCGGGCATCGCTACAACGCGGAAACGCTTTCCGTGCGCTACAAGGGCTATTCGATCGCAGACTTGCTCGAAATGCCCATCGAAGACGCGCTGCCCATCCTCGAAAATATTCCGCAGATCAAGCAAAAGCTCGGCACCATGGTCGACGTCGGCCTGGGCTACGTGCAGCTCGGCCAGTCCGCCACCACTCTTTCCGGAGGCGAAGCCCAGCGCACCAAACTCGCGCGCGAACTTTCCCGCCGCCAGACCGGCCGCACGCTTTACATTCTCGACGAGCCCACCACCGGCCTGCATTTCGACGACGTGAAAAAACTCCTCGGCGTTCTCAATCGCCTCGTCGATTTAGGCAACACGGTCATCATCATCGAGCACAATCTCGACGTCATCAAACAAGCCGACTGGCTCATCGA
>DATEHB010000083.1:0-3178 GCA_035279805.1 Candidatus Acidiferrales bacterium
CGCAGATCGCGCAGGATACGGACGCGTTCGAGCGTTTCGATTTCCGAATGCAAATAGCGGCAACGAACTCCAGCTTCGCCAAAATATTCGGCTAAATCCTCGGCCATGCGTTTGGTGAGCGTGGTGACGAGAACGCGCTCGGCGCGGCCCGCGCGAATGCGAATTTCCTCGAGCAGATCGTCAACCTGGCCCTTGATGGGGCGTACTTCAATCTCCGGATCGATCAAGCCCGTGGGACGAATCACCTGCTCGGCCACAACGCCGCCGGATTTTGTGAGTTCGTACGGGCCGGGGGTGGCGGAAACGTACACGACCTGATTGACGCGATGCTCAAATTCCTCGAAGTTGAGCGGGCGATTATCGAGGGCGGAGGGCATGCGGAAGCCGTAATCGACAAGCGTCTGTTTGCGCGAGCGGTCGCCGTGATACATGCCGCGAAGCTGCGGAATGGATTGATGCGATTCGTCGACGACGAGCAAGTAATCGCCCGGGAAATAATCGAAGAGAGTTGGAGGAGCTTCGCCGGGGAGGCGGCCGGATAAATGGCGCGAATAGTTCTCGATGCCGTGGCAATAGCCGATGGTGCGCATCATCTCGATGTCGAAACGCGTGCGCTGTTCGATGCGCTGGGCTTCGACGATTCTGCCCTGGCGCGCAAGTTCGGTGTGCCACCATTCGAGCTCTTCGAGGATGCCCTGAATGGCGCGCTCTCTCTGCGCGGCGGGAACGACATAGTGAGTCTTCGGATAAATCGTCAGACGCGAGATTTCTTCGGGCTGCGCGACGATTTCTCCGGTGAGGGGGTCGATGCGGCGAATGGCTTCGATTTCGCTGCCCCACATTTCGACGCGAACGGCGAGGTCGTCATAGGGAGGGTGAATTTCAATTTTGTCGCCGCGGACTCGAAACGTGCCGCGACGCAAATCTTCGCCGCGTTCGTAGAGGATTTCGACGAGTTTGCGGAGAATGGCGTCGCGCGAAAGGGTCTGACCCTTTTCGAGCATGAGCATCATGCCGTAATACGCTTCGGGAGAGCCGAGGCCGTAAATGCAGGAGACGGAAGCGACGATGACGACGTCGCGGCGCTCGAAAAGAGAGCGCGTGGCGCTCATGCGGAGCTTGTCGAGCTCGTCGTTGATGGTGGCTTCCTTTTCGATGTAAACGTCGGAGGAAGGCATGTAGGCTTCGGGCTGGTAATAATCGTAGTAGCTGACGAAATATTCGACGGCGTTGCGCGGGAAAAACGAACGAAATTCATGATAGAGCTGCGCGGCGAGAGTTTTATTGTGCGCAATGACGAGCGTGGGGCGATTCAGCTTCGCGATCACCTTGGCCATGGTGAAAGTTTTGCCGGAGCCTGTGACGCCGAGAAGCACTTGATGCTTGTCGCCAGCCGCGATGCCGCGCTCGATTTGCGCGATGGCTTCGGGCTGGTCACCGCGAGGTTCGTAGTCACTCGAAAGCTTGAAATCCATGCAGGTCTCTCTGGGCCGCTCAATGCGAAATTTTGGCGCAGCGTAAAACTTCCATTATAACGCAAATGGGATTGTCGCGTGCGGGTGGCGAACGCAGATAGTAGGTTGTCCTCGAGTACGGAGCGATCCAAGGCACCGGCTCTGATGAGCCTCTTACTCGTTCTCCGATTGAAGTGCGGCGGCTCACCGCGAACTTTAGGTTTTCATTGCTGGCGGAGAGCCACGTTGGGGTCGACACTTGCCGCCCGCCATGCGGGAACCCAAGATGCGACAGCAGCAATCAGGAAGAATATGATCGCCATTGTGACGAAAGTTGGCGGATCGGTGGCCTTAACGCCGACAAGCATTGTGGTCATAAGACGGGTGAGAACAAACGCGGCGATCAAACCGGCGGCGATGCCGATGCCCGTGAGGCGTAGCCCCTGCCCTACAACAAGCTTGAAAATTCTGGCAGGCTGGGCGCCCAGGGCCATGCGAACGCCGATTTCTGCCGTGCGCTGCCGCACGACGGTCGAAAGCACGCCGTAAAGCCCCACGCCTGCGAGCAAAGCCGCAATTACCGCGAACATTCCGATGAGCAGGAGGGAAAAGCGCGTGCCGGCTTGCGCGCGATTCACAAAAGCATCGACCGGCTGCATCCCGGCGGCGAGGAGGTGCGGATTGATCTCCTTAATCACCGCGCGAATGTCGTTTCCGTATTTTGCGGCATTTCCATTCGTTCGAATGGCCCAATCCGCAGCCCCTCCGGAGCCGACGAATGCATCCGTAAAGTAGACCTGTTCGCGGCCGGAAACGCTGAGCGACTCATCGCGCGTGTGCGCGACGACACCAATTACTTCGACCGGCTCGGCCTCCGGCGTGCGGATGCGTATCAGAATTTGCTTGCCCACAGCCGAACCATTGGGGAACGCCTTTTTCGCGAGCTCCTGGTCGATGACTACAACATTGCGCCCCGGCGCAGCGGTTCCTGGTGAATTGCTTTGCAGCGCGGCGTCTGGCAGCGGTGTATTGTCCGCATCGGTGAAGGTGCGGCCAGCCAGCAACGGTATGTGCATGGCCTCGAAGTAGCCAGGAAGCACGACCTGAAAATCGGTCGCCTGAAATTTACCAGCATCGCCTCGCGCGTCCAAGTTGCCCCAACGAATCGGACTGAACTCTCCGCCCAGAGGAAAAGGGCTGCCGGCAGTGACGCTTTGAATTCCGGGGATGGCCTGCAATCGCTGCTGGATTTGTCTGATGGAAGCGGCGCGCGCTTCGGATGTTTTTGCCCCTAAATTGCCCAAAATCTTAAAGGTGAGCAGGCCGTGCGGATCGAAGCCTGGGTCTATGTGCTGCAGGTCGCGGAAACTGCGAAACATCAATCCCGAGCCGACGAGCAACACAAACGAGAGGGCGACTTCTATGACCACCACAAGCTTCCGCAACAGGCCACCGCTTGTCAGACCTTCGTTCCGGCTGCTGCCATTGAGCACAGTGTTGATATTCGGCCGCGAAGCGCGCCACGCCGACATCATTCCGAAAATGGCCGCGGCCGCCAGAGCGGCGACAACCGTGAAGACAAGCACGGGCGCGTCGATGCGAATCGTATCCATGCGCGGAAGATTCGCCGGAGCCAGCGCGCGCAATTCTTGAATGCCGGCCCAAGCAAGCGCGAGACCACCCACCGCACCAAGGGCCGCGAGCAGAAACGCCTCCGTCAGCAT
>DATEHB010000084.1:0-7624 GCA_035279805.1 Candidatus Acidiferrales bacterium
AATTTCGTCAGGCGAGGAATCGCTGCTGCTCAAGGCCACCAGGCAGCCCTTGGAGTGCGAGATGCTGCCGATGACGAGCGGAGGCTGAAGCAATTTCCGCACACTTTGATCGGCGACGTTTACGGAAATTGGATACTCCGAACGGTCGTCTTCTTCCGCGACGACGATGGACTTTCCGTCTTCGCTGAAATACGGAGAAGAAACGGACCGGTCGAGCTTCTCCGTGAGAATCGTTGGCGCGGCGGCGCCGTCCGACGGCACGATAGCGAGATGGCTCATGCCGTATGCGTCCCACATCTTTTCATCGCCAACGAGAAAGGCGATCCATTTTGAGTCGGGACTCCAGGCAAGGCGTCCCCGGGTGCCGCGCGTTCCGTAATTGGTGACTTGTTTTTCGACCGAGCCGGGCCGCGCATCGGCGACAAAAACCTGCGGCACGGGATCGCGATCGGGCTGTGGATCGTGGTTGCTCAGAAACGCAATATGCGTCCCGTCCGGCGACCAGACCGGGCCGGATTCGTCGTGCGTGCTCTTTGTCAGGCGCTCGAGCTTTTTGCTCGCGATATCGTAAAGATAGACGTAATTATGGCGGCCGCTGAGCAAATATCCGACAACGTCCTGCCGGAAATGATAGCGGTCAATCACAATCGGCTTGGGAGAATGCGGAGGCGCGCCTGGTTTGGCCGCGGCTTCTTCCGCCTCCGCCTCTGGATCGGGATCACCGACGACAAGCGCGAGGCGTTTCGAATCCGGCGACCACTCGTATCCCTGTAAGTGGCCTTTGAGTTCGGTGAGCTGCATCGCTTCCCCGCCCTCGCGATCCAGCAGCCAGATCTGCGTGCCTTTTGCTTTGCCCGGGCGCCCGGAAGTGAACGCCAGGTATTTCCCGTCGGGAGACCACTCCGGCCCGCCTTCTGACTCCTGGCTCTCCGTCACCTGAATATCGCGCGAACCGTCGGTGCTTACCATCCAAACGTGGGAACTGTGCTTGTCCGCCTTGGCGTCAATGGTGCTGACCGTGTAGGCGACCCATTTGCCCTCTGGCGAGCACTGCGGATCGCGAACGTCGCGCATGCGAGCCAGGTCATCCAGATTGATGGCCCGGCGCGACTGCGAATATGCCGGCGCGCACAAAATCAGCGCGAATAAGCCGACCGCACAAATTGCTAGGCGCGATAGCAAGCGTTGCCGCCGGCCGTTATACATGTCGGCGCACTTGGTGGAAGTCCGGCGTGAAATACCAGATGATTGCGTTCGGTTCAATTTATTCCCCCTTGATTTATTTCGGCGCGTAGACATGTATCGCCGTCTCTTATTGCCGTGTTCATCAGAATTGATATCGAAATGCGAACTGGAACGTGCGCGGCCCGTTCAACTGGCCGATAGATTGCAAGGTTTTGAAACCGGGATCCGGCGCCAGGAAACACGTTTGGCTGAGAGTTGCGCCATCGCCGCAGGTTGCGCCATTTGGGTCGTACTGATTCTGATTAATCCCTGAACCATTCTGGACATAAAAATTCGGGTGGTTGAACAAATTGAATACTTGGGCTTCCAATTGGATCGTCTGGCGTTCGGTAATGTGGAACCTGCGCGTCAGCCCCATATCGATCTCATTGATCCAGGGCCCGTAGAAAGCATCCAGTCCGACAACAGGCGATGGCCCGGCCCCTGCGATTCCTGCGGCAGTATTGCCCGTACTTTCGTTGGCGGCGCTGTCGTTGATAGTGCTGCCGCCTGAAGCAGAGGTGAGCAGGCCGCTGTATGGCCGTCCCGAGTTGAATTGCATGACAGTGCTGATGGTCCAGTCAGAGAGGGCGCGACGTTCCCACAGCGTTGCGAGACCCGAAGCGTTCGGCGCATAGACGGCGGCGATAGAAAGGCGATGGCGCTGGTCGAGCAACGATGGCCCGTGCGTGTCCTTCAAGTCGAACTGGTTGAAGAAATCAACGCCGGTCTGCATATTCTTCGAGAATGTATAAGACGTCATCACGGACAGGCCGCGTGCGGCGCGGCGCTGCAGTTGAAGGTAGAAGGCATTGTAATTGTTGACTCCAGGACTGATAAGCGCATTGATCTGTCCAACGGCGGGGGTAATGAGTCCGTCGGTAAGCAAGCCGCTGTCGAGGTTTGGCCTGGTTAGCGTCGCAAGCACGGATCCAACGCAACCTTCGGGCGAGGTCTTCGTAGCCGGAGCAAATCCTTGGGAGCAAACGTTGTATGTGGTTGTACCCGTCGGTGGGATCAAATTCTTGTCATAGGCGCTGGAGGCGAGCAAATGGACTCCGTGGGTCCACATGGTTCCGGCGGTTAGCGTTGTGCTGGGCAGGATCTCCTGCTGGATTTCAAGGCTGGATTCGATGATGTAAGGAATCTTGAATCCAGGGTCGACAATTGACAGGTTGAAAGAGCCAGAGAACGACGAAGTGCTGGAGAACACATTCGGAAAAGTGGGAGTCCTCGAATCAGGCACCGGGCAAGAAGCAAACCTGAAACAAAAGACCGACGTGGTGGCTTGGCGTGAAGGAAGGCCATTGGAAATCACGGAACTTTCATAGTTAATGCCGTCAAGAATTTCACGGAAGAGGCCGAAGCCGCCGCGGACAACGGTCTTCGGAAATGCTTGATAGGCGAAGCCCAGACGCGGCGAGAACCGGTTATACTGATTTGGGAATTGGCCCGTAAGTTTCGCAACCAGAGGATCGCCCGTAGTGGTGTTCGCGGTCGGCTGCTGGTAGACCTGAAAATCCTCGCGCAGTCCGAAGTCGAGAGTCAGTTTCGAGCTCATCTGGAATTTGTCCTGCGCGTAAAAACCGTAGTAGGGATAAGTAAATGGGAACGTCGGATTGCCGCCCGCCTGCGAAAACAAAACATATTCTCCCAGAGCGAAGGCCGTAAAGCTGTTGAAGTTAATCGGAGGAAGGCTGCCGCCTTGCGGTTCTGAAATACTCGAAAACGCATAAGTTCCGTTGAAATTGCCCGGGAAAAAATCGGTCACATTGGTATGGTCGAAATCGAAACCAAAATTCAGAGTATGCCGGCCCTTGACATACGTGATTTGATCGTTGAATTGCCATTGAGCTTCGCGGTTGTCTCCGACGGAGAAGGTCGGATTGCCCAATTCAAAAAAGCTCGGAGAAAAGAATTCGATCTGCCCGAGGGTTGGGGAAGTCAAGCCGGAAGGCGATTCCAACTGTTCATCGCGCAGGAAGCTAAGATGCACATCGTTGAGAAACGCGGAACTAAAGGTATGCGCCCAGTGCGCGGACGCATGATGGTCGCGAACAAAATTGTTGGGGAGTGATTCGTCGCCAAAGGTTGCGACGGGATTGAAAGTGATTTCTCCGCCGGGCGAATTGAAGCGGCTGTAGTTATAGACGAGAGTGACGTGGTCGTCGGACGTAGGCTGCCAATCGATCTTCGGGAAGAAAGAAACGTTGTCGGCACGGCGGGCGCGCTGGCCCAGATTGCGCCTGACCGCCCCGATGGCGTTAGACACCTGCTGCAGGTAAGCAGGATAATTGGGACTGCTGCTGGCAGGAGGAGTGTTGAAGCTCAGTGGCGCAGGATAAGAGGAATTGGGCGCAGGTAAGATAGTGCCGGACGGCAGCGGGTTGCCGTTCGAGTCGTCAAAAAACGTTGTATTAATTCCCGAATATGCAGTGTTGATGACGGAGATTGGTTCTTTGCGACGCTGCTCTTCGTAGTCGAAATAGTACCAAACCTTGTTGGAGACGCGGCTTGAATCAGGGGATGTCCCAAAAAAAAGCGGTCCGCCTAAATCCGCGCCGAATTGCTGCAAGACGTCAACCGGCCTGCGCAGGCCGTTGGCTTTGTCGATCGCATCGTTGGCATTGCCTACACCGGAATTGCGGTTGTAATAGAATGCATCGCCGTGAAGAGTATCGGTTCCAGATTTTGTGACGGTATTGACGAATCCGGCGCCGGCGCCGCCGTATGCTGCGTTGTAAGGATTGTCACTCACCTGAAATTCCTGAATGGATTGCTCGCCGAAGACGTACGGGACGCGGGTGCGACCGCGCGCATCGCCGAAATAATTGCTGGTCGCGTTCGCGCCGTCCACGGTGAAGGAATTCGCGCCGTTGCCGTTCGCGTACCCCGAATCGCCTCCGCCCTGCTGCCCCCCCATACTCACCAAACCGAATTGGCCGTCCGCGTTCGCATTGGGCGTCAGCAGGACGAAGTCGGTATACCGCCGCCCGCTGAGCGGCAAATTGCTGATCAGGTTCTCATTCACCACAGTGCTGACCGTAGACTCGGTTGTACGCAGCAAAGGCGCTTGCGCCGTTACCGTCACGGACTGCGTCACTTCTCCTACTTGCAGCGAGACATTTTCCGCCGTGTTCTGCCCGACTTGGACCAGAACGTTGTTGATCACCGTCGTGTTGAAGCCGGCTTGGCTGACGCTGACGTTATACGCGCCAACGCTCAGTGACGAAAAGTTGTAGAATCCGGACGCATTGGTCTTTGTTTTTGCCTCGACGCCAGTTGAGGTGTTCGTTGCGGTGACCATCGCAGCAGGAACCGCTGCTCCGCTCGCATCGGTTACTTGGCCCGATATGGAGCCGCCTGAAATCGCGTTTTGCGCGCGAGCGCTCGGCAACAGGGTCAGCAATAGAAAAAAGAAGGAAGCGCCAACGATGAGTGGCTTTCTCATAACGCACCTCGACGAGGAACAAATTTCGGATTCATCAGATCAGAGCAAATCTTAACGATTGACCGCGGTATATTATGCTGTGGAAATATGGTTGTCAATTTGCGCGGGAAATCCTCACCTGAGATGATCACAGCATCGCATAATCGCGCGCAACGAAAAAAGCGCCACCCTGCAACAGCCGACGGGGTCGAAACAGAAAGTGTGCAAAATGGTCGCTCGGGCCTTTTTTTTGCCATTGCAAATTGTACGAAGATTTTCGTTGACACTACGAACGCCTTCGTAGTATACCTTTGCCCATGACATACCAAACATCGACATCGCAACCAGGGACATACGCTACGACGCAAAAGCCCACGGCTTCCGAGCTCGAGATACTGCGCGTCCTCTGGGAGCGCGGGCCGTCGACCGTTCGCCAGGTATACAAAGCGCTGAACGAAAAAAAGGACACCGGCTACACCACGGTGCTAAAACTTTTGCAGATCATGACCGTCAAAGGAAGTGTGCGCCGCAATGAAGAACAGCGCGCGCATGTCTATGAGGCTTGCGTGCCCGCGGAAGAGACCAAGCGGCAGTTTGCGGGAGACGTCCTGCAGCGCGTGTTCGCGGGATCGGCCAAGGATTTGATGATGCATGCGCTATCGGCCCGGAAAACGTCAAGAAAAGAGCTGGAAGAAATGCGCCACATGCTGGACGAATATGAAAGGAAAGTCCGATGAGCGAATTTGCCAATTGGTTTTCGCCAACCGTGATGCGGCCGCTGGGCTGGGCATTGGTACATTTTCTGTGGCAGGGACTGGCGCTCGCGGCGCTGCTGTCGGTGGCGCTGGCAGTATGCCGGAGGGCGTCGACGCGCTACGTGGCCGCGGTGGTGACGCTGGCTCTGATGGTGGCTGCACCGGTGGTTACGTTCTTCGTGCTCTGGCGCGGCGCCGCCTCGGACTCCGCGTCATGGATTGGCGCAGCCACTGCGTCGGCGGCGTCGCTGTCACATCGAGTGAGCGCGTTCACGCCTTCGGCCGGGACCCTGGCGCAGACGCCGACATCGGCGTGGTCTTCGCTGTGGTCTTCGTTGTGGTCTTCGGCATGGCCATCTCCGCGTCTGGATGCCCTTCTCTGGCTCGTCGAAGCGTGGTTTTTGGGCGTTTTGTTTCTGAGCCTGCGCGCCCTCGGCGGCTTCGTGCTGATTGAGCGCATGCGTCGCAAAGATGCGCGGCCCGTCAGCGCGAAGTTGAATGCACTCTGCCTGTCGCTTCAACGAAAACTCCGCCTCGACCGCGCCATCCGTTACTGCGAATGCCGGAGTCTCGAGGCTCCGGCAGTGATCGGCTGGTTCCGGCCCGTGGTGATGCTGCCCTTGACGGCGTTGACGGGCCTTTCCGAGTCCCAACTGAAGGCCGTGGTCGCGCACGAGCTTGCGCACATTCGCCGTTTCGATTGCTTCGTGAATCTGTTCCAAATCGCGGCGGAAACGCTGCTCTTCTACCATCCGGCGATCTGGTGGGTGAACAGGCGCATTCGCAATGAACGCGAAAACTGCTGCGACGACGTTGCGATTTCTGTTTGCGGCGACGCGGTGGAATACGCGCGCGCATTGACGCTGCTGGAGGAGTCGCGCACGGCTCCGGCGCTGGCGATGGCGGCAAATCGCGGGCCGCTGGCGACGCGCGTCGCGCGCTTGCTCGGCTTCGGCGAAATGGGGAGCGGGATTCGCGTGGCGGGATTTGCCGCGAGTTTTGTTTTCCTGGCTGGCGCGCTTTTTGCAGGCGGCGCATTGCTCGGAGCGGCGCGCGTCTCCTTCGCGGCGACTTCCCTTCCCGTGCATGAGAATACGGAAACGGATCTCGCCGGCGACGTTCCCAGTGCTGCGAATGCGATTCCGGCGGAAACACGGGTGCGTCAAGCCTCGGCCCATGCACAAGCTTCGCCTGCGATTCAGACGAGCCCGGAAGGACAAGAGTCTGCGAAAAGCTACGCGCAAGATAGCCAGCAAAATGAAAAGCAAAATGCAGAGCCGAAACAAAACAGCGGCGGCTATCTCGCCGGGCTAAAGGCGGAAGGTTTCGACAATCTTACCGCCGACGAAGTGATCGCGCTGAAAGTTCAGGGCGTGACTCCCGAATACATTCACGAAATTCACGCTCTCGGTTTGCACCCGAGCATCGACGAACTGATCGGCATGCGCGTCCAGGGACTGACGCCGCAATACATCCGGGACATGCGCGCGGCAGGCCTCGACGTGAAAACCGACGAACTGATCGGCATGAAAGTGCAAGGCATCACACCTGAATACGTGAAAAATATGCAGGGACTCGGGCTCAAGTTCACTCCGGATGAATTGGTGGGCATGAAAGTTCAAGGCGTGAGTGGCGAATATATTCGGGACATGCGCGCGGCCGGCATGGACGGCAACGTGGATCGCTTCATCGGCATGAAAGTGCAAGGCATCACGCCCGAGTATGTGAAGAAAATGGAGTCACTGGGGTTGAAGATCACTCCCGATGAAATCGTGGGCTTGAAAGTACAGGGAGTAAGCCCGGAATACATCGGCGAAATGCGCGCCGCCGGATTCGACGGAGATGTTGACCGTTTCATCGGAATGAAGGTGCAAGGCGTGACGCCGGAGTACGTGAAGGGCATGCAATCGCTCGGATTGAAATTCAATGGCGACCAGTTGATTGGAATGAAAGTGCAAGGCATCAGCCCCGAGTACATTCGCGACATGCGGGCAACCGGAATCGACGGCTCGGTGGATCAGTTCATCGGCATGAGGGTGCAGGGAGTGACGCCAGAGTACGTTCGTGACATGCGCGCGACGGGATTGAATCCCACGGCGCATCAGATTGTCGCCATGCGCGTGCAAGGCGTCGATGCGGATTACGTGAAGGCGCTGAAGTCCGCCGGCCTCCAGAATTTGACGGTCGATGACTACATCAGGGCGAAGGTGAGCGG
>DATEHB010000085.1:0-9811 GCA_035279805.1 Candidatus Acidiferrales bacterium
AGCTTTATCAGAATCGCGATCTGGCCGTGACGACCGACTTTCGCAGCGTCCTCGGCGAAATCATCGCCACGCACCTCGGCGCTCGCGATCTCAGCCCGGTATTCCCCGGCTTCGACAACGACCCGCGCAAGTTCCTGAACATCCTGAAGTCCTAAGTCGCCGCGGCGTTTGTAGCCGACGCCTTGTAGCTCACGTCCCGTCCCGATTTTGTTTATCGGGACTGACGTGAGGTTTTTTGCTTTTGGGGGTGCCCTCACGCCTCTTGTGTCCCGACGCTTTGTGTCGGGAAGGCCGGCCGCTTTTGCTTTTTGGCTGTGATGTGCTTACGCCTTCCGCGTCGCGCGCGCCAATTGACTGCTTTCCTTGACAACTTAGGGGTGGCTGCTGTAGTCTCCTGATCATCTTAGGAGGCAACCTTGCCGACAGCATCCACGCAAGCCCAGATTCTTCCCGGCACTCTCGATCTTCTGATTTTGAAGGCTGTCTCGCTCGGCCCGCTTCACGGCTACGGCATTCTTCTGCGCATCGAGCAAATTTCGCGCCGCGCGCTGCTCATTGAACAGGGCGCGCTCTATCCCGCTTTGTTTCGCCTCGTGCGCCAGGGACTTCTCACGGCGGCGTGGGGCACGTCGGACAACAATCGCCGCGCCAAGTTCTACGAACTCACTCGCGCCGGCCGCAAACGTTTGCGCGAAGAAGCCGCCGGATGGAATCGCCTCGTCGCCGCGATTGCCTCCGCCCTCGGCGCGCAGCCGGAGGAAATATGACGCTGATCCGCGGAAGCGGAATGTGTGCGCATCTACGTTGCTATTCTGAGCGCAGTCTGCCTGCCCGCCACGGCGGGCGAGCCGCACGCAAGCAGGAATCTGCTTTGCTGTTCGTCGCGGAAATCACTCTCGACGTGCGCAGGGAGGCATCATGAAACTCCTGTCCAGTCTGTTTCGCCGCGCGCGCATTGACGGCGACATGGATGCTGAGCTTCGTGCGCACATCCAATCCCGCGCTGACGATCTCGAACGTTCCGGCCTCCCTCGCGCCGAAGCGGTACGTCGCGCGCGCATCGAATTCGGAGGCTACGAAAAATTCAAGGAGGAATGCCGCGACGCGGTCAGCGCGCATTTCTTCGAGACCCTCTTTCAAGACATGCGCTTCGCCCTCCGCACATTGCGCAAATCCCCCGGCTTCACCGCCGTCGCCGTGCTGACTCTCGCCCTCGGCATCGGCGCGAACACCGCTCTATTTTCGATCATCAACGGGGTTTTATTGAAGCCGCTGCCGTATCCGCATCCCGAACAGCTCTTCACGCTCCACGAAAGCAAGCCGAATTTTCCCACGGGCTCGATTTCGTATCCGAACTTCCGCGACTGGCAAAAGAACAACCGCACGTTTTCCGCAATGGCGATTGCGCGCGGCTACAATTTCAGTTTCACGGGAAAAGGCGAAGCGGAGCGTGTGCGGGCGGAATTTATTACCTCTGACTTTTTCTCCATCCTGGGAATCAAACCGCTGCTGGGACGCGCGTTCGGGCCGGGCGAGGATGAAATCGGCGCGGCCGCGCCGCTCGCGATAGTCAGCGAGGGTTTCTGGAGAGAGAAACTGGGCGCAGCCCCCGGCATCCTGGGGAAAAGTCTTGTCCTGGATGGAAAGAGCTACACAGTCGTCGGCGTGATTCCCGCGAAGTTCGATGTGACGACAGGAAGCTTCCGCGCGGCGCAGATTTACGTCCCGTTCGGGCAATGGGGCAATCCCTGGTTGATTCATCGCTCAGCGGGCCTTGGAATCCACGGCATTGGGCGGCTCAAACCCGGAGTGACTTTGACGCAAGCCCAAGCGGACATGGCCGCCGTCACCAGCGCGCTGACCGCCGCGTATCCGGCGGACGACAAGGGCATCGGCGCAAGCGTCATCCCGATGGGCGAGAGCATCGTCGGGCGCCAGGTTCGCTTTTTTCTCATCGTGCTCCTGGCCGCGGTGGGTTTTGTGCTGTTGATCGCATGCGTGAACGTTGCGAATCTTCTGCTCGCGCGTTCGACAGCCCGGGCTCGCGAATTTGCGATTCGCGCCGCGCTCGGCGCGGGAACCGGCCGCTTGGTGCGCCAACTCCTCACGGAAAGCGTTCTGCTCGCGATTTTCGGCGGAGCGCTTGGAGTTCTTCTGGCAAGTTGGGGCACGCAGGGAGCTCTGGCCCTGCTGCCGTCGGCCTTGCCCCGCGCCACGGAGGTCAGCCTCGATGCCCGCGTCCTCCTGTACACCACGGCTATTTCATTGCTGGCGGGAATTCTTTTCGGCCTGGCGCCGGCGCTCAAGATCGCGCGTCCGGATCTGCAGAACCATTTGAAAGAGGGCGGACGCGGTGCGAGCGCGTCGCGGCAACGCACGCAAAGCGTTTTCGTCCTCATCGAAGTGGCCATGACGATGGTGCTGCTCGTGGGCGCGGGCCTAATGATTCGCAGCTTGTCCGCGCTGTGGAACGTCAATCCCGGCTTTCGTCCGGATAACGTTCTCACGTTCGGCTTAAGCCTGCCTCCGTCTCTCCTCCACGCAAACCCGGACACCATTCGTGCCGCGTTTCGGCAAACCGAAGATGCGATGAAAACCGTTCCCGGCGTTCAGGCCGTTTCGTTTTCCTGGGGAGCATTTCCGATGAGCGGCGACGACGAATTCCTTTTCTGGTTCGCGGGACGGCCCAAGCCCACCACGACAAGCGACATGAACTGGGCGCTCAGCTACGTTGTGGATCCGGATTATTTGCGCGTGATGGGCATTCCGCTCAAGAGCGGGCGCTTCTTCACCGCGGCGGACGATGAGCACGCGCCCACCGTCGCGGTGATCGATGATGTGTTCGCGCACAAATTCTTCGGCAATCGGAGTCCTATTGGTCAGCGGCTTCGCACTACGCAATCCGATAACAGTGAAGTCGAGATTATCGGCGTCGTCGGACACGTCAATCAGTGGGGACTCGACTCGGACAACACCAATTCTCTGCGCGCGCAGGCATACACGCCCTATATGCAGCTCCCGGAGGACTCGTTTGCAGTTGCGGTCTCTGGCACCAGCGTGGCCGTTCGCTACTCCGGCGCCGCTGCTCCCGTGTATGACGCGATTCATCACGCGCTCCAGCGGATGAACAGCGAAAATATCGTCTACGGCGCGGGGACCATGAATGAAGTCATCTCCAATTCGCTCGCCGCTCGCCGCTTCTCGATGCAGATTCTCGGTTTTTTCGCGGCCTTGGCGCTGTTGCTTTCGAGTGTGGGAATCTACGGCGTGGTTTCGTACCTCGTAGGCCGGCGCTCTCATGAAATCGGCATTCGCCTGGCGCTCGGCGCGCAACGCTCGGACATTCTCCGGCTGATCCTCGGCCACGGCGCACGCATGGCCGTCGCCGGGATTGCCATCGGCCTCGTTGCGGCGTTTGGACTTACGCGCTTGATGGCGGGAATGCTCTTTGGAGTGGGCGCCACCGATCCGGTAACCTTCATCGGTGTCTCTGTTCTCCTGATCGCTGTCGCTCTTGCCGCTTGCTACATCCCGGCGCGCCGCGCCATGCGCGTTGATCCCATCGTCGCGTTGCGCTACGAATGACGAACCATCCCAAACGCGGGACTGGAGATCCTCATGTTTAGCAACTGGCTCGCCCCTTTGCGTTCTCTTTTCCGGCGCGGCGCCACCGAGCGCGACATGGACGCTGAGCTTCGCGCGCACATCCAATCGCGCGCTGACGATCTGGAACGTTCCGGCCTCCCTCGCGCTGAAGCGGAACGTCGCGCGCGCATGGAATTCGGCGGCTACCAGAAATTCAAGGAGGAATGCCGCGACGCCGGGAGCGCGCACTTTTTTGACACGCTGCTGAAAGACATTCGTTACGCGCTGCGTATTCTGCGCCGCAGCCCCGGATTTTCCATCCTGGTGATTCTGTGCCTTACTCTGGGAATCGGCGCGAACGCCGCCGTCTTCAGTTGGATTGAGGGCCTGCTCGTTCGCCCGTATCCTGCTGTCAGCCATCAAGACCGCATGTATGCGCTCGTAGGTTCGGCTCCCAGCGATCCGGACAATCCAGATCTTTCCTGGCCGGATTTCCTCGATCTCCAACGCAACTGCAAACTTGTTGAAGCGTTTATCGCCGACGAAATCACGGGCGCCGCACTCAACATTGGCGGCCGCGCCGAACGCGCCACCGGCAGCATCGTCTCCGCCAATTATTTCGACGCGCTGGGCGTCCGTCCGATTCTGGGTCGCGGCTTCAAGCCCGGCGAGGACGCCGGTCGCAACGCTCATCCCGTCGCAGTGATCAGCTACCAGATGTGGCAAGACCGCTATAATGCCGATCCGCAAATCATCGGCAAGCCGCAGCGGTTCAATAATGTCCAATTCACGATCGTCGGCGTCACGCCTAAGAATTTTTATGGGACCTTCGTTGGTCGGTCTATCCAGTTCTGGGTTCCTGCGTCCATGGTGCAAGTTCTCAACGGCAACAATTATCCGCTGGACGACCGCAGCGCGCACTGGATTGAAGGTTTCGTGAAATTGAAGCCCGGCGTCACCCGTGCACAGGCGCAAGCCGAAATTTCCTCTATGACTGCTCGTCTGGCTTCCATTTATCCCGAAACAGACCGTGGCCGCGACGTCAAAATCCTCCCGCTCTGGCTCACTCCCTTCAATCACGCGGGTGAATTGCGCCCCACGCTGGAAATCATGATGGCGGTGGTCGCTTTTGTGCTTCTGATCGTCTGCGCGAATGTTGGCAACTTGCTGCTTGTCCGATTCTTCTTGCGCCGGCATGAAATGATGGTTCGTCTCGCTCTCGGCGCACCTCGCTTGCGCCTGGTAAGGCAACTTCTCACCGAAAGCGTCATTCTTTCGGCGTTTGCTGCCGTTGGTGGGTTACTCGTTGCGTACTGGTGCCGCAATGCGCTTGTCTTGTTTTATCCGCGAAGCGGGTTTCTGGCTTATCTGCCCGGCGAAATTGACTGGCGCGTTTTGACGCTGAGCATTGGCGTTTGCGTGCTCGCCACTCTGCTGTTCGGACTGATTCCTGCGACTCAAGCCAGCAAACTTGATTTGGCTGCTGCCCTCAAATCAGAGATGGGCGGTTTGGTCAGCGGCCAGAGCCGCTCGCGCTTGCGCTCCGGCTTAGTGCTGGTGCAAGTGTCGTTGAGCTTTGTGCTGCTCGTCGGCGCGGGACTGCTCTTGCGCAGCCTGCGCGCCATGCAGAATAGCAATCTTGGATTTTCCACTCACGATGTGCTGTTTACTTACGTTGATCTATTCGGCTCCGGTTACGATGCGCAGCGCGCCGAGAGTTTTCAGAAACAATTGATTGCCCGTCTGCAATCGTTACCTGGCATCGAGTCGGTGGCGGGTTCGAGCTTTGTTCCGCTGGACCTTGCTCCTCCCTCCTCAGGCGTCATCAAAGTGGACGGATATGTCCCTCCGCCAAATCAGCAGCCAATCGTTGAATACGACAAAGTCAGTCCCCGTTATTTCTCCACCGTCGGCATTTCGCTTATCTCTGGCCGCGAGTTCACTCCTGCTGACGACAAGAACGCGGCGCTGGTCGCAATCGTCAACGAGCAAATGGTCAGGCAATTCTGGAACGGCAAAGATCCCATCGGCGAGCGCCTTCAAGTCAATGGTCTTTCGATGCACGTCATCGGCATTGCCGAAACATCCAAGTACCTATATGTCTCCGAACCACCCAGGCCTTTCTTTTTCGTGCCGCTCCTGCAGAATCCCGACTCGACCGCCTATTTGAACATCCGCACGTCGATGCCAGCACGAAGCGTGGCTTCCATTTTGACGAACGAACTCCGCGCGATTGATTCTGGCCTCGCTAGCGGTGCGCTCGTCAGCATGCAGGAGCAAGTGAACCGCTCGACTGCGGCGCAAAGGGCCGCCGTGGGAATGCTCTTCGTGCTTGGCGGTCTGGCGCTCGCGCTCGCCACGATAGGACTTTACGGCGTTCTCTCCTACAGCGTGTCGCAGAGCCGCCGTGAACTCGGTCTGCGCATGACCCTCGGCGCAAGTTCTTCAAATCTTTTGTGGTACGTGCTTTCGCGCAGCCTTACCTTGACAATCTTCGGAGTTGCACTGGGCGCCGCCGTAGCTTTGGTCGCCGCGCGCTTCGCCACGGACCTGCTTTATCACGTGAGCCCGCGCGACCCGCTCGCGTTTACACTGGCTTTCGTGATCATGATGGTTGCGTCGCTGGCTGCCTGCTTCGTCCCGGCATGGCGCGCGTCACGCACTGACCCCATGGTCGCCTTGCGATATGAATAGGAGATGAACATGAAACTGTTCGCTGCAATTCGTGCGTTTGGTTCAACCGTGTTTCGCCGCTCGCGCGTTGACGACGACATGGACGCTGAGCTTCGTGCGCATATCCAATCCCGCGCCGACGATCTCGAGCGTTCCGGCCTCCTTCGCGCCGAAGCGGAACGCCGCGCGCGCATCGAATTCGGCGGTTATCAGAAATTCAAGGAGGAGTGCCACGACGCCGTCAGCGCGCATTTCTTCGATACGCTGCTTCGAGATTTTCGCTACGCCTTTCGCATGCTGCGCAAATCGCCCGGCTTCACTGCTGTCGCCGTCCTCACACTCGCCCTCGGCATCGGCGCCAACGCCGCCGTGTTCTCGGCTATCGACGCGGTCTTGTTGCGCCCGCTCCCATTCCCGGACGGCGATCAGTTGATGCGCATCTCCCAATACAATCCGAAGGTCCAGGGTGGATCGAATCCCTTCGTGGCCCCGGTGCGGCTGGAAGATTGGAACCGGCTGAACTCAGCGTTTCAGGCGCTCACCGGATACTACACAGAGGATGATTCGGAAACTTCCGGGCCGATTCCGGAGAAAATCACGATTGCTTTTGTGGGCCCGCGATTTTTGCAGGTTTGGGGAATAGCACCAGAAGTAGGGCGCGATTTTACGAGGCAGGAAGAACATATTGGCGGTCCTTCAGCGATCTTAATTAGCGATCGGCTCTGGCGTGAGCGTTTCGATGCGAATCCGAACGCGATCGGGAAGGCGCTCCGCATCGCAGGTGGTTCAGAGACCGTTATTGGCGTTTTGCCGGCGTCGTTTTCCTTTCCTGTTCGCGACGTGGATGTGTGGTCCCCCATATGGCCAGAGTCGAAGTACGCGTTGAGCCGGGATGATACTTGGTATACGGTCATCGGGCGGCTGAAAAAAGGCGTGACGCTCGCGCAGGCGCGCGCGAATCTGTCGACCGTTCAGGAGCAGCTTGGCAGAGAGTTTCCCAAGCCCGACGCGGAGATCGCGGTAAACATTCAACCGCTTAAAGACACAATGGTCGGTACCGTCGGGCAGTCGTTCTGGATCCTATTCGGTGCCGTTTCATTGCTCCTTCTCATCGCGTGCACAAATATTGCCTCGCTGCTTCTCGCCCGGTCTTCCCAGCGCCGGCATGAAATCTCGATTCGCTTCGCGCTCGGCGCTTCGCGCGGTGCGATTCTCCGCCAGCTGCTCACGGAGACCTTCTTGCTTTCGCTCGTCGGCGCGGCCTTCGGTCTCATCATCGCAAGCTGGGGCGCTGCAATCTTTCAACAACTCGCGGCGAGCTTGCCTCGTGTGGGCGAAATTCACCTGAATGGCAGCATCGTGCTGTACACGCTGGGTTGTTCAGTAGTTGTGACGTTTCTCTGCGGCCTTTTCCCCGCATTGCGCGCGGCTCGCGAAGGCATACAGCATTCCCTGGCACAGACCAGCGGGTCACAAGTTTCCACGCGCAATCGCCTGCAATGGCTTCTGGTCGGCGTTCAAGTAGCTCTGGCGGTCACGTTGCTCGCTGGAGCGGGTCTGCTCGTGCGAAGCTTTGAAGAGATCGCGCGCGTCTCGCCTGGCTTCGAGCCAACGCATGTTCTTACCTTTCACATCAGCGCGTCGTACGGGGAAACGGTCAACTACAAGGGTATGACGCAGCGCATCGACCGTACGCTTGATTCTCTGCGAACGCTGCCCGGCGTGAGCGAAGCCGCAACAAGCGGCACGCTGCCAGGAGTTCCTTCGGGCCCAGAAGGCGAATTGAAGATTGTCGAGGGATCGGCCGACCCGAATCGTAAAGTCATAGCGGATAGCCTCGCCGTATCTCCGGATTATTTTGCGACGATGCAAATTCCGCTACTCGAGGGCGAAACATGCCGCGAACGCACCAGCGGCGCGGACGTAATGGTAAATCGCAGCTTCGCGAATACGTATTTTGGCCAATCGCCTGTCATCGGACGGCACGTGATCGTGACGGGACAAAATTTCCTGCCGACCGGCGAGATTCGCGGAGTGGTTGGCGACGCGCGCGAAGAGGGGCTGAATCATGCGCCGGAACCAACCGTGTACTGGTGTTACAGCGCGCCAATGCCGGATCCATACTATTTGGTGCGCACGCGCAACGCGCCGATGACTATGGCGGAGACGGTGAGGAAGCAGCTCGCGCAGCTCGAGCCGGGCCGCTCCGTTTTCGGCATCTCGCCGCTCACCGATCACTTGAGCGAGTCATTCTCCGAGAACCGCCTGCGGATGATCCTGCTGGGATTTTTTGCTCTGACGGCAATCATTCTCGCCAGCATTGGCTTATACGGGACACTTAGCTACTCGGTCACGGTGCGCCGCCGCGAGATCGGGCTGCGCATGGCGCTTGGAGCTTTGCGCGGCAGAATTGCCAGGCAGTTCCTCCTCCGCGGTTTGGGCGTGTGCGCGTTGGGATGTATCGGCGGACTGGCGTTGACCGTGGCATCCAGCCGCGTTCTCTCCGGAATGCTCTATGGGATTTCCGCTACCGATTTCGTGACGTTGTTCGCGGTTACGCTGATCGTGATGGCGGTCGCGACCGCCGCGTGCCTGCTGCCGGCGATTCGTGCGATGCGCGTCGACCCCATGGTCGCCTTGCGTTACGAGTAAGTATTTTGTTGTCATTCCGAGCGTCCCGGTCGCTTTCATCGGGACAGCGAGGAATCTGCTTTTCGCGCGAACGCTTGGCGCGTCGATGCAGTTCGTTGGGTTGTGCGTTCAGAGTGGGGGAATGCAAATGAAGATTTTCGCTGCTTTGCGCTCTTTTGCTTCAACTCTATTCCACCGCTCGCGCGTTGACGACGACATGGACGCCGAGATTCGCGCGCACATCGCTAATCGCGCTGAGGATCTCGAACGTTCCGGCCTCCTTCGCGCCGAAGCGGAACGGCGCGCGCGCATGGAATTCGGCGGCTACCAGAAATACAAGGAAGAAATCCGCGACTCGCTGGGCACGCACTTGCTCGAAACCTTCGTTCAAGACGTGCGCTACGCCCTCCGCACATTGCGCAAATCTCCCGGCTTCACCGCCGTCGCTGTGCTTACCCTGGCCCTCGGCATCGGCGCCAACACAGCACTCTTCTCCGTTATTGACGCCGTGCTTATCAGTCCGCTTCCTTACCCCAAGCCACAGCAGTTCGTGGCGATGCGGCCAAACGATTCTCTGCCAAACATGAATGATATTCAGCGCCGGAATCATTCCTTCTCGCAGGGCGGCGGCATCAACGTGATGACAATGGACCTCACGGGCGCGGCCGAACCCGTGCAAATTCATGCGGGGCTCGTCAATGCGGAGTTTCTGGAGACGCTCGGTATTCCGCCAATGCTCGGCCGCATCATCTCGCCCGGCGAAGACGTGAAAGGCGGCCCCCAAAACATCGTGGCAAGCTATCAATTCTGGCAGAACTTCCTGAACAGCGACCCTCATGCGCTGGGGAAGCGAGTCACGCTGAGCGGGAACAGTTACACAGTGATTGGCGTGATGCCCGCGAGTTTCCAATTGCCCCGGGAG
>DATEHB010000086.1:0-2881 GCA_035279805.1 Candidatus Acidiferrales bacterium
CGTGCTTTGACTCCGCGTCTGTTGCCGCTTACACTTCAGTGACTGTACATGCGGCGCTATTCCACAAGCTCTTCCGGTTTTCAGTTCGATTGGGACTGGTCCATTACGCCGGCAATCAAGCTTCTGGTGCTTGCGTGCGCGGGCATTTTTCTTCTTCAGGAACTGTCGCGCGTGTTTTTCGGACCGGCTGGATGGAACTTCTGGCTTTTGTATTTTGGATTAGTCCCGCGATACGCGATTCATGGCTTCATTTGGCAGCCGTTTACCTACCTTTTTCTGCACGAGGGCATCTGGCACATCCTCATTAACATGTTCGTGCTGTGGATGTTTGGGCGAGACGTGGAGCGCGCATGGGGGCAGCGGCGATTCTACATTTATTATTTCCTTTGCGGCGTCGGCGCGGGCTTGATCAACGTTATTGCCAAAACGATCCTTGATCCGCACGGACTTGGGACTGCGCTGACTCCCACAATCGGCGCGTCGGGAGCCATTTACGGCGTACTGATTGCGGCGGCGGTTTTATTTCCGCATCAGCGCGTGCTGTTGATTCCGTTTCCCGTAGCGATTTCGATGCGCGTCTACGTCGGGATCATGGCTGCGATTGAATTCTTTGGGACGCTGGGCGCTGGCGGTGACAATGTGAGCCACGTTTGCCATCTTGGCGGCATGCTGGTGGGCTACTTGTATTTGCGACGAGGATCCTACCTTTACTCTTACCGTAATCGCGTTTCCGATTGGAAGCGGCGACGGATGGCGCGCAAGTTCGAGGTCTATCAGAAGCGCCACCGCGACGAACCTCCCCCGCCGCCAGACAATTGGGTCAACTGACTCCCGAAGTGTAAGCCAACCGTAAGACTGATTAGAAGCGGGTGCCGTACCGCCTCAGGGGTTAAAACCCCTGAGATCTTGAGGTTTTTCGGCACGGCTGAAGCCGTGCCCTGACGAAAGCCCATTTATGAGATGCCTTCTAGCAGAAACGCCGCTGCCTGAAAAACCGGCCGGCGCTACGGAGGGCGCGGAAGTTTATTTTGCAACCGCGAAATCGCTGACGACGCGATAGAGGAATTCGATTCCTTTGTGGAAGGAATCGAGAGGGATGCGCTCATTGTCCGCGTGCATTCGCAACGTATCTTCCTCGGTAAGCGGAAATGGCAACAGCCCGTACGCCTGAACGTTTCGCAAGCGCAGATATGCGGAATCGGTCGCGCCCGTGGACATCATGGGCACCACCGGCACACCGGGAAATTCCTCCTGCGTGGCCTGCTGAATCGTTTTGAAGAGCTCGCTGTCGAGGGAGGAAGACGGCGCGGCTTCGCCGATCGAAGTATCGGCGCGAAACGAAATCTTCGGATCGTTGACGACATCTTTCAACTTGAGCAGCAAACCGCCGATCGCATTTCCGGGGAGCAACCGGATATTCAATGTCGCTTGCGCTTCGGAGGGCACGACGTTGGGCCGGATGCCTGCCTGCAACATCGTCGGGGCAATCGTGTCGCGCATCATGGAATTCCAGACGGGGCTTGCTTCGGAAAGTTTTTTCTCCGCCAAATCGGCACGGACCGGGTTCTCGAGCGCGCGCATCCATTTTCCGATTTCCGGATCGGTGACCGTCGAAAGCTGCTCGAAATAAGTCTCCGTGACGGGCGTGAGTTGATACGGCGTCTGATAGGCGCCGATTTTCGTGATTGCCTCGGAAAGACGCATGACAGCGTTGTCCGGGAGCGGGACCGAGCCGTGACCTGATGTTCCCGCGGCGGTCACAATGACGTTCACCGGAACTTTCTCCGCGGCTTGTACGCCGACGTACTGGACTTTGCCGTCTTTTGTGATCACGCGGCCGCCCTCGTTCAAGGAAAAACCCGCGGCAATTTTCTCCCAGTATCTATCCATGGCAAATTTCATTCCGGCCTGGCCACCCTGCTCTTCATCGCCTTCGGCGAGAAGAATGACGTCACGAGTGAGGCGGACGTTGGCGCGCTTCAGGCCGACCATGACGGCGACGTTTGCGATGGTCATCCCTTTGTCGTCAATCGCGCCGCGGCCATAGAGATATCCGTTTTGAATGACGGCGCCGAATGGATCGACCTGCCACTTCGATTTGTCTACGCCCACCACGTCCAAATGACCCATGAGGAGCAGGGCGCGCGATGGATCGGGCATGGAATTTGCAGAAAGCCGCGCAATCAAGATTCCGCGCCCGGGCGTGCTTTCGAATGTCTCTACGGGTATTCCTTCCTTCTGCAGAATGGCTGCCAGGTATTTTGCCGCGGCCATTTCATTGCCTGGAGGATTCGTCGTGTCGATGCGAATCATTCCTTGCAGCCAACCTAGCGCATCGATATACAATTTTTCGAAGTCCACCGCTCCCGTTTGTGGCTGCAATTGCGCCGGCGCGGGCTGAGCTTGTGCAAAGACGCTTTCAGCAATGCCTGCGGCACAGGCAAGCAGGATAAGGGCAAAGACCGTTCCGGACTTCCATCGCATCCGAATCTCCATAAGAGCGGTAAATTTTCAGCACGAACGTCGAGTTCATACTATCATGACGATTTTGCGGGCTGCGGCGGAACGGCGAGGCGTGTTGCTAAAGAATCGACCATCCCTGCAGCGTGTTTTGACATCCTATGGTGCACGGAGGCTTGGATTCATGCTACAGAACGCGCTGCTCCGCTGGGTTGTCTTCGCTGCCGTCACGGCCACGTTGATCGTGCCGGCGAACGTTTTCGCACAGATGCCGACGCAGCAAAAACCGCCTGCTCAACCACAACAGCAACAGCCGCAGTACTCGATCACAGTTCAATCGCAGCTTGTTCAGGTGAATACCGTGGTCACCGACCAGGACGGCGACATCATTACCGGGCTGAAACAGCAGAATTTCCGGATT
>DATEHB010000087.1:0-41112 GCA_035279805.1 Candidatus Acidiferrales bacterium
TTGAGTTGCGAAATCACTTCAGTGAACGCTGCGCGAATGCTCCCCTGAACGTCGTCGGCCTCACCCGTCGCATGCAGCGTACCCGTCGGAAGAGACAAATTGAGTGACAAAGAAAAGCTATTCCTGTGCGGAATGTGTGCAAATGCTCCATGCAGTTGCACAAGGTCCGGAGCGAACCGCTTCACAAAACGTTCCAGTTTTTTCAAATTCGACTGCACTTCCTTTTGCGTCTGCTCGCGCAACTCCGGCTGTTTATAACTAAACGAGGTTTTCACCGAAAACTCCTTGGCTGAAGAAAGCGGAAGGGAAACCGCAAGGTGTGCACATGTCATAACCAGCGATTACAGAATAGCAGCGCACCATGTGCGGCGCAATCGGTGCGATTGACACCTCACCCTGCGCCCCTTACGCTGGATTGGGCAAGGAAAGTGGTGCGATGAAAGCGAAGAGGAAACCATCGGAACTTCAGAAGGAGATCAGGGTCGGCCCGGCCGGCTGGTCATACACTGACTGGCAAGGCATCGTGTATCCGAGTCCCAGGCCGCGCGGTTTTCGCGAACCGGCATACCTCGCGCAGTATTTCGATACCATCGAAATTAACACGTCCTTTTACCAGCCCCTTCGCCCGTCTTTGGTGCAGGGATGGATCGAACAAATTGCTTCCCATCCCCGATTTCTATTCACTGCGAAGCTCTGGCAGAAATTCACGCACGAAGACAGTCCCACGCTCGAAGACGAAAAAAGCGTTCGCGCGGGCTTTGACGTGCTTCAAGATGCGGGACGTCTCGGGGCCGTGCTCGTTCAATTCCCTTTTTCGTTTCACTACACGCCAGAAGCATTTCGGTACCTGAAACGCCTGGTGAAGCGATTTCGCGACTACCCACTGGTCATAGAAGTGCGGCACTCGTCGTGGAGTGAGGAAAAACTGGACGCCTGGCTTCGGGAACTCGGAGTCGGATTCTGCAACATTGATCAGCCCACGATCGGCCGGTCCGCCGCGCCGAGTCAACGAGCCACCTCGTCTATTGGCTACGTGCGATTGCACGGCCGCCGTTACGATACGTGGTTCACTGACGATCCGGCGATCCCCAAATATGAGCGGTACAACTATCTTTATACAGAAGAAGAGCTGAAGCCCTGGGCCGAACGCATCAGGAAGATCGCCGCGCACGCGGACTCTACTTTTGTCATCACGAATAATCACTATCAGGGAAAAGGAGTCGTAAACGCGCTGGATTTGATCCATCTGCTGACCGGCGACAGGCTCAAAATTCCGGAACCGCTGCGTCAACACTATCCGGCGCTCGAGAAGATTGCCAGCGAGCCGGCGCTTGAGCCGACGCTCTTCCCGATCGTTCCCCGTTAACTGCGAGCTTCTCTGGCCGATGGCATTTTGGCGTGAGCGCGGCCGAAATCAACCGCCGACGTGTTCCCTCCGCACACCACCACGCCGACACGCTCGCCGGGCCGCGGCTGATAACGGCGTGAGAGAAGCGCGGCAAAAGCCGCGGCGCCGCCGGGCTCCGCGACAATGCGCAACGCGTGCCACAGTAAGTCCTGCGCCCGCAGAATTTCGTCGTCTGGAACCAAGATCACGCGCTCGACCGCGCTTTGCGCAATCGGAAACATCAGTTCGCCCACACGTTTCGGGGCCAGCGAATCGGCAGCGATTCCTCCCGCCGGACTGTCGACCGGCTTTCCCGCCTTCAGCGCATTCGCCAGAGTTGGCGCCGCCTCAGGCTCGACTCCAATCATCTTGATCCGGTTCGAATACCAGGACGCAACTCCGCCGATCAATCCGCCCCCGCCGACCGCTACCAGCAACGAATCAAGCTGCGGGTACTGTTCTTCGAATTCGAGTCCAACGGTTCCCTGGCCCAAGAGCGTCTCAATTTGGTCGTAGGCATGCACAGTCAGCGCGCCGGATTGCTTCGCCCATATCTCGCTTGCCGCCAGCGCATCGGCGTAGCGTTCTCCTCCAATGACCAGCTCCGCGCCGTAACTTCGAATCCGTTCGATTTTTTCCGCCGATGCGACGTTCGGGACAAAAATCTTCGCGGGCTTCCCAAGCTGCTTCGCCGCATACGCCACGGCTGCTCCGTGATTTCCACCCGACGCCGCCACCACGCCTGCGGGCGGAACATCGCGGGTCAGCAAATTTGCAAATGCGCCGCGCGCCTTGAATGAACCCGCATGCTGGAGCAATTCCAGCTTGAAAATCACACCTGTGCAATTCAAATCGAATTCGCCGCCCTCGAGCGCGATGATTGGCGTGCGGCGTATGTAAGGTCGAATCACACGCTCGACAGCGAAGATACTTTTCCGATCAATCGCTGCGTTCATCATCACATTTGCTCTCCGCTATTATTGCTGTTTGCGCGGAATCCGGCGCGCGCTGCCCCGGACACTCATCACGCCGCGTCCCGGTGTTTGTCCAACGAAATAGATTCGCAGTGTCAGCCCTGGATTCTTACTTCTTGAAGAGGTCTTCAAATGCCTTGCGGGCGTTGTCTGGCCGCGCGCTTGTTGCGGGCGCCGGCGTCGAACTGGTGGAATAGGTCACTGGAGACGTATCTTTCTCCACCGTCATGCGGAACTCGAAAAACGCGCACTCGTTCTTCAGGTCTTTGCGGGGAATGCGTTCCGGAATGGGTTGCGTGCATTCGAACTGCGCTCCTGTATCGAAGTGAACGCATTGCTTGCAGGAGTGCATGTCGAGATGGCACTTCGGGCATTGTCCATTCTGATCGAAACCCGGCGCCAAAATTGTCCCGCAATTCGAACACCGCGCGCGCATCACGGTTCCCACCATTCGCGGAGTTCGGGGACCCATTTGTTCCTGTCGAGGGCGCGGTTCGGCGGCCGGACGATCGCGTTTTTTTTCGTCGCGATCCCGCTCACTGTAGCCCTTATGTTTATACTTCCGCTCCATAAATTTCCTCCGGGGACTCCTCTGAAACTCCGAAACGATTCTGCCGGCCGCACATTCCAGGAATCACAATGGAAATGCAGATTGAGTCAGCTCGAATCGTTCGCAGATTACGCGCAGCAATGTTTGTTCAGGCCGTGTGCTTCAGACGGGCGGCACGAATGTTTTTCTGACGTTTCGCGGTAGACGCGTATCCTTGCATGAAACACCATCAGGGATTATTTCGGCGGCACCCAGGAAACGCTACCGCGATTCTACTCCTTTGCCCAGCGTTGGCAAAATCCTTCTACTGGCAGGTCTGGAACAGTAAACATCCTTGGCTTCCCCGCGAAATTCAGCAAGGTCTCCGCAGCAAGATAGCCGCTGCGCACAGCGCCCTCCATGGTCGCGGGCCATCCTGTTCGTGTCCAGTCCCCCGCAAGAAATAAACCTGGAATGCCGGTTTCTTGCGCCGGACGCGACGCATCGGAGCCTACCTCCGGTGAAAACGTCGCATGCACTTCCTTAACGACCGTCGCCTTTCGCAATTGGGCTGCGCGCGTTAATGGCAAAACCTCCTGGAGTTCCTTCACGCACAGGTCAACGATCTCTTGCCGTGTTCGTGGGACCAGAGCATATGACGCGCTGATCACCAGTTGCAAATATTGTCCCGATTCGTTTTCAGAACTTTCTTGTCTTCCATTGGCAAGCGACTTGTTGAATACCCACTGAACCGTGTGGTCGAGCAGCGTCAAAAACGGCTTGTCCAAGACTCTCCGGTCGTACCAGAGATGCACGCCGGTGATCGGTGAGGTTCGCAACTTGCGCAGGCTTGCAAAGGCCTGTCCCCCCCGCATCTCTTCCGGCAGAATCTCGAGAAGCACGTCATGTGGCACCGCGGCGATGCAGGCGTCCGCGCGCATTTCCGTGCCGTCGTCCAGCAGGAGCGAATGGAATGCGCCGCGGGCAAATTGAATGCCACGGACAGTCGCGCGTGTCCGTACCTCTCCTCCGCGGCTCTCGACTGCCTGGCGGCAACCCGAATACAAATCTCCCAGCGGCACGGCCGGTATACCCACTACGTATCCTTTACGATTCGCAAGAAACGCTTTCCAGAAAACATCGATGCCATACTGCGCATCGGTGTAATCCAGTTCCTCATTCAACGCACTGACCAGCACCACGCGCCAGAATCGCGCGATCGCCGCATCTGTCTGTCCATTGCGGCGCAGCCATTCGAGCATCGAAACGCCTTCACTATCCGCTGGTCTGCCTCCCGCGCGCGCAATGCGCAACATGCCTTTCGCAATCGCTTTTTTATCCCGATACGCGAGCGCGCTGAATCGCAAAAAAGAAATGCCCATATGAAACGGCGCCGGCAATAGCGCCGAATAAATCGAACTCACGCGTCCGGTTTTGTCCGCAAAAAACAAATGGTCATAATGCCTGATCTTCGATTCCGCGCCGACGCGACGGTAAAAATCAGCAAGATTCGTGCAACAACCCAGCGTGACGTGCTGGCAATTGTCGATATGGCTGCCGTCCGGAAGCGCGTAGGAGGTCGCTCGCCCGCCCAGATACGGACGTTTTTCGAGCAAGTGCACGCGCACGCCCGCGTCAGCGAGCGCTGTGGCCGCCGACAGGCCCGCCAGTCCTCCGCCAATCACGATCACGGTTTCGCAGGGCATCTGTTTCTCCGAGCCATCCGATTCGCGCGCGCGCGAGAATCCACAATTTTTCGCCTGTCGACAAACGCGCTGGCCGCACGGACTTCGCGTCAACGTTCTTCGCTTCGATTTTCTCGAGGATGCCGGAATAAATTCGGGCCATCGCCCAAAGCGCCGCGCGGCTGTCTTTGCTCACCAAGTCCAACAGTTGCCAGCCTTCCCGATAGAATTGCCAAGCACGGTCCGTTTCGAACTGCATCAGGGACGTCGCTTCCCGGCTTGTCTTTCCTTGCGCAAGTTCTCCGGCGTCGCAATGGAACTGCTTGAAATCCTCATGCGGCAAATAAACGCGTCCCATCGCAAAATCGCGCGGGATGTCGCGGAGAATATTCGTCAGTTGGAACGCGATTCCGAGTTTTTCGGCCAGTTCGGGCGCGCGCGGATCCGAAAAACCGAAAACGCGCAGGCAGCAGAGCCCAACAGTGCCGGCGACGCGATAGCAATACTGCCGCAAGTCGTCGAACATCTCATAGGACGTGATCGTCAAGTCCATTTGCGCGCCGGAAATTAAATCATGCAGGTAGCGCAACGGGATCCCGTAGGTCGTAACTGTGTGCCGGAATGCGGGCCAGACGGCTCCCTGATTTTCATTGCCTGTTAATACGCGGTCCATCTCGGCTCGCCGTTCATTCAGCCGCCGCGTTTTGTCTTCCACCGCGCCGGGCTCGTCCGAGATGTCATCGACACCGCGCATGAAGGCATACAGCGCGCAGAGTGCGTCACGCTTCGCGTCCGGCAGCAGCATGAAGCCGTAATAGAAATTACGCGCAGCCGCACGCGCGATTTTTCTGCAATGATCGTATGAGGCCGCAACCGCGGCGACATCAGGCATGTCGGCCGGCCAGCGAGGTGTTTTCGGGCTTCTGGCCACCATCATCGGACGAGCGGAAAGCCGAAAGAATCCGTGAGATCAGCGCGCGGCCCAGTAAACGCGCTTGCACTCCGCGATCAAGCGTTGGACGCTGATTGAGCGTATCGTAGCCCGTCGACTCAATCGCATCGAGAACCGCGCAGCCGCCACGATTGAATAACTCCAAATCCACGTGAAATTCCGGCGATACGCGGCCAGCCAGCGGCGCTCCCACGGCAAACAGCGCTCGCGTCCGCGCGACCAGCTCCTTCATCAGTTCCACGTAATCAGAATTGAATTTCTTCGACACAATATCGGCTTCCGTCACGCCATGAGCCGCAGCCGCCTCCAGCGGTATATAGATTCGTCCTTTTTCGAGGTCGCGGCCAACGTCCTGCCAGAAATTCGCAAGCTGGAGCGCTGTGCACGTGGCATCCGAAAGCGCCTGCCGCTCCGCATCGCGATAACCCATCAAATGAAGCACCAGCTTGCCCACGGGATTCGCCGAATAGCGGCAATAGCCGATTACGTCTTCCCATTTGACGTAACGATGAACCGTCTGGTCCTGCCGGAACGCAATGAGCAAATCGCGAAATGGCTCAATGGGAATACTGCACTCACGCGCCGTTTCGGCGACCGCGATCAGCACAGGATGCGTCGCCGCACCGCGATACGCGCGCTGTAACTCTTCGTCCCAGCCGTCCAGCAACTCCACCGCGCGCTTCGGATCCGCAACTTCATCTCCCAAATCATCGGCCCAGCGGCAATAGGCGTACACGTTGTAGAAATGCTGGTGAAGACGAGAAGGAAGCAACCAGGAGACAACGCGGAAATTTTCGTAGTGATGAGTCGCCAGCCAGCGCGTGTACCGCTGCGCTTCAGCGGCCGTGCAGCTTTCCGCCGGCAGTGAACGTGCAATCTCCAGTTCTTGTTGTCCGAGCATGAGGCGGGCCGCTAAGCCCAGGGATTGACAGCCGTTTTCAGTTCACCGTTGCGGTGCTTCATTTCTTCGAACGCGCGCGGCAGCTCGGCGAGTGGAATCTCTCCGGTGACAAAATCGCTCGCGCGCACTTCACCACGCGAAATCGTATCGAGCGCCTCGCGAATAAACTGCGGCGTGTGGTGGAATGTCGCCTTGATGGTAATCTCGGAATAGTGGAGCAGCGCCGGATCGAACTGCACTTGCGTGCCATGCGGGCAGCCGCCAAACAAATTCACTTTGCCGCCCTTCCTCACCATTTGCATCGCCCACTGCCATGTGGCCGCTGAACCCACAGCTTCGATTACGGCGTCCGCGCCGCGCCCACCCTCCGTCAGCTGGCGGACGATCTGCACGGGGCTGTCCATCGTCGACACATCGAATGCCGCATACGCTCCCAGACGCTCAGCCGCTTGAATTTGACCCTTCCGCTTGCCCAGCGCGATGACGCGCACGTCCCGCGCGGAAAGGGCGCGGATAAATTTCAGTCCAATCGGGCCGCACCCGACAATCACGGCCGTGTCACCCGGGCGAATATTCGTCTCATGAATCCCGCGCAACACGCACGCCAGCGGCTCCACCATTGCAGCGTCACGAAAGCTCACGTGGTCCGGAATCTCCAGCAAATTCTGCCGGACGATCCGTCCCGGGATCCGCACATATTCCGCATAGGCGCCATTGTTAAACAACAAATCCTCGCACAGATTCGGCTGCCCCTTGCGGCAGTAGAGGCACGCGCCGCACGGCGCCGAGTTTGATGGAACCACGCGCATTCCAGCTCGAATCGTGCCGTCGACGGAGCGTCCCGTCTCTTCCACCACGCCCGCGAGTTCGTGCCCGAATATCGCCGGCGGATGAATCATCCGGGGATGCGAGCCTTGCTTCCAGACTTTCAAATCCGTGCCACACGTCAGCGCCACGTGCACGCGGATCAGCACCTCATCTTCGCCGAGTTCAGGTATCCCGACGCGCTCAATCTTCAAATCTTCGCGGCCATACAAAACTGCCGCGGTCATCACTCCCATTAAATCCGTCGTCATGAGTGCGAAATCACCACTTTCAAAGTGCTGTCTGCCGGATGCGCTGCAAGCTGCAATGCCTCGGCGATTCGCTCCGTCGGAAACCGGTTGGAAACGAGCTGCGCCAGGGGCAACCGCCGCTCGAACACAATCCGAGCATACTCCTCTTGCTCCGTAATTGATGCGCTATAACTTCCCAGGATTTCTTTTTCTTCAATACCCACGGCGGCGGCCGGAAATTCGATTTTCAGCACGGGATCATTGTGCGCAAAAAGGACTACCCTACCCCCAGGCCGTGCTACGTCTAAAGCTTCGCTGACCAATTTTGGATGCGGCGCCGCCAGTAAAACCACGTCTGCGCCACGGCCATGCGTGCGTTCCCGAACTTTAGCCCTTAAGTCTTCCGATGCAGGATCAAAGGAAGCGGTTGCGCCCAGCCGCAGGCTGGCAGCGCGCCGTCCGGCAAGCGGATCCGTAGTGACCACTTCTGCGCCCTTCAGTTTGGACAGCCCTGTCAGCAACATCCCAATCGGTCCTTGCCCAAGCACTACCGCGAATTCGCCTTTCGCGACGCGGCCCTTCCACACCGCTTTAGCGGCAGTATTGACCGGCTCGATAAACGTCGCTTCCTCAAATGTGATGCCGGGCGGAATCGCCAGCATCCCACGTTCGACGATCCACGGCATCGCGCGGACAAATTGCGCGAACCCTCCTCCGTTCGGCGTGAACCCCGCCGTCAACCCCACTTTCTTGTACTCCGGACACTGCGAGAAAAGCTTGCGTTCACAATAGAAACATCTGCCGCACGGAACGTGGTGAAAACTTACAATGCGATCGCCCGGCTTGAACTTCCGCACGCCGCGTCCAACCTCGACAACCGTTCCCGCGAGCTCATGCCCGAAAATCTGCGGCGCGGGAACAAATCCGTGCGCAATTTTTTTGATGTCTGTCCCGCAAATTCCGCATGCCGCCACGCGAAACAGAATTTCGCCCTCGCCGATTTCGGGAATCGGCACTTCTTCGCAGATTACGCTTCCCTTGCCGCGATAAACTCCCGCCAGCATCTTGCCGCCTCGATGATCGCGCGGCGGCATAGTTTCGATATGCGTGGTCGTTGAACTCATGCCCTGGTTGCTCCGGCCATTTCAGCCGCTCGGTCTGCTCGGCCGGCGAGATCAACTATGTATCCATCCAAAAACTTCGCGAGCCTGGTTGCAGCGAGCCGGGTATTCCATCCGAGGCGCAACATGGCCGGCAACTTATGGGGCGCAAGAGCGAGCGAACGCGCCACCTTGGATGTCTTCACGTTTCCCTGCTCGTCCAGAACGCCGCCGAAATCCATCGGCAAGTCCTGATCTGCTGCATCGCTGATCACCCGAATCGCCACCGCTGGAACGTTTCGCGCCGCTGCTTCCGCCAGCACAGCGAAGCTCTCCATCTCGACTGCTTCCGCCATGCGACCTAACCGAGCCTTGCCTTCCGCCGAGACGACCATGTTCGCGGACGATAGCAGTCGCTCCGCGACGCGAATTCCGCACCTCTCCGCCGCTTCAATGAGTTGACGGTCGGCTGCAATCGTGCGCCCGCTTTCCAGTTCCATCACTTCGCGCGCCGCGAATATTTCTCCGACGCGATAAGCAGCGCGCAAGCTGCCCGAAACACCTGAAGAAATGCAAATGCCCGGCTCACCTTGCAACGCTCGCGCGATCACGGCTTTTGCTCGTGCCGGTCCAACACCGGTTAGGACCACTCGCACACACGCCGCTTCCATGTTCGCGTCATACGCAACAAAGTCCAGTCCATCTACAAGCGTGAACGAGCGAAACCGCCGCCAGGGAGCGAATTCGTTTTCCAAAGCGAAGCTGACCAGAATTCTCATACGAATCGTCACGCTGCGGAAACTTGCGCGACAGCCGCGCGTTTTGAATGTTTCAGATAACCGTTTTCAACGTACCAGCGCACGCCGCGCTCAAGCGCCGCTTCCACGTTGCCCGGCTGGTAGCCCAATTCTCTCCGCGCCTTCGAGTCATCTACAAACATTTTGTGCCGCGCGATTCGTACTCCTTCAACTGGAATGTGCGGCTCGCGGCCCATCAAGCGAGAATAGACAGAGTCGGCACAGGCAGCAATCAATGCCACTGAATGGGGGATTCGCCGCGCGGGCGCAGCCAAGCCCGTGATCTTCGCCAGCGCATCCAACAGTTCCTTGAGCGTCATATTGCGGCCGCCTAACAAATACCGCTCGCCGATTTTGCCTCGCTGCGCCGCCAGCAAATGCCCTTCCGCCACATCTTCGACGGCTACGAAGTTCAAGCCCGTATCCACATAGGCCGGCACGCGCCCCAGCAGAAAATCGAGAATAATACGACCTGTTGGCGTCGGCTTCCAATCACCTGGGCCCACGGGCGTCGTCGGATTCACGATAACCACGGGCAAGCCCTCGTGGGCCGCGCGCAACGCTTCCTGTTCCGCCAGCAGCTTCGAACGTTTGTAGTTTCCAATCATTTCATCCACGGAAGCGCGGTTTGTTTCGTCCGGCGATGCGTGCCCGCGAGGCACGGCAATCGTCGCAACCGTGCTCGTATACACGAACCGCTGCACGCGTGCGCGCAGTGCCGCCGCCAGCAGGTTCCTGGTTCCTGTCACATTACTGTCGTAGATTTCCTGCGGATGGCGCGACCACAAGCGGTAGTCCGCCGCCACGTGATACACGCAATTGGCGCCGGCAAGCGCTCGATCAAGCGAAGCCTCATCACGCAAATCGCCTTCGACCCATTCGACGGCTGTTCCCTCAAGCGCCTGCCGCCGGCTTCCCGGCCGCACCAGCGCCTTCACCGATTCGCCAGAGGTGACCAGTCGCCGGGCAACATGCGAGCCGATGAACCCGCTCGCACCCGTGACCAACGTCGTCATAGTATTCGGAAAACTTCTTCCTTCTCTTGGCCCTGCGCACTTCCCATAGGCATGGAACCGGAAGGCAGATCCGTTTTGTAACCGTTGCCGCTTCTCTTCAGTTTCGGCTCGCCGTTCGCCTTTGCATTCGCGCCTTTACGCCCGCCCATGCGGCCGGAAACCTGCCATTGCAGCATTTTCCAAGTGTCTCCGAACTTGTGATTGCCGCCGAGTACAGCGGACGCTTCGTAGCCTGACTGCACCATGCAATTCTCGCAACGTGGATCGCGTCCATAGCCGTACTTTTCCCACGGCGTGTTGTTGATCAGATCGCTGAACGTCTCGTGATGCTGGTCCGTCATCAAATAGCACGGCCCTTTCCATCCGCGCGGGTTGTACGTCGGATTCCCCCACGCCGTGCACATCAGATCGCGCTCGCCGCGGAGAAATTCCATGTAAATCGGCGAAGTAATCACGTTGAACTGCTCGAGCAAACTGCTGGCGCGCTGAAACTTTTCATTGACGTCTTGCCGCGACATGAAAATATCTTTCGTCTGCACAGAGGCATACGAATACGCCGGCGAAAGCATATTGCCATCAACGCCAAGAGTGCGAAGATACGCAAACAGCTCGGCGATTTCTTCGATGTCCGTCTCTTTGTAAACCGTAGTATTCGAGCAGACGAGGAATCCCGCGGCCTTTGCCGCCTTGATTCCCGCAATCGCCTCGCGGAATACGCCGTCGCGCTCAACGCACAAGTCGTGCGTCTTTTCCAGCCCGTCCAGGTGGACGTTGAAGAAGAATCGCGACGTCGGCTTGAATTCGTTCAGACGCTTGCGAATGAACATTCCATTTGTGCACAAATAAATATTCCGCTTTCGCGCCAGGATTTCCTTTACCAGCCGTCCTATTTCCGGATAAATCATGGGCTCGCCGCCGCAGATCGAAACAATCGGCGCGCCGCAATCATCGAGCGCCGCCAAACACTGTTCGACAGTCAGCATTTCGTTAATCGTTGACTTATATTCGCGGATACGTCCGCAACCCGTGCAGGTCAGGTTACAGGCGTGCAACGGCTCGAGCATCATCACCAGCGGAAATTTTTCTTCGCGGCGAATCGCCTTTCCTGCGAGATACTTCGTTAGGTTGGCGGTCAAGCTGATCGGAAACCTCATCGTTTGCTCCCGTCTCCGTTTCGGTGTCTGAATTCGCCAGGATCGAACTGCAATACTGAGTTCCTGGTTGGATGCGCTTTCATTAGATTGCGATAGCGCGCCAGTGCATAAAGAGGAAAGGAATTCCGGTACAAGTGATATTTGAGATAGAACACGCGCGGAAATCCCGTTCCCGTGAACGCGTCCTCATCCCATGAACCGTCGTCATTCTGATGTTCCACCAGCCACGCCACGGCGCGCTGCACGGCGGAATCATCCGGTTTCTCCGTCGCCAGCAATCCAATCAGCCCCCAGGCCGTCTGCGAGGGCGTGCTTTCCCCCCGCCCTTTGAGGCTGGGATCGTCGTAGGAAGCGCACGTTTCGCCGAAACCGCCATCCTCGTTTTGCACACTGCGAAGCCATTCGGCGCCGCGACGGCTCTGCCGGCTTTCCGCAAGGCCGAGCACCTCGGCGGCCCTTAGCACGCCGCTCGTCCCGTACACGTAATTCGATCCCCAGCGTCCGTACCAAGCGCCCTCTTCGGTTTGTTCGCGCTCCAGGTAAATCACGGCGCGCCGTATCGCCGGGTCCGACGCCGTCCACCCGAATTTCCCGAGACATTCAATCGAGCGTGCCGTCACGTCCGCGGAGGACAGATCGATCATCGCGTTATGATCAGCGAACGGAATCTGCGTCAGCAGCACGTGGTCATTGTCGCGATCGAACGCGCCCCAGCCGCCGTCGCGATTTTGCATGCTCAAGAGCCACGCAATACCCCGCCTCGCGGCCTGCGCGTAACGCTCTGGTTCCGTATGCGCAACGTCTTGCAACGCCATTAACACAAAAGCGGTGTCATCTACGTCCGGATACGAATCATTGCGAAACTCAAACGCCCATCCTCCTGGCGCCGCGTCTTTGTTCTTTACTTGCCAATCACCCGGCCCAAGAATCTGGTGATCGAGGAGCCATTGCGCCGCTCCGCGCAGTGCGGGATGCGATGGTTGGAGTCCCGCCTCTTCGAGCGACACCATGGCGATCGCGGTGTCCCACACCGGGGAAATGCACGGCTGCATTCGCAGAGTCTCGCCTTCCTCGATTTCGTAACCCGAAATCCATCCCAGTTCCCGCGCGATCAATGGATCACTCGGGGGGTATCCCATCGCCAGCATCGCGTAGACTGAATTCGCCATTGCCGGATAAATCGCGCCTAACCCTTCGCTGCGTTCGATATGTTCGAAGAGCCACCGCTCCGCTTGAGCCAATGCCCGGCGGCGAAATGGCTTCCACGGCAAATCCTCGTGCACTTTCAGGACCCGGTCAATCGCAAGAAATAAATTCCGCCATGAAAAGAGTTTGCGCTCCCACGCGAAAGCCTTTGCCTTGTTCTTTTCGTCCGCGAACAGCTCGTCCACCCGAGCATCTTCCGGAATGCGCCAGCCCGGCTTCAGCGCATAAATAATCGTCAGGGGCACCACGATCGCGCGCGTCCACGACGACATATCGTATAAATTCACGAAAAACCAGTTCGGCAGAAGCATCAGTTCTGGAGGAATTGCCGGAACCATGTCCCAGCCGATTGCGCCCACCATCGCCAGATAGAAACGGACGTAGGAGTTCGTCGTCTCCAGTCCACCCAATTCCTGAATTTTCTTGCGCGCTCGTTCCATGTGCGCGGCACGCGGTGAATCACCGGCCAGCTTCAGCGCAAAATAGGACTTAACGGAAGTGTTTAGTTCTGCAGGTCCGCCCGGATAGATATTCCATCCGCCGTCGGCTGATTGCTTTCGCCGGATGTAATTCGCGAGCTTCCGTACTTTTTCGTTTTCGCGGTCTTCCAGAACACAATGCAGCAGAATATGATCCGATTCCAGAGTGGTGTCTGCTTCCAGTTCGCCCCACCAGTATCCATCGGCAGCTTGCAGCGAGAGCAGGTGCTTCGTGCCGCGTTCAACGGCATCGTCCGCGGCCGCTGAATCCGGTGCCTGCTCGGGCATGCGAACTCTTTGCACCGCGGCTCCGAATCTCGTTTGTGTCTCTGGAATTTGCATCGACCTCTCGACTGTCAACTCTCTAAAGTTACGAATGGCAAACGCGCACACCGCTCCTTTTCAGCAGAGCGCCTGCATCCGCCCAAAAGCCGCTAGGCTTTTCTTTAACGTGGGCGCACAGTCCTTCCGAATCAGATGCAAGAAACGTCGGTAATAACACCCGCTCACCTAACGGGTTTCCTAAGAATCAACTACAACTGCAATAACTTACACACACCCGTAAATTATCGCGGTGTTCGACTCAGCGGTCAACACAAAAACAAGCCGTTGACGCCACAGGCGCGACTCAGTTCCGCAACGTCTCGCGCATCACGTCTGATGAGCGCCGCGCGCCGAATCACCCCCTCCTTACGGTTTCCCTTCTTCCAGTTTGCGTAACCGTTCAGCCAACTTCGGTAAACGAGCAAATAAGGCGTACTGTTCCTTGAACTGCGCCAGCGGCCGGGCCGGCGTGCCCCAGACAATTTCTTTCGCGCGAATTGTCTTGCCATTCAGTACGCCCGTTTGCCCGCCCAATACCGCTTCATCCTCAATCTGGCAGTGGTCCCCCAGCCCGGCTTGCCCGCCGATGAGCACATTACGGCCAATGTCGCAGCTTCCTGAAATTCCCGTCTGCGCCGCAATCACCGTGTGCCCGCCAATCCGGACGTTGTGCGCCACATGCACCAGATTGTCGAGCTTCACGCCGCCCTCAATTCTTGTGACTCCCAGTGAACCTCGCGCAACGGTCGTGTTGTTACCGATTTCCACATCATCACCGATTTCAACTCCCCCGAGTTGCGGAAATTTCCAATGCCGCCCCTCGCCATAGACGTATCCGAACCCGTCACCGCCAATCACGGCTCCCGAGTGCAACGTTACCCGACTGCCAAGCCGCACCCTGGGATAAAGCGTCACTCGCGGATACAGCCGGCACGACTCTCCCACGGAAGCGCGTTCGCCGATAAAACTAAACGCACCGATTTCGGTATGCGCGCCAATCACGGCGTCAGCCTCAATCACTGCATAAGGTCCAACGCTCACATCGGCCGCCACCTTCGCTGACGCATCGATCACCGCCGTGCGATGCACGCCTCGCGCAATCACTTCCGGCTCAAGCAACCACGCTGCAGCCTTTGCAAACGCGAGTTTCGGGTTCGCAACCACCAGCAGAGTCTTGCCGTCGAGCTTCATTCCTTCGCGCGCCAGTGCACAGCCGGCTGCCGACGCTTGCGCTCGCGGCAAATGCTTCGCGGCATCAACATAGATCAAATCCTCCGCGCCTGCATCTTCGGGGCTTGCCACGCCGGCGACCCATCGTGATGGATTCCCTTTCATTTCCGCGTGCAAATATTCCGCAAGGTCTCGCGCGATTCGTCTCATTTATTGCTCTCCATTCCTTCGCTGCTGATGAAAATACTCTCTCGAGCGCTACAACGGATAAAGCTCCGGCTCGCCGGGTGGCCGGTTCTTCCATCGTCTGTGTACCCATAGCCACTGATCAGGATGCGCTCGTATGTAATTCTCGATCACCGCGTTGAAGCGCGCCGTGTTCACGCGAATGTCTGCGTTCTCATCCTCTGTGCGCTCAAGTTGAACAGCGGCCTCGAACCGTAGCCGGTATTTCCGCATCGACTCGTCCCAAAACAGAAATCCCGGCACCACGGCGGCATCTGTTCTTCGCGCGATGCGAGCCAGTCCAGTGGTCGTCGCGGCGGGAATTCCAAAAAAATTGACAAAGATTCCTTCATCGAGAGCTGTGTTCTGGTCAGCCAAAATACCGACCGTCCCGCCATCGTGCAACACGCGCAGCATCGCTCGCGCGGCGTTATTTTTTTCGATTGGACGGTTCCCCGACAGGCAGCGGTAGTGGTTCACCAGCGCATCAACTCGCTTGTTGTCAACCGCGCGGGCGAGAAATGACAACGGATTTCCGTACAACGCCTGCGCAAACGGCGCCAGTTCCCACGCACTCATGTGCCCCGTGAGAAAAATCACACCTTTCCCTCGTTGACGCGCCGCATCGAAATTCTCGAAGCCGTCCAGCACCACCAGGCGCTCGATATTTTCCCGGGATAAATCCGGGAAATGCGCGAACTCCGCAGCCATCCACGCCAGATATCGCACCATTCGCCGCAGCGTCCGGCGCCGGCGCGCGTCTGCCCAGTCCGGAAACGCCAGCCGCAAATTCACAAGCCCTGCGCGGCGAAGCGGCGGCCGGCACAACAACAGCAGGTGCGCGATAGCTGCTGCCGTCCCACGTGCCAGTGGGCGTGGCAGGAATCCCAGAAATTTCACAATCGTCCAGGCTGCGGCGTATTCGCACCATTCGCGCATCGTTCGCCATTCTGTCACAGTAATTTTCCGCGAACCAGCAAGCGTGTGCGGCATGTGAACTGCGCCCAGCTCTGCTACACTCACCCGCCATGGGCGGGAAACTCACTCTGTCACCGAGAAATATCTGCGCCGTCGTGTTCGCCGCGTTGATATTGGCGATCTGCTTTTTCGCTGGCCTGTCCGCGTTTGGCCTCGTCGGCCCGGATGAGCCGCGCTACGCGTGGATTGCCCGCAGCATGGCGCACACCGGCAACTGGATTACACCGATCCTCTACGGCCTGCCGTGGTTTGAAAAACCGATTCTGTATTACTGGTCCTCCGCGATTTTTTTCAAACTCCTGCATTCGCCGGAATGGGCGGCGCGCTTGCCTTCGTCTTTGGCCGCACTCGTATCCGCTCTTGCAATGGCGTGGCTCGCCCTGCGGCGTTACGGGGCCGGGACGGCATGGGCTGTCCTGCTGATTTTCCCGACATGCGCTGGAGTAATCGCGTTTGCTCGAGCCGCGTCCCCCGACATGCTTTTCACCGCGAGCCTTGCGCTTGCCCTCGCGTGCGCCGTGAGCGTCGTCGAAAAAAAAGGAGTGTTCGCCGTCGAAAGTGCGGCGCGGGTAACCGCCTTCGACGATAAACTCGCACTGATTTTCCTGGGCATCTGGCTCGGTTTCGCCACGCTGGCTAAAGGACCCGCAGCAATTGTCCTTGCGGGCGGTAGCGTGCTTCTCTGGGCCCTGGCCACGCGAAATTGGAAAGCCGCTTTCCGGCTTCTTCACCCGCTTGCTATTTTATTCTTCTGCATCGTCGCGTTGCCGTGGTACATCCTCTGCGCCTATTTCAATCCCGATTTCTTCCGCACCTTTATCTTGCTCCACAATTTTGAGCGTTACCTCACACCGGTGTTCCAGCACCGCGAGCCATTCTGGTTTTTCGTTCCCATCATTCTGCTCAGCCTGTTGCCTTGGACTGCACTTCTTGTCAGCGCCGCACTCGACGGCCGCCGCATCTTCCGCAATGGCGAGTGGCGAACTTCCTCCGGATTTTTCATTGCCTGCTGGGCGATTTTCCCATTCATTTTTTTCAGCTTCTCCCAGTCGAAGCTGCCCGGGTATATCCTGCCTGTCTTTCCTCCGCTGGCTCTGCTTATGGCGCGCTCTTTTGCCTGTGCCATCGAGTGGGCTCGCCGCAAGACGCAATGGATCGGCGTGGCAACGGGCATGATGTCGGTCGCGCTTGGAGTCACTGGCGCGATAGGCTTTCATCGTCTGCCTCCGTACGAGCCGCCCTATCAACAAGGCGTCAATCATCTCGCACTCGCCGCGCTTCTCATCGGCGTGGTCACCGGAGTTGTAATCGAATTTGTAAGCCTGGTGCAAAAACCTTGGCTGGTCCTCGCGATTTCCGCGCTGGTCTCTGCAACGCTGATTGAGATTGCAGCGATTCGTGTACTTCCTCAACTCGACGGATTCGTCTCGACGCGATCGCTGGCACGCGATATTCACAAAATCCTTCCGCCGGACGAAGCAATCTATGCCGTTGGTGATATCAACCGGAATTGTGATTACGGCCTGCGTTTTTATCTCGATCAAAACACGATCGCTCAGTTTCATCCCGGGAGGGCTGCTGATTTCGTTCTGCTCGGCAACAACGGTGATATGACACTCGATGATCTGGGCCTCATTCACCGGCAAATTGTCGCAAAATTCCTTCCATATTGTTGGGTCGAGTCAATTCATCAGCCGGGAACCGGCTTGCCTGGCCCTACTGCGCCGGCTGGCCTGAAGGAGAGAGGTACTGAAGGAAAAAACTAACCACGCGGTTTTCGTAGTTGCGGCGTCCTTCGTCACTCATTTCCGCATAGGTCATCGAGTCGACTAACTGCATCTTAGGCATCGGAGCCACTTGGGACATGCGAAGCGTCGAGGTCGCCAAATTGGCTTTGTCCGTCGATTCGATGAACAATTTCGGAATGCCCTGCAACCGCGCCATCCGGCTCATTAGCGGCGGCACATCACGATACCTATGGTTCACCATGCGAAAACCGAACAGGCAAAATGTTTTTACCAATGGCAGCGAACCCAATCCCGTATTGCTCACTTGAATCGCAAGAAAATCCGAAGGCTGGTCGTATACGGAATCGGCGGCCACCGCTTCAATGCGGGAATCCTGCGCCGCCGCCGCTAGTCCTGCGTACGCGCCCAGATCCGTGCCCCACACGCCAAATCGCGAACGATCAATGTCCTCGCGATTCCCCAGCCCTTTGATCGCGGCAAGCAATTCCTGCGTTTCCAGATAGCCCAGCGAGGTTCGTCCAGGTACCGCTCCGTGGCCCGCAAAATCGAATAGAAAGACATTGAACTGGTGCTCTTGCAGCGCTGTGACCAGCGTCAGAATGTCCGCTCGTTGCGAACCATAGCCGTGGCAGAGCACAATCGTCGGCGCCCGAATCAAACCCGGGAAAAACCATCCCTCGCGCGATCCTTCGCCCGGAATATCAAAACTGTAAACAGTCGGATGGCCCATCAACAAACTGACGTCAACGCTCGCCGGGCTTCGCGGCGGCGTTAGAATCTGATACAGCAGGTATCCTGAAATCGTTGCAGCCGCCAGAAAAAAAAAGAGAACCAGCGCGAGCAACGATCCCAGAACGCGTGTGAGGCGCGCGGACAAACGCCGCAAGTTCGACAGAGGGTTCATTTTCCGCCGGAAGACTCCATTTTCAATCGCCGCGCAGTTTAGCATAATTCTCCCGCGCTCCAGAGACGGCCGGCGTGTGCCTCGTAACTGTCGCGGCACTGGGACTATTAGCTGTTCCGTTCTGACAGAATAGCCATCCATTCGAGCTATAATATAATCGTCTCACGGGAGACATTCAGGTTCTTCATGCAGGTTGTCGATCTGCGTCAACTTCATTCGCGCTCATTGGAACCGCTTTTTCACGAAGAAGCGGAACACTGGCGCAATGATCTCCATTGGGACTACAGCTCTTCGCAACATCTGATCCGGAAATTCATCGACTCCCGGTCGCTGGCTGGTTACGCCGCATTTGAGGGAAAGCTTCCGGTCGGCTACGGCTTCTACGTTTTCGAAGAACAGAAAGGCCTGATCGGCGGTCTTTTCGCCTCACCGCATTTCGACCAGATCGGAATCAGCAAGAAACTGCTTCTCGAAATGTTTGAGACGCTTCGTGAAACCCCGTTCATCGAGCGCATCGAAGCGCAACTCATGCCCTTCGGCTCGGCGCTTGATGCCGTTCTTGCCCAGCAACGCTTTCGTCTGCACGCCCGCCAATTCATGCTTTTGGAACTCCCTCCCATTCGCTCATCCAAGACGGCAGGGCGGGACGGCCTTCAGCTCGAGAGCTGGACCGATCGCTGCCTCGAACCGTGCGCGCGCTTAATCCAGCGCGCATATACGGATCACGTTGATGCCGAAATCAACGATCAGTACTGCAGCGAGCTGGGCGCGATGAAATTCCTGCGCAACATCGTTCTCCTCCCCGGCTGCGGACAATTTTTCGCGGACGCATCCTTCATCGTCCGGCCCGGCCCCGGGGAAAAACCAATCGGCATGGTGCTTACCTCTACCGTCGCTCCCGGAGTGGGACACACCACGCAAATCTGCGTTCTGCCGGGATATCAAAAAAATGGCTTGGGCCGGCGGCTGATGGAGGCGTCGCTTGCCGCGCTGCAACAACATGGCTATCGGGCGCTCTCGCTCACTGTCACGACGATGAATGCAAATGCCGTGCGCCTGTACGAAAATCTCGGTTTCCGCGCGGTAAAATCCTTCGCCGCCGGCGTCTGGGAACCCTAGATCGGATGCCCTTTTATTTTCGCTTTCGCCGGACCGTAGCGGAAGGGTCGATGAGTATCACACTGTTCACGGTGACCCTAACTTTGTTTGGAGGAAAAAACTCCACCCGCTTTTCATGGGTATCGGACGTCTGCTGATTGTCGGCTTGCGCAATTCTGAACTCGAAAGTCAGCACTTCCTTGCGAGATTTTTCTGAACTTTTGTTGAAGATCCACTCTTTTGCCGCGTCGACCGCCGCGCGTCTAATCTCGCCCAATGCTAAACCAGAAACGATCTCAGCGTTTGATACCTTTCCACTCGGAAGCACGTCGGCTTCTACAGTAACTTCCCCCGCGATATGAGCTAGCTGACCGACGCGCGGGTAATCAGGCGCGACGGCTTGTACAACCGCGACTTGTCTTTCCGAACTACAAGATGCCACCATGAAACTTAAAGACAACAAAGTCGAGCACAAAACTGAGAGACGTTTCCCCATCGTGGCGCCTCTATTTTCGGGTGCGATCCTTTAGCAGACTCTTCAGTTCCGACATGAATTCCTTCACGTCCTTGAAATCCAAATAAACGGAAGCGAATCGCACATACGCCACTTTATCGAGCTTCTTCAATCGCGACATCAATTGTTCGCCTATTTCTGACGTCGTCCGCTCGCGGTCCTTCGCTTCGTTAACAAACCGTTCCGCGTCATCCACCAGCGCTTCCAGCTTTGCCGTGGGCACCGGCCGTTTTTCACACGCGCGCAGCAATCCTTGCAAAATTTTGTGACGGTCGAATTTCTCCCGCCGCCCGTCCTTCTTAATCACCATGTACGGAATTTCGTCGATGCGCTCGTACGTGGTAAACCGCTTGCCGCACTTCAGGCATTCGCGCCTCCGCCGGATCAAATCTCCGGCTCGGCCCTCGCGCGAGTCCACTACTTTGTCATCGAGATGCGTACAAAATGGACACCTCACCGTGGCCTCTCCCGCTTCCCAACATCGGCAATCGACGCGTGCCCGCCCTGTTCTTCGTTGGCGGCTTCTTCGCGCGCCATCCGGCGCAAGTCGCCCATCGACCATCCTTCATGAATCAACAACGGAAGGCCCGCGATACACGCCGCGGCAAAAGTCACCAGCCACAATACAATCGCCACCGCCGCCGCAGGCTCCTTTTCTATCCCAAATATGACGGTGAGAACAAGAAACGTCGCGAGTTGCGTGCCTCCGCCGACTGCCGGAAGCTGTATCACCGACCCAACCATCGTAAACGCCAGCACCAGCAGCGCGGCGCGAAAGTCGAATTCTCCAATCTGGCCGCTGAAACTGCGCATCACCAATAGATACACAAAAGCTACAACCAGCCAGTGCACCACCGTGTAAGCAACGGCTGCAAACAAATCCCCCAGCGAGCGAATCGCCTGCAACCCTTCGCTGAAGCCGTCGATCAGCGCCGCAATTTTGCCGCGCCAGCCACCGCGCCGCCGAAATCCGCCGAGTCGCGACTGCAGCGCGCGCGCTCCATGCAAGCGAAAATAAACAAGCAGCGCGATCAATCCAATCAGCAACCAGAAAAGGGCCCATCCGCCTAGCCGCGCGTCGTGAATCAGTCCGCCTGAAGTCGCTTCTGATCCCGGCAACGCTTGACGCGGCAATCCCAGCAGCGCCAAAATCGCCAGAATCGCCGTGGCCCCTACGTCAAACACCCGTTCCAGCACGTACACGCCAAAACTGTCCGCCACCGGCAAGCGATCTTTGCGCGCGATCAGCAGCGGACGAACCGGTTCTCCCGCGCGCCCCAACACGAAAATCGCCGTAAATCCCATAATCGTCGCGCTATACACGTTGAGAAACGTCGGTCTTCCCATGTAGCGCGAGAAACGCGCCCAACGCAGCGACCTCAACGCATACGAAAGGTAAATCGACGCTACGGCGAGCAGCAGCAAGGGAATATTTGTATTCGCAAGAGCGATTGCGAGCTTCTGCCAATTGAATCCGCCGAGCATGATCGCGCCGCGAAACCGGTAAAGCAGTCCCGCAACAATCAGCAGCGCCAAAATCAGCCAAAGCGTTTTTCGTGCACTGCGTCGCATCGTCGCGCACCGTATCAGTACGCCTTTATGAGTGTCAAGTTGACGCGTTCCTTAAAATCCACCAAACCCGCGCCTGCCCTCCACTGCATTCTCCCTGCAACCATCGGAGCCGCTTGTGTTACGCCACCAGCCCAGCTAACATGCCGCCGCAGTGCGGAACTTTTCGGCCCCTTTTCTCGTTCCTTACTGTGAGGCCGGAAGTGATGCTGCTCACGAGGACAATGACGATTGGAGCCGGACGCTCAACTGGTTCAGCGCTGCCTCCGGGGAGAGGGGCCGGCATGGGAGGAGCTTGTCCGCCGGCACACCCGGCGCGTTTACAATCTTTGCTATCGTTTCACGGGCAATTCATTCGAGGCCGAGGATTTGAGCCAGGAGGTTTTCTTACGGATCTATCGCACGCTCGCAAGCTATCGCACGGCTTTCGGCGGCTTCCCCACATGGCTCACCAGCGTCACACGCAATCTGCTGGTAGACCATTATCGCCGGACTCGCCACGACCGTGTGACCGATTCGCTCGAGGATGTGATGCCCAAGGTCGAGGAAAAGCATTCTCCCGTGCGCACGCCGGACAAGGCTGCCTTGGCAAGCGAACTGAGCGCACAGGTGCAATCGGCGCTCTCCCGCTTGTCGCCGGACTTGCGCGAAGCGGTAATCCTTCGCGACTTGCAGGGTTTGGAATACAACGAGATTCAAGAAGTTTTATCTGTGCCGGAAGGCACGGTAAAATCCAGAATCAACCGCGGCCGTATCGAACTGGCGCGTGTGCTTCAAGAAATGGGCCTGAGACCCGGATAATTTTGGACGAGTAGACAATGACCTGGACTTGCGTACAAATCGAAGAACGGCTGAGCGATTATGTCGACGGCCTTCTCTCCGCCAGCGAGCAGCGAGAGTTCCGCGCCCATGTCGATTCTTGCCGGCAGTGCGCTCCCCTGCTGGCGCAAGTGACGCTTGTAGTCGGCCGCCTTCGCACTCTTGAGATGGAGGCCGCGCCCGCTGCGCTCGTCTCCAAGATTCTCGATCAAACGCTCGGCCCTCGCAAAACCAGACGCAACTGGCTCGGCTGGTTGCCGATGCTCTGGCAACCCCGTTTCGCAATGGGCACTGTGACTGTTCTCGCTACCCTGCTCATCATTTTCCAGGCAGCAGGCATCCGCAGATCCGACATCACCGCGGCCAGTTTGAACCCGGTCAATATTTTTCATGCCGCCGATCGTCATGTTCATCTTGCCTTCGCGCGCAGCGTAAAATTCGTCAATGACCTCCGCGTGGTTTATGAAATCCAATCGCGGCTTCAGCCTGCCGGCAATCCCGCGCCGAACAATGCAGAGCCGTCCCCTGTTCCGTCGCAGCAGAAATCACCGAACGAATCGCAGCGGGGTCACAGTGCAAATGGAACCTTTGCTTTCGCCACAGCGATACTGGCAGACGCGCCAACAAGGAGTTCTCGATGAAATGCGCTGTTCACACGGACGTTGACGCCTCCGGGTTCTGCCGGAACTGCGGCAAAGCCCTTTGCGCGCAATGCGCTCGCGAAGTTCGCGGCGCACTCTACTGCGAGGAGTGCCTGGCGCGCATCGTCGTTGGCCCATCACCAGCCGCGCCTGAAGTTTCCCGCGGACCCAATCCCGGAGCCGCATGCGCGCTGGGTTTTATTCCCGGATTGGGCGCCGTCTACAACGGTGAATACGTCAAGGGACTCATTCACGTCATAATCTTCGGCGGCCTCATCGGGATTATGAACAGCAATTCTATTTCCAACGGTATGCAGGCGATGGTTGTCGTATTTTTTATCGCCTTTTGCTGCTACATGCCCATCGACGCCTATCGCACTGCGCGCGCAAGGCAACTCGGCCAGCCCGCGCCTGGACTTTTCGTTGAACGTGAAGGCGGGAAGCCCGTTGGGGCTTATGTGTTGATTGGCCTTGGAATTTTCTTTCTGCTCGGTACCCTGGACATCCTGAATTCCATTTTTATCTGGCGATTCTGGCCGTTGGCGCTCGTCGCCGTCGGCGTGCTGCTGATTTGGAAGCGGAACCGGGTTCCGTCATAGTGGCGTTCTAGGAGGATTGCGAATATGGCGCACTGGAGAAACTGCAATTGCAGTCGTTGCCGCATGCGCGGATTGATGGGCCCCGCAATCCTCATCACTGTCGGCATTCTATTCTTCGTCGGCCAGTACAACTGGCACTATTCGTTCGAACGCCTGTGGCCGATCATCTTGATTGTCATCGGTGTCGTGAAGGTTCTTTCGGAAACCGCGTCCACCGAAGGCCACGTTGATCCGAGCGGCTGGCAGAATCCCGCAACTGTTCCGCCAAATGTCCCACCGCCAGCTTCGTCCAACTTTCCGCCACAGAACCCACCGCCGCCGATACAACCACGATGACTTACTACTACCGTCAACGGCGCTCGATTTTCGGCGGGCTGATCCTCATCCTGATCGGCGTCATTTTTCTGCTTTATGAATACCACCCGGAGCTGGAGATCGGCCGCCTGTTCACGCATTATTGGCCGCTCCTGCTGGTGATTTGGGGCATTGCCCGGCTCTTCGATCATTTGCTCGCTAGCCGCACCGGCGAAGCCAGGCCGCCCGGCATCTCTGGTGGTGAGATCGCTCTCATCGTCCTGCTGCTGCTCGTCGTAGCCAGCATCTCAGGCTTCGACTGGGCGCGCAAAAATAACCCTGGCATCGATTTTGGGATGGGCGACATGTTTGAGCATGCCTACGATTGGAATAGTTCGCTGCCCGTTGTTCCTGTGAAGCCGAACGAGGTTTTCTCCATCTCAACTGCCCGCGGCAATATCTCCGTGCATCCCGGCAACGATTCCCAACTTCACGTTTCCGTTCATAAAAGCGCAAAAGCCTCGGACGAGGACGAGGCGCGCCAATCCGCTGACAAAGTGCAAATCAAGGTGACGCCCACCAGTAACGGCTATCAAATTCAGCCGCAATCCTCCGGCGATGAAGGCCCTGAAGTAAGAGTCGACCTCGACATCGCGTTACCATCCCACGCCACCATCAACGCAGACACGGCTCACGGCGACATTACCATCGCTCAGATGACGGGACCTGTTACCATCCACTCCAAAAGCGGTGACCTCAACATCCACGACCTCTCCGGCGACGTTGATGCTGACCTCGCCCACGGCGACGCTCGCGTCAACAACATCAAGGGTAATGTCAGGCTCACAGGCCACGGCGGTGAAATCAATCTCTCCGGCATCACCGGAGATGCCACGCTCGAGGGCGACTTTTTCGGCCCAATTCGCGCGAGCAACATTTCCAAGACCACGCGTTACACTTCTTCTCGCACGAACTTAACCCTCGCTCACCTAGCGGGTCAGTTGGAAATGGATTCGAGTGACTTATCGATCTCCGATGTCTCGGGCAGCGTCCAGCTTTCCACTGCGAACAAAGATGTCACTCTCGAAGGCGTCGTTGGCAGGATCGATCTCACCGACAAGCGGGGTGATATTCAGGTGACGTTTGCTCATCCGCCGCACGACGATGTGCGCATCGCCAATGAATCAGCCAGCATCGACGTAACTCTTCCGGGAACGTCAAACTTCGGAATTTCTGCCGTGTCCCGCAATGGCGACATTCAAAATGACTTCGAATCGGCAGGTCTTAAATCCTCCAATAGCGGCGACACCACGGTTGTGCAGGGGACATATGGCGCGCGCGGCCCTCGCATCACGTTAAGCACAACCTACGGAACCATCTCCATTCACAAATCCGAATAAACAACCCGGCTCCATCTTTTTTCGGCGGGGAAGTCCTGAAGCGATCAAAGAGTCGTATCATCGCGCCGCAGCTTAGACGTCGGTTCGCAATTTTACCAACCCATCCAGCAAATCATAGAAAGCTGGAAACGAAATCCCCACGCAATCTGCATCGCGAATCACTGTCTCGCCCTCAGCGCCCAGTGCCGCAATCGAAAACGCCATGGCAATCCGATGGTCATCGTGCGGCTCGATCGTCGCTCCACGCAGCCGTCCCGCGGACCGTCCCGCCACTCGCAACCCATCCGGAAATTCCTCCACCTGTGCGCCCATCAAACGGAGATTCTCCGCCATCGCCGCGATCCGGTCGCTTTCCTTCACGCGCAATTCCTGTGCATCGCGGATTTCGATTCCCTCCCCCGTGTACGGCCCCAGCGCCGCGAGCATCGGCAACTCATCAATCACCCGCGCCACCATTGTCCCTGAAACCTTGCCGCCCCTGAGCGGCCCATGACGCACACTGATGTCCCCGACCAATTCCCCATTCCGCATCGCCACGGCGACCACCGAAATCGCCGCCCCCATCGACACCAGCAAATCCAAAATTGCCGTCCGAGTCGGATTCAGCCCAACGCTCTGGATGGTCAGCTCCGTTCCAGGCACCACAAGCGCCGCTCCCAAAAAAAATACCGCGGCCGATAAATCTCCCGGAACGGCCAACGACCGTCCCGCCAATTTTGGTCTTCCCCTCAAACGAATCGCGTTGCCATTTCGGTCGCCATTTCGGATCGCGACCTGCTCAACCGTTGCTCCAAGCTCCCGCAGCGCGATCTCTGTGTGGTCGCGCGTGCGAACCGCCTCATGAACCACAGTGTCGTCATCGGCGAAGAGACCTGCGAGCAACACGGCCGACTTCAATTGCGCGCTCGCCACCTTCGGCACATATTCAATTGCGTGCAGCTTCGTTCCTTGAATTTCGAGCGGCGCAAATTCATCGTCGCGCGCTTGAATCTGTGCACCCATCTCGCGCAGCGGTTCCATCACGCGCCGCATCGGCCGCCGCCGCAGCGATTTGTCTCCGGTTAACTCCGAACGAAAGCCTTGCCCCGCGAGCGCTCCTGCCAGCAATCGCATCGTCGTCCCGCTATTCCGCGCATCCAGAGCTTTCCGCGGCGCTTTCCATCCGGCCAGCCCCTTCCCTTCGACTGTGACGCTGCCTTCCTTCTCTTCAATTTGAACTCCCAGCCCGCGCAGGCACGCCAGCGTGCTCGCACAATCCGCTGCCGTGGAAAAATTGAGAATCTCGCTGCGTCCCTCCGCCAGCGAAGCCAGAATCGCGTACCGATGCGAAATGGATTTGTCGCCGGGCACGAGAAGCACGCCGCTAAATGCCTGCGCCGGATGAATGCGTTTTTTCGTCACGCCAAAATAGTAGCACGCGCGATGAAACAACCCCACGTCGTCCATCGGTGTCCAATACAATGTGCAATAGAACGCTTGTCTCGCTCGGAAAGGAATGCCCGGCCCGCCGTTACCGCGAAATCACATCGCTGGCACCTCGATTTGCTTCGCGCGGCGGCGCACGCTATCATGAAAAGTCCTATGCGTCTGCGTCCCAGCCTGGTGTTGACCTGTCTTTTAGCTTTCTGTCTTGCCGTTCCGGTTTTCGCCGCGGAAAACCCCGTCATTTTCCCCCTGACCGATGTTCATCCGGGAATGAAAGGTGTCGCCTACACCATTTTTACGGGCGACCAGGTTGAAAAAATGGATGTCACCGTCCTGGGGATCCTCAAAAACGCAATGGGCCCGAAGCAGGACATCATCCTCGTCGAGCTTTCGGGCGCTGACGTCGCGAAGACTGGCGTCGTAGCCGGAATGAGCGGCAGCCCCGTCTACTTCGACGGTAAGCTCGCGGGCGCTGTCTCTCTTAAGGTCGGCACCTTTACGAAAGACGCCGTGGCAGGCGTGACACCGATCCAAAATATGCTCGACATCCAGAAAGCCATGATCGCGCCTTCAGGCAGTGATAACGGCACGCCTGCCGTAGCGCCCGTCACGTCGCCTTCTGGAGCTTTTCCCGAAAAAGTCGCGCTCGGTGATGGAAAATTCCTCGTTCCCATTGAGACGCCTCTCATTTTCTCCGGCGTCATGCCTCAAACACTCGCTATGTTCGGCAAGCAATTTCAAGCTTTTGGAATGAGCGCCATGGCAGGCGGTACCACTCCCGCGCGACCTGATGACGCCGACCTCAAACCGGGCGACATGGTTGGAATCGACCTAGTTTCAGGCGATCTCGCTCTCGACGCGGGTTGCAGCGTCACTGCGATTATCGGTGATGAGGTTTTTATTTGTGGCCATCCGCTCTTCAGTTTTGGGTCGGTAGCGTTGCCCATGACTCGCGGGCATGTGGTCACCACGCTCGCCTCTTCCCTCGAGTCCACGAAGATTATGAATTCCGGCGGGCCTATCGGCACGATCACCCAGGATCGCGTCACCGCTGTCGTGGGACGCCTCGGCGCATCCCCGCCAACTCTTCCCGTCGACGTGAACGTCACAACTCCGTCGGAACAGCGCCATTTTCATTTCAACGTGGTCCAAAATCCGAAGTTGACTCCTCTGCTCGTCGCCGTCAGCGCCCTGAACGGCATCATTTCCAATACGGCATACACCGAGGGCACCACGCTTGAACTCGATGGGCGCATCGATATCGCCGGCCACCCGTCGGTCGAACTTCGCGATATGTACAATCCCTCGGACACGCCTGTTCCTGACGGATATCAGCTCGCCGTCGCAGTGCAGGCGGCCTTCGCGCGCATTTACACGAATCCCTACGAACAGCCTAAGGTTGAAAAGGTCACTCTCAACGTTACCAGCCGCTCCGAAAATCGCTGGTCCACAATCGATGGCGCATGGAGCAATAAGAGCGAAGCCCAGCCCGGGGAAACGATCCGCATTAAGGTCCTGCTGCGGCCGTATCGAGGCGCACCGTTCATTCAGGAAGTCCCGCTCCGCATCCCCGAGCAGACCGCGCGTGGCAATTTGCAGATTCTTGTTAGCGACGCCTCCTCCCTCAATCGCATGCGCGAGTTTTTCCCGGGCGCCGGTTCTGGCCGGTTGCAGAGCCTGGACGAGCTAATCCGTGTGATTAACAGGGAACGGCAGAACGATCATCTGTACGTCACGCTGCTCCAAAATTCTCCGACCTTGCTTGTCGAGGACAAGGAACTTCCCAACGTGCCGGCATCTGCAGTCAATGTACTCGAACACCATCGCGTTCCCGGCGCAGCACAAATGCTTTTCCAGTCAGTGATCGGCGAACACTCCGTGGGCATGAGCCAGGTCATCACCGGCCAGCAATATCTTTCGATTACAATCAAGTGACTCCAACCCGATCACAAAGAATGCGAGACAACAGATGCGGCGAGCCACACTCGTAGCGATCTTCTCCCTGGCCCTGTTTGGTGCGGTTGCAACGCGCGCGGAGCACACGCGCTTCTGGGAACAATCCAGCTTCGCGGAATTCGACAAGGGCACCCACAAAGGCCTGGCTCTTCGCAGCGACGGCACGCTGATGCCCGCGCCCGAATTCAAGCCCTTTGCGGATCCCAACCTGGCCTTCGTCTGGGCATTGGCCGTGGATTCCCGCGGACGCGTCTACGCCGCCGGAGGCTCCGATGCAAAGGTTCTGCGGCTTGATCCATCCGGCAAAACTACCGCCATTTTTGAATCCACCGAACTCGCGGCTCAGGCTCTCGCAATCGACAAACAGGACGATGTCTACGTGGGCACTTCGCCCGATGGCAAGGTCTATAAAATCACTCCGGACGGAAAACACACCGTCTTCTTCGATCCCAAAACAAAATATATCTGGGCGCTCGCCTTTGATTCTGCCGGGACGCTCTTCGTGGCCACTGGCGACAAGGGAGAAGTCTATGCCGTAGGCCCTGACGGCAAAGGCCAGCTCTTCTTTAAGAGCGATGAAAGCCATGCCCGCTCCCTGGCCTTCGACCATGAAGGTAACCTCCTCGTTGGCACTGACCCGAGCGGCCTGATCATTCGAGTCCCATTTCACGCCGCCAACATCGCCGCCCTCCCGCAAGCCGGGAAGGCTTTCGTCATATATGAAACCAATAAGAAGGAAGTCACTGCAGTCGCTGCGGACGCTTCCGGCAATATTTATGCCGCTGCGGTAGGAAGCAAAACCGCCCGGCCGGTTCGCCCAGGCGCCACGCAAACCTCTGCGGCACAACTTGCAGCAGCCTTTGAAGCTGCCGCAGCGCGCTCAACCGCGCGCCCGGGAGCGGCCGTTGGCACTGGCACGGTGCCTGGAGCGGCGCCTATCGTCTTTCCTCAGTTCCCCACCGCCACGGGCGGCAGCGAGGTTTACCGCATTGCTTCGGACGGCTCGCCGGAATCCTTGTGGTCATCGCCGCAAGATGTGGTCTATGCCCTCGGTTTTTCGCCCGAAAATCATCTCCTCCTCGCGACCGGGAATCACGGCGAAATCATCGAACTCACCGACCATCATGTGTTTTCTTCGCTCGCAACCTCTGACGCCTCTCAGGTCACGTCACTCGCCATGGGGCCCGGTCATAAGGTCTACGTCGCAACCGCGAATCCCGGAAAAGTTTTTACACTTGGCCCGGAATACGCCACGGAAGGCACGTTTGAATCCGATCCCTTTGATGCGAAGATCTATTCGCGCTGGGGCCGCCTCACCTGGTGGGGAGAGCATGACGGTGCAGAGGGTAAAATCGAATTTTACGTTCGCTCCGGCAACACGTCCGACCCGGATGATTATTGGAGCCCGTGGTCTGGCCCGTATTCCGACGCCTCTGGAAATAACGTTCAATGTCCCCCAGCGCGCTTTGTGCAGTGGAAGGCTGTTTTCCATAGCGCAGCAGGCCACCAAAGCGCGTCGAACTCCAGCATGCGACAGCCAACGCTCGCCTGGGTGAAACTGGCCTACCTTCGCAGCAACGTTGCGCCGGTGATTGATGGCATCGTCGTGGAGCAGCCGGGCCTCCGCGCGCAGGGATTTTCTAGCGGCGGGCCTGGACCCCAGCAACCTCCCTCCGTTGTCCCGCTTCGTGTTCCGGAAACGCCCGAAGATGGCGAGTCTAATTTTTCAAACGTTACCGCCGAATTCCAGCAGCATGCCCAGAGATTCACCGCGCCTCCGCAGGGATTCTCGGCGAAAGGCTACCAGTCCGCTGTCTGGACCGCGCATGACGAAAATGATGACGAACTCACTTTCTCGCTTTATTATCGCGGCCAGGCTGAGAAAGAGTGGAAGCTGCTCAAGGACGACATCCACGAAGATTTTTATTCCTGGGACACGAATTTAATGCCCGACGGCGCGTACTATTTGAAACTCGTCGCCTCGGACGGCGCGTCCAATCCCGCCGGGCAATCACTCACCGTGGAACGCGTCAGCGATCGCTTTCAGGTGGACAACAATCCGCCGGCAGTCGAAAATCTGCGTGCCGAGCAATCCGGAAGCGAATGGCATTTGCGCTTCACCGCCCGCGACGCGGCCAGCGCTATCGCGCGAAGCTCCTACAGCGTCGACGCTCACCACTGGCAGTCTGTTTTTCCGGAAGGTCAGCTCACGGACGCGCCCGTTGAGAATTACGACGTTGTCCTCCACGATCTCAAGCCCGGCGAACACACAATCGCGGTGCAAGTCTTCGATCAGTTCGAAAACTCCGCCGCTGCCAAAGTTACTTTCACCGTTCCTTCGGCCAATCGCTAGCCGCTCGCGAAATATGCAGGTGCAGCTTTTACGCCGATCGTCTCTTCAACAGCGTCGCTCAACGATTGCGCGTGCGATAACAATCAAAATTTTATGCGCGCACCTTCGGTCCAATCGCCGAGTATGCAATAATTCTCCCTATGACGACCACACACAGCCAGCCGGCGCCGACAGTCTCCGCCCCGGATTTTGAAGCCATCCGTTCCGCGCACGCGCGTATTCGTCCGCACATCCACCGCACACCGGTGTTTACTTCGGAATCCATCGACCACATGGCGGGTGCGCGCTTGTTTTTCAAGTGCGAAAATCTGCAAAAGACCGGCTCGTTCAAATTCCGCGGGGCCACGAACGCTGTCTTTTCCCTCACGGACGAAGAAGCGAAACTCGGCGTCGTAACGCAGTCTTCCGGCAATCATGCTGGGGCAATCGCTCTTGCCGCGCGCCGTCGCGGCATTCCTGCGTGGATCGTCATGCCAGGCACGGCCCCGCGCGCAAAACGCCAGGCCGTTGAGTCATACGGCGGTTGCGTCACCGAATGTGAATACAGCGTGGCTTCTCGCGACGCGGCTTGCAAAGCCCTTCAGGAAAAAACAGGTGCTGTTCTGATTCATCCATACAACGACGTTCGCGTCATCGCCGGCCAGGGCACTGCGGCGGTCGAATTGCTTGAAGACGTTCCTGATCTCGACGTCATCATCACGCCCCTCAGCGGCGGCGGGCTTCTCAGCGGCACTTCCATCGCCGCAAAATCCGTGCGCCCGCAAATTCGCGTGATTGGCGCGGAGCCAAAAAACGCCGACGACGCTTATCGCTCCCTCGCCTCTGGCAAAATCGAGCCCGCGGCGAAAACCGAAACAATCGCCGACGGCCTGCGCGCAACTTTGTGCCCGCTCACCTTCTCCATTCTTCGCCAGCACGTCGACGAAATCGCGCTCGTCACGGAAGAAGAAATTCTCGCTGCCATGCGCACGTTGTGGGAACGTCTCAAGCTCATCGTCGAACCTTCCGGAGCCGTCTCCGCGGCCATCGCCATCTACAAAAAGTTTCCCGTCGACGGGAAGCGCATCGGCATCATCCTTTCCGGGGGAAATCTCGACCTTGACCAGATACCGTTCGCCCGCAATTCGCGTGCGGAGCCCCTCTAAAGCTCCAGGCCCCAAAAATCCATGCCGGGTTGTATCAGCTCGACGCCAAGTTCCCAGCCATCCACTCTCTTGTTTCCTGTATAAACCACCACTGCGCCAATCGAGCGCTGGTTTGCCAGATTTGTAACCACGAGACGCTGATCCAACCGCAGGGCCTGCGGCGATACCAGGAGGCAGCCATAGAAGTTCACCACGCGCGTGTGAGCGGTTTCCTGGTGGGGCGAAGCTGCTCTGCTCTCTACCCATTCAATGGATAGTGGGACGCGTGAATTCATTCGCGGTCCCCGTCGTTTAGCTCGCATTTTTGATTCCAGCGAAGGTTCCTGATTCAGCGGCCTTCTATTCGGCACCCGCGGCGACCTCGCAAATTGCTAAACGCTTATCTGTCAATGATGTATAGCCAATCTGTGGAGGGGAACAACATCTGAAGGTAATACTAGTACGCGCTTAAGAGGGCGTCAATAGTACCTAAATCTCTGCCTTGGCTTCGACCGGAATCCCCTTTCGGGAATGAGGTTAGTTCTCCGCGGTGCGCTTCGAGTGGGGTGTAAGCAGCGGCTGGCTCAGTCCGCCTTCTTGGGCTGCAAAGCTCTTTCGCACACCCTTACCAAGCCATGTCTGGAATGAATCCATATACGTGTAAAAAACGGGCGTCAAGTAGAGTGTCACGATTTGGGCGAAAATCAATCCGCCGACCACTGAAACGCCCAGTGGCCGTCGCGAGTTCGCCCCGGCGCCAAACCCAATCGCTATCGGCAAGGTCCCCATGATCGCCGCCATTGTGGTCATCATGATTGGCCGGAACCGGATCAAGCATCCTTGCACCACCGCTTCAGCGGCGCTGCTGTTCCCGTTGCGCTCCAGCTCCAATGCGAAGTCCACCATCATGATCGCGTTCTTCTTCACGATGCCGATCAGCATAATGATTCCCACGAACCCGAACAGATCGAGTTGCATGCCAAACAGGAGCAGCGTCAGCAGCGCTCCGAACGCCGCCGCGGGCAATCCCGACAAAATGGTCAGCGGATGAATGAAGCTCTCGTACAAAACTCCGAGAACGATGTAAATCACGAGAATCGCCATCACCAGCAGCATGCCCAATCCTTTTAGCGACTGCTGGAACGCCTGCGCCGTTCCTTGAAAACTCGTGTTGATCGTCAGCGGCAAGGTCGCCGCCGCCAATTTCTGAATTTCATCCACTCCCTGGCCCAGCGAAACGCCTGGCAGCAGATCGAACGAAATCGTCACCGACGGAAGCTGGCCCATGTGATTGACAGTCAGCGGCCCCAGGCTTGTTGTCAAGCTCGCCACCGCGTTTAGCGGCACAAGCCGTCCGTTTGTCGACCGCACATAGAGATATGACAGCATCTGCGGGTCGAGCTGATACTGGGGCTCGAGTTCCATGATCACCCAGTATTCATTGTTCGGCGCGTAGATCGTCGAAATCTGGCGTTGTCCGTATGCTGTAAATAGCGCGGTTTCGATTTGTTGCGGCGATACTCCCACCACTTGCGCCTTGTCCCGGTCGATGTGCACATTCACTTGCGGGCTTTTGATTTGCAGGTCTGTCGTGACGTTTTGCAGTCCCGGCAACTGCTTCATTTTTTCGCTCAGAATTTGCGCGTACTTGTAGAGCTGATCCGTTTCCGGGCTGACCAGCGTGTATTGGTATTGGCTTTTCGTCTGTTGGCCGCCGATGCGAATGGGCGGCGGATTCTGCAGGAACACTCGCAATCCGGGGATAGTGTTTAGTTTCGGCTGCATCTCCTGCATGATGTCCGAAATTGTCATGCGGTGTTCGAATAACCGCCGGGTTGCGTGCAGCAGGGAACCAATCACTGCTACATGTCCATATTTTGCGTCCCAATCCTTGTATGTCCTGCTCGTGGTGAGCGGGCGTTCGGAAACGTCCTTGAGGTGATCGTAAAATCGTCCAATGTTCAATCCTTGCCCGCCCTCGCTAATGCTCGAGAAGAATTGCATGGTGTTCGGATCGGCCCAAACGATCTTATTCAGGACTTCCTGATGCGCTTTCATCGCGTCAAACGAAATTCCCTGGTTCGCTTCCGCGAAACCAGCTACTTCCGCCTGGTCTTCTTCCGGCAAAAATCCTTTCGGAATCACCCAGAACTCCCACGCCGTGCCCGCCAGCAGCAGCACGCCGGCCACCATAACGGTCATGCGATGCCGCATCGACCATCGCAGCGTCCCTTCGTACGAGTGCAGGATCTTTTCGAACATCCGTTCGAGAGCGTTGTACATTCGCCCGTGTTTTTCGCCGATGTGCGGCTTCAGGAACCGGCTGCACAACATCGGCGTCAGCGTCAGCGACACTAGCCCGGAAACCAGGATCGCCGAAATAATCACCACGGCGAATTCATGCAGCAATCGCCCAAGGATTCCGCCCATGAAAAACACGGGCAGAAACACGGCGGCGAGCGAGCAGGTCATCGACACAATCGTGAATCCGATTTCCCGTGAACCGCTGAGTGATGCCTCCAACACTCCCTCGCCGTGCTCCATGTGCCGCACGATGTTTTCGAGCATCACGATCGCGTCGTCCACGACGAATCCCACCGATAGCGTCAGCGCCAGCAGCGATAAGTTGTCCACCGTATAGCCCAGCAGGTACATAACGGCGAACGTGCCCATGATCGACATCGGCAGAGCCAGGCTCGGAATGATCGTCGCAGAGGCGTTCCGCAGAAACAGGAAAATCACCATGACCACCAGAATAATCGCCAGGAGCAAGCTGAACTTCACATCGTTCACCGACTCCTTGATCGATATCGACCGGTCGTGTTCAATCGACATCTCCATCGCCGGCGGCATGATGGCCCGAAAACTGGGCAGCAGCTTTCGGATCGCGTCGACGATTTCGATCGTGTTTGTCCCTGGCTGTCGTTGGACGGCAAGAATGATTCCTGGTTTTGTGTTAATCCAATTCGCCAGCTTCGTGTTCTGGACGCTGTCGTAGACCTTTCCCAGTTCGTCCAGACGCACCGGCGAGCCGTTTCGGTAGGCGACGATCATCTGCCTGTACATCGACGCATCCGTCATTTGCCCGTTCGCGTGCACCGTGAACGCCTTGTGCGCGCCATAAAGCGTCCCTGTCGGCAAATTCACATTCGCGCCTTGAACCGCGGCCGTTACTTCATCAATTCCGATCTGCCGGCTGGCCAACTCTTTCGGGTCCAGTTGAATTCGCACTGCGTATTTCATCGAACCGTAGACAAACACTTGCGCCACGCCGCTGACCATCGATATCTGTTGTCCCAGCAGCGTCTCCCCGTACGCGTCCACCTCCGATAGCGGCAGCGTCGGGGAAGTCACCGCCAGAAAGAAAATCGGCGAGTCCGCCGGATTCACCTTCCGGAATATCGGCGGCGTCGGCATGTTTGGCGGAAGCTGGTTCGCGGCCGCCGTGATTGCCGCTTGCACATCCTGAGCAGCGCCATCAATATTTCTGCTCAAATCGAACTGCAGCGTGATCTGCGTGCTGCCGAGCGAACTCGACGAGGTCATCGAGTCGAGCCCGGCAATCGTCGTGAATTGCTTTTCGAGCGGCGTCGCCACTGCCGAAGCCATCGTCTCCGGACTCGCTCCGGCCAGATTTGCCGAAACCGAGATCGTCGGGAAATCCACGTTGGGCAAATCGCTGACTGCGAGGCTGCGGTAGGCGATAACGCCAAACAGCAGAATCGCCAGCATGACTAGGCTGGTCATCACCGGCCGCTTGATAAAATTTTCCGCGATCTGCATTCTGCTGCTCGCTCTTCCTTAGAGGCTCGTCTTCACTTCCACCTTCACGCCCGGCACCAACCGCACCTGGCCGTCCGTGACCACCGTATCCCCTTCTTTCACGCCCTCGGTGATTACAGTCTCGCCGTTGATCGTCCGCGATACTTTCACAGTCCGGGATTCCACCGTCATGTCCGGTTTAATCACAAAAATATAATCTCCCTGCTGTCCCGTCTGCACTGCTTGCGACGGCACCACCACTGCTTTCTCCTGTTCCGACAATCGCAAAATCACGGTCACGAATTCTCCCGGCCACAGGCGCAGGCTTCTGTTGGGAAATGTCCCTTTCAGTACGATTGTTCCGGTTGACGCGTCCACCGCGTTGTTTACGAATGTCAGGTATCCGTTTTCAGGCGACGCGTTGTCCGATGTTGTCGCTTGAATTGCCAGCTTCCCTCGCCTCATATAAGTCTTGATTTCGTCCAGGTATTGCTGCGGTACGGAAAAATCCACATAGACCGGCGAGATTTCGTTGATGACCACAAGGACCGGAACGTCATTCGCTTTTACCACCGTTCCTGGATACACAAGCTGGCTTCCCGTTCGGCCGCTGATCGGCGCGTAAATGTCGCAGTAAGAAACCTGCAACTTCGCCGTCTCCACCGCAGCCTGATCCGCCTGCACGGTTGCTTCGCTCGCGTCCGCCGTTGCGACAAACTGGTCGTATTGTTCTTTCGGAACGATTCCTGACTGGAACAGCTTTTGGTAGCGGCCCGCCTGCACTTTCGCCAATTCCGCGCTGGCCTTATCTTTCGCCAAATTCGCTTGCGCAAGTTGCAGGTTTGCGATGAATGGCCGGCTATCCAGCGTCACCAGCAGATCGCCTTTTTTCACGAATTGTCCCTGCGTGTAATGCACCTCCTTCACGATTCCAGCAACTTGCGATTCCACCGAGACGGTCGAAGACGCTTCGCCCGTTCCAATCGCATGCAACTCGACCGGCATCGTTTTCATCACGGCCTTCGCCGCCATCACCGGTACGACCGGTACATCGGGAGGTGGAGCGGCGTGTTCCGTACATCCTGCAATCGCGAAAATCGCCCAAGCGCAGGCGCCAATCGTCAGTTTTGAGAAGTGCTTCATTTTTCCCCGTGAGTTTTTGTATGTACTTGGCATTCAACGCCAAAAGTCTTCGCTGAATCCGCACAGCCTCTCCTATATCTGACGTTCGCTCCTGCCCCTACGTTGCAGCCTGCCCGCTTACTTTTTTCTGTCCTGCCGCTCACTCGCCGTTGCATGTCTGTGCTACGATTCAGGGTTGCCGCTGGCGTTCTCGTCACATCGGACGCTGCCGGCATTATCGCTATTCCACGAAAACCTCTTTGGGAGAGTGAACACGGATGGAAACCAGCCAGGCCTCGCGTAACGGGAAACCTTACCTTCTGCCGGATCGGCCGCTCCAGTCGCTCGACGACTACATCGCCATTGGCGGTCTGAAGGCGCTCGACAAGGCGCGCTCCATGCCGCGCGAAGCGGTGATCGCCGAAGTGAAAAAATCCGGCCTTCGCGGACGCGGCGGAGCCGGTTTTCCCGTTGGAATCAAATGGTCCAGCATTGCCAGCGATCCGTGTCCCACAAAATTCGTCGCCTGCAACGCCACCGAAGGCGAGCCCGGCACGTACAAAGACCGCATGATGATGGGGCGCAATCCGTACCAGCTTCTCGAAGGCGTGGCCATCGCCGCATATGCCATGAACGCGCAGAAGGCTTTCATCGCTATGAAGGGCACATTCGAACACGCCATCGCTTCCACCGCGCGCGCGCATCAGGAGATGACCGCTCGCAACGTGCTGGGCGAAATTCCAATCCAGTTCGTCTACGGTCCGGAGGATTATTTGCTCGGCGAAGAAAAGGCCATGCTGGAAGTCATCGAAGGCCGCGAGGCCATGCCGCGCGAAATGGATTATCCTCCCTACGTTCTCGGACTTTTCGCAGGCTATCCGTCATGCATTCCAGACCGTACGAATCCCACGCTCGTAAATAATTGCGAGTCGATGTCAAACGTTCCGCACATTATTCGCAATGGCGCTGACTGGTTCCGCTCCATGGGGACCGCCGACACGCCCGGCCACATGGTTTTCACGATTTCCGGCGACGTGCAGCGCGAAGGCGTGGTGGAGCTTCCTCTCGGTACCACGCTGCGCGAGCTGGTCGAAAAATATGCGGGCGGCTTGCGTCCCGGCCGCAAAATCAAAGCGATTTTTTCCGGCGTGGCCAGCGCCGGAGTTTATCCGCTCGCGAATCCGAGTTCCTACGACACGCCGCTCGACTTTCGCTCGATGCGCAACGCCGGCTCAGGCCTGGGCTCCGGCGGCTTCATGGTTTACGACGACTCGAATTGCATGGTGCAGGTCGCGCAATGCTTTTCGAAATTCCTGTGGATCGAATCCTGCGGCCAGTGCCGCTCCTGCAAGGACGGGACGTATCAAGCCACGCGCGGCCTCGAAAAACTTATTGACGGTAGCGGCGATGAAATTGATATGGAGGACATTCTCCACGCTTCCATCAACGCTCCGCGCGGCAACCGATGCTTCTTGCCGACGGAACATTCGCTCATCATCCCCAGCATCATGCGCACGTTTGAACAGGAATTTGCGGAGCACTATCATCGCGGCTGCCACAATTGCCGCGTTCCGGTTCTTCCCAAAATGCACGACTACGACGAAGCCAAGCACGAATTCCATTACACCCACGGCCGCTTAACACCATAATCGCGCGCTAATCATACGCGCTTGCGCTCGTTCCTGTAGCTCGGATCCCGTCATGCTACCGCGTAGCGAATCACCGCCAACGCGGCGATCACTGCTGTCTCCGTGCGCAAAATTTCACGTCCGAGAGACACTTCTTGAAATCCATTTTTCGCAGCGACCGCGGATTCCGCGTCTGTCCAGCCGCCCTCGGGACCAATCGCGATGCAAATTTCTTTTGTAGAACCACCCTGCAAAATTTCGCGCAGTGGTCTCGCATCCGCGCGCTCGGACAGGATAATTTTCACGCTCGCATTGGTCTTAGCAAACGCGTCTTCCACTTTCGCAATTTCCGTGAGCGACGCCGGCCGCAATCTTCTCGACTGTTGCGCTGACTCCACCAAAATTTTCCGCCACCGCTCAGCTCGCTTCTTCGCGGCCAAAACTAATGCTTTCTCGCTTCGCGCCGCCGCCAAGGGAACAATTTCGGTCACGCCCAGTTCCGTGGCCTTCTCCAAACACCACTCCATCCGGTCGAATTTCACGATGCTCAGCAGCACCGTCACGCGCAGCGCCGATTCTTCCACCGCGATTTGCTCTGCTAGCGCAAATTCAATCACCGCGTCTTTCCCATGCGAGCGCGAAATTTTCTCAATGCGTGCGAGCCACACCTGCTCCCCGTCACTCAGCTCATACACTTGCCCCGGCTCCGCGCGCAGCACGCGGGCCAAGTGTTCGGCTGCTTCGCCGCGCATTTCCGCGCGCTGCCTGTCGAATTTTTCAACGAAGAATCGCCGTCTCATCAGCTCTTCACGAATGCCGAAATCGGCCCGCAACAAAACCCTGTTTTGTACCGATTAGAAATGACCCCGACCCTTTGTTTGCAATAACTTACGGGGATTTCTAATAATTTGTTGTACCGATTAGAAAGTGCACGAAAGAGGTTCTCGCCGGTGCGCGATTCAGGCTCAAAACGCTCCAGCCAGATCACCGCGCGGCACATCTCTGATTCTGTTGCTGTCATCATCGTCACCATCGTCGCATATATCTTACAGACGGGGCAGAGCGATGCAAGGAGGGGTGGCAGTAAGCGGGCAGACACGAACGCCGGGCGCGGTTTTCGCGCGGCACTGAATCTGCTTAGCTGAAGATGTCTTTCACCTTGTCGAAGAAGCTCGAGCCGCGCTCGACGGGCTTGTTCTCAACTTTCACCACGCGATGCAATTGCTCGAAGAGCGCTTTTTGTTCCTTGGTCATTTTCGACGGAATCGCCACGCGCACATTCACGTAAAGGTCGCCCTTGCCGCCGTGCGGGTCCGGCAAACCTTTGCCCTTCTTACGGAACAGCGTCCCCGGCTGAGTGCCCTCGGGAATCGACAGATTTTCATCGCCGTTGAGCGTGGGAATTCGTATCTCCGCGCCGAGCGCCGCCTGCGAAACGGTGATCGGAATGCTGCAGTAGAGATCCGCGCCGCGCCTCTCGAAAAACGAGTGCTCCTTCACTTCGATGAACACGTACAAATCGCCTGAGGGTCCGCTATTCGCACCCGGCTCCCCTTCGCCCGGGACGCGCAGGCGCATTCCAGTATCGACGCCCGCCGGAATCGCAACCTCAATCGTGTGTGAACGCTCAATTCTTCCCTGCCCGCGGCACTCCGCGCAACTTTCCTTGATCACCTGCCCTGCGCCGCGGCACGCCGGGCAAGTCCGCGACACGGCGAAAAATCCCTGCTGATAATGCATTTGCCCGCGTCCTTTGCAGGTTCCACACGCCTCCATGCCCGTTCCCGGCTTCGCTCCAGTGCCATGACACGCTTCGCAATTCTCCAGGCGCGGAATTTTCACTTTGGTTTTAACGCCCGCCGCCGCGTCTTCGAACGACAGCTTCAGGTCGTAACGCAAATCCGCTCCGCGTTGCGCCCGCGAACGCCCCCCGCGCCGCCTGCCGCCCGCGCTGCCGCCGAAAATATCCTGGAAGCCGAAAATGTCGCCGAACACATCCTGAAATTCCTCGAAAATTGTTCCAAAATTGCTCGCGTCAAACACCTGCCCGCTGATTCCCGCATGCCCGTAGCGGTCATACGCCGCGCGCTTCTGCGGATCCGAAAGGATGCTGTACGCCTCGCTCGCTTCGCGAAACCGATGCTCCGCGTCCGCTTTATTTTCCGGATTGCGGTCCGGATGCCATTTCAGAGCGGCCTTGCGATAGGCGCTCTTGATCTGCTCG
>DATEHB010000088.1:0-9870 GCA_035279805.1 Candidatus Acidiferrales bacterium
GGTATGGAGATGGATCTTGATGTTTTGTGGAAGTCTTTTCGAGGGCGCGGCGTATGGGTGGGAATCGCCGGATTTACCGTTCCGCTGGCGCTGGGAATCGGCGTGGGGATGGCATTTGGAATGGACGGCACTCGCGAGTTATTTGTCGGCCTGTGCATCGCGATTACGGCGCTTCCGGTGAGCGTGCGAATTCTGATGGACCTGGGGAAACTGCAAACGGAGATCGGGCAGAAGATTATCTCCGCGGCGGTGATGAACGATGTTGTGTCGCTGCTCATACTCGGCGTGATTCTCGACGTCAAGGGCGGGACCAACGTATCGCGCGGTCTGCTGGTATCGGTGGCGTTGGCGCTCGGGAAAGCGATTGTGTTCATGGCGGGCATTATCATTGTTTCGAGGGTCATCAAGCGTTACACGCGCACGCGATTTATGCGCTCGCGCAATCTGGTGGACCGTCTGGTTGTGAATCTAAAGGGAAAGGAATCGTTATTCGCGATCGTGTTCCTGTTTGTGATTGCGTTTGCTTCTTTTTCGCAAATTCTGGGCCTGGATTTCATGGTGGGTGCGTTCTTCGGGTCGATGCTTCTGAGTTACGCAGTTCTGGGACGGGCGAATTTTGAGGAAGTGCAGAAGACGGCATCAAACGTCACCATGGGATTCCTGGGGCCGATCTTCTTCGCCGCGATCGGGCTGGAATTCAATGCCCATACTTTGACGGATTGGAAATTGGTGGTGGCGATTCTGGTCGCCGCCTTTGTGAGCAAGATATGTGGAGGTTACCTGGGCGGGCGGCTGGCGGGAATGACGAGTAACGAAAGCTGGGCGCTCGGAATTGGCCTGAATGGAAGAGGAATCATGGAATTGGTAATCGCGAATATCGCGCTGGCCAACGCGTTTATCGGCGAGGGATTGTTCACCGTGCTGATTTTGATGGCGACTGTGACGACATTCGTAACACCGTTGTTGCTTAAACGGGCGTATGACCGGTTGCCGGCCGAACCGGCAACAGAGCTGGCCAGCGGCGGGGTTGGCGCGCGCCGCGGGGCGGCGGATTAATTGGTGTACGCGACAATCCGGAGGTGAACCCGTAGGCGCATTTCATAATTTGTGATGAGTGTAGAAGCGGCGTAGAATTAAGGTTGAATTCTCCGATCCTCGTTGCCTGCGGAAGAGAAAATCCATGGCTTCGAAGACGATACCGCGCTGGCTCAAGAGCGCGGGAGATGCTTGCGAGACGAAATGTCTTCGCAGGCGTTCAGGGTTTGGGCGGAAACGCCCGAGCCTCCCTTCATGGCATCCTGTTTTTGGGTGCCCGTGATTTGGAAAGGAGAAAAGCCGAGCGCGCGAAGCGTCTCGATTTTCTGCCCAACTCCAATCATGGAATTGGGCATTTTTATTTTGGATAGAGGCGGCGCAGATCCCGATAACGGCCAAGAGGAATCCAAATAACGTGAGTGATTCTCATTTGATGATGGATGCGGCAGCCGGGCCACTGATGGACAAGTTTGGCCGGAAGATTACGGACTTGCGCGTGTCGGTGACCGACCGCTGCAATTTCCGCTGCGTCTATTGCCGCTCGGCGAATCCCGAGAATCACATGGCGGAACACAATATCCTAAGCTGGGACGAGCTTGAACGGCTGGCGCGAATTCTGGCGGGGTTGGGAATCAGGAAAGTTCGCGTGACGGGAGGGGAGCCGCTGGTGCGGCCTGGCCTCGAGGGATTTATTTCGCGATTGCGCGCTCTGGGCGTACCGGATATTTCGCTGACGACGAATGGGCAGCTTCTCGCGGAGCGCTGCGACCGGCTAGTGGCGGCGGGATTGAAGCGCATCAACATCAGCCTGGATTCGCTCGACCGCGGACGATTCGAAAAAATCACCCGCACGCGGTCGTTCGACAAGGTTATGGCCGGAATCGACGCGGCGCAAGCCTCGCCGCTGCGTCCGGTGAAGGTGAACGCGGTTCTGGTGCGCGGGCTGAATGACGACGAAGTGGAGGCGTTTGCCGGATTCGCACGCGAGCGCGACTTGATTATGCGCTTTATCGAGTTCATGCCGCTCGATGCGGACCGCGCGTGGACGCGCGACCTCTTTGTGCCTGCGGAGGAAATTCGGCGGAGAATCGAGGCGCGCTGGCCGATGGTTCCCATCGCGCATGAACGCAGCGAGACGGCGCGGAAATATCGTTTCACGGACGGGCGCGGAGAAATCGGGCTGATCGCTCCGGTGTCGCAGCCGTTTTGCGGATTCTGCTCGCGCATCCGGTTGACCGCCGATGGAAAGCTGCGCACGTGCCTTTTCAGCAAGGAAGATCACGATTTGAAGAGCTTGCTGCGTGGAGGCGCGACCGATGCGGAAATTGTGGCCGAAATTCACCGCATCGTGATGGAAAAGGAAGCAGGCCACCGGATCAACGAGCCTGATTTTGTTCCGCCGTCGAGGACGATGGTCTATATTGGTGGCTGAACGTGGTTGAGCGCGGACCATGGCGGACGAAGAATGTCGGATGACGAACAGAGGATTTTCAGCCTGACCGAAGCGGAGCGCACACGCGTCGAACTCGAGCCGTTGCTGCTGGAGGCGATGGAGGAGCGGAGGCGCATGGGCGAACTCGACGAGAAACTGGGCGAACTCTCGACGCGCATACAAATGATGGGCGGGATGCGCTTCGATTATGACGAAGCGGCGAAACAGCGCATCGAACGCAATCGGCGCGAAAAATCCGTGGAGTCGGCTGTCGAACGCATCAGTGCAACCGGATGCGTGGTAAAGGATCTTAACGTGGGACTGCTGGATTTTCCCGCGCGGCTGAATGACGAAGACATTTATTTTTGCTGGCGCGTGGGCGAAGACCGCATTCGATTTTATCACCGGCAGGATGAGGGGTTCGCCGGACGCAGGCCCATCGATCCGCGTGACGCCGATTATCGTAATCCGATTCAGTAAACACCGTCGCGTCCGCGTTGAATTTCGGATGCACAACGTTTCCCTCCCTGAGAGGAAATGGTGAACGAAGCCCCGGCAAACCGCTTGAAGGATTCCGCCAGTCCCTATTTGCGCTCGGCGGCGCATCAGCCTGTGGAGTGGCACGAATGGGGCGAGGCCGCGTTTGCAAGAGCGCGCGCGGAAACGAAACCGATTCTGCTGGATATTGGCGCAGTGTGGTGCCACTGGTGCCACGTGATCGATCGCGAGAGCTACGAAAATCCTGACATCGCCGCGCTGATCAATCAATTTTATGTGGCAGTGAAGGTGGATCGCGACGAGCGACCCGACGTTGATTCGCGCTATCAAACGGCGATCAGCTCGATTTCGGGGCAGGGCGGCTGGCCGCTGACTGCGTTTCTTACGCCGGATGGCAAACCTTTTTTCGGCGGCACGTATTTTCCGCCGGAAGACGCAATGGGGCGCCCGGGATTCAAACGGATTCTGGTGGCCGTGGCGGAAGCGTTTCGCGCGAAACGAAGTGAAATCGATAGCTCCGCGGTGGCGCTTGAAGACGCTGTGCGTCGCGCGGAGACGTTCACAAACGCGCGCGGCGCTTTCGATGCCGGAATTGTCCAGACAATGGCCGGGTCGATCGCCGAGAATTTTGATTCGCGCAATGGCGGGTTTGGCCAGGCGCCGAAATTTCCGCATCCGGCGGCCATCGATTTACTTTTGGACCTGGGGCAGAGTTCGCGCGATTCAAATCTGTTGCATATCGCGCAACGGACGCTCGAAAAAATGGCGCTGGGCGGTGTTCATGACCAGCTCGGCGGGGGATTCCATCGCTACTCCGTCGACGAACGATGGCTTGTGCCCCACTTCGAGAAAATGTCATATGACAATTCCGAGCTGCTGAAGAATTATCTGCACGCATTTCAGGTCGCAAATAGGCCGGGCGCAACCGATGCTGGTCTCGCGCAACTTTTTCGCGAAACGGCCGGCGGAATTATTCGCTGGGTGTTCAGCACGCTGAGCGACCGTGAGCGCGGCGGATTTTACGCGAGTCAGGACGCGGATATTTCGCTCGACGACGACGGCGATTATTTCACTTGGACCGTCGACGAGTTGCGCGCGGCGCTTTCACCCGAAGAAGCGAATGTGATGGAAGAATATTACGACGTCGGTCCAGTGGGCGAGATGCATCACAATCCGGCGAAGAATGTCCTGTGGGTAGCGAGCACGCAGGAAGATATCGCGAAAAGGCGCGAGATGAGCGAGAGCGATGCGCGGCTTGTCATCGCCCGGGCAAAAGGCAAATTGCTCGCTGCTCGCGCCAAGCGCACAGCCCCCGTTGTCGATAAGACAATTTACGTAAGCTGGAACGCGATGTTCGCGTCGGCGTTTTTGGAAGCCGCGCGCGTGCTGGGACTACAGGATTGCCGCGATTTGGCGTTAAAGACACTCGACCGGATTCTTGGCGAAGCATGGAACGAAAGAAAAGGATTCAATCATCGCATCGGCGGGGCGCCGGTGGCATGTCTTCTCGACGATCAAATATTTGCGGTGATCGCGCTGCTCGACGCTTATGAAGCGACGCTCGACCGCGGCTATTTCGACATCGCCGAGCGCGCGATGCAGCTCGCCATCGAAAAATATGGCGACGCGGAATGCGACGGTTTTTTTGATCGCGCCTTCGACGCGCCACCGATGGGAGGCCTCGAATTTCGTCGCAAGGCGTTCCAGGATTCGCCGACGCCGAGCACGAATTCCGCAGCGGCGATTGCGCTCGCGAGGCTTTACGGCTTCACGGGCAAGCCTCTCTATCGCGAATGGGCGCAGCGAACGCTCGAAGCGTTTGCGGGGCTTGCACCGCAATTTGGACTTTACGCCGCGACGTATGGACTTGCCGCAGTGCTTCATTCGCGTCGCACCTTGCAAGTGGTGATCACGGGCGCGGCAGGCGACACGAAGGCCGCGGTGCTCGAAGCGGCGGCGAATTCCGTTTACCGCTTCGGCAAGGCGGTGCTGCGCGTCACGCCGGAAAGTATTGCGGAAGATGCGCTTGCTCCGGAGCTCAAGGAAACGATTCCATACATTTTCAACGCAGGGCGCGCCGATACGGCGCAGGCATTTGTCTGTGAAGGAACTTCCTGCCATCCGCCGATTTCTGAACCCCGGCAACTGGCGGGTTTGCTGATCGAGAATGCCGTTGGCGCCACCAGCAGCGCAGCGCCCGTATGACGCCGATATTAGAGACGCCGCGCCTTTTGCTGCGTCCCTTGGAACTGGCGGACGCTGAGCAAACGCAAATACTTTTCCCGCAATGGGAGATCGTGAAGTATCTTGCAACCGTAGTGCCATGGCCGTATCCGGCGGATGGCGCGCGCCAGTTTTATCGCGATGTCGCTCTGCCCGCAGCCGAGCGCGGCGACGCCTGGCACTGGACGCTGCGTCTGAAAAACGATCCGGCGCGATTAATCGGCAGCATCAGCCTGAAGAAGGACGAGAACGACAATCGCGGTTTCTGGCTCGGCCTCCCGTGGCAAGGCCAGAGCCTGATGAGCGAGGCATGCGACGCGGTGAATGACTATTGGTTCGAGGCGCTGAAGTTTCCGGTTCTGCACGTCACAAAGGCAATTGCGAATACCGCCTCGCGCCGCATCTCGGAAAAACAAGGCATGCGCGTGATCCGCGCCGAGGAGCGCACGTATGTTTCGGGTCGGTTCCCCGGCGAGATATGGGAAATTACCGCGGAAGAGTGGCGCGCACGCAACCGCGCGATTCGAAAGAAACATTTGACGGAGTGCGGTTCGGATGTTGACCTGAAGAAGAGGCGGGAATTAAAATGAAGCTCCTACCAGCCGGTGAGCAGGTTTGCCCGCGTTAAGGGATTGCATCCAATGAGCGGGTTGCCCGCGCAAAGGATTCCGCGATGGCCAGAGTGACCGAAATAAATGTGAACGGAAAGCGTTACGCGATTGACGTGGACGGCGAAGCCACACTGCTGAGCGTGTTGCGCGACCAGTTTGATTTGACCGGCACGAAATACGGATGCGGCGAAGGACAATGCGCCGCTTGCACGGTGCTGATCGACGGCAATCCGCGGCATTCCTGCCAGACGCGTGTGGGCGCCGTGGGGCAGCGGCAAATCACGACAATCGAAGGGCTCGAAAAAAACGGCGAGCTTCATCCTGTACAACAGGCGTTCATTGACGTTGACGCGATGCAATGCGCGTATTGTTCTTCGGGAATGATTCTCGGCGGCGTGGCGCTCTTGAAAAGCAATCCGCATCCGAGCGAAGCAGAAATTGTGGAGTACATGAACGGGCACATTTGCCGGTGCGGCGTGTATCAGCGGATTGGCGAAGCCATCGCGCTGGTGTCGAAGCGCATGAAGGGAGGCGCTGCATGAGCGTGAAGCCGGAGACAAAAATAATTATCGAGCCGGAACGCTACGAATTTCGCGCGATGCCGATGCATTTGTTCGCGATGGACCGCCGCGACTTTATGAAAGCGATCGGCGGCGGCATCGCCATTTTGCTGGTGGCCAAGGAAACGCTCTCGCTGCAAGAGTCTGGACGTCGCACGGGGATGCGCGAAGACATGCCGCGCGAAATCAGCGCGTGGCTGCACATTGCGCAAGACGGAAGCGTCACAGTGTTTACGGGCAAGGTGGAAATCGGGCAGAACATTCGCACGTCACTTGCGCAGACGGTTGCGGATGAATTGCACGTGGAGCTCGCGTCGATTGCGATGGTGATGGGTGACACGCAATTGACGCCGTTTGACATGGGCACGTTCGGGAGCCGAACGACGCCGCAAATGGGAACACAGCTTCGGAGAGTTGCGTGGGCGGCGCGAGACGTGTTGACAGGCCTGGCGGCAAAGCAATGGAATGTGGACGCGAGCGAGCTTGTGGCGGAGAACGGAAAAATTTCCGAGCGATCCGGCAGACGCTCGCTCACTTATGCGGAACTCGCACAAGGGCGGTCGCTCGCGCAGATGATGCCCGCGGAGGATCCTGTCACTCCGGCGACCGAATGGAAAATCGCGGGGCAGCCGATGCGAAAAATTGGCGCGCGCGATTTTGTCACGGGGCGGCACAGGTACACGCCGGATTTGAAGCGCCCGGGAATGCTCTATGGCAAGGTGGTGCGTCCCAGCGCTTTCGGCGCGACTCTGATTTCCGTGAATGTGAGCGCCGCGAAAGGGATGCCAGGAGTAACGGTGGTACACGACGGCGATTTCATCGGTATGGCGGCTCCGGATGAATTAACAGCCGAGCGCGCGGCGGCGGCGATCAAAGCGGAATGGAAGGCCACGCCACAAATCTCCAACAAAGAACTCTTCGAGTATTTGAAGAAGAACGCGGAAAAAAATCCGGCGGAAGAAAATCGCTATCGCCATATGACGGGCTCGATGAGTGACGGATTATCGGCGGCGGTGCACCGACTGGAAGCGGAATATCACATTTCGTACATCGCGCACTGTCCGCTGGAACCGCGCGCGGCGCTGGCAGAATGGAAAGATGGGAAGTTAACTGTGTGGACCGGTACGCAGCGGCCTTTCGCTGTGCGCGAAGAGTTGGCGCAGGCGTTTCATCTGTCGAATGACAGTGTGCGCGTGATGGTGCCGGATACGGGCGCTGCGTACGGCGGAAAACACACGGGCGAATGCGCTGTGGAAGCGGCGCGGATTGCGCAAGGTGCGGGGAAGCCAGTGCATCTGCTGTGGACGCGCGAAGAGGAATTCACGTGGGCGTATTTCCGTCCCGCGGGCGTGATTGAGATCAAGAGCGGCGTGAGCGCCGACGGAATGCTGACGGCGTGGGAATTTCACAACTACAATTCGGGCGCGGCGGCGATTGCAACGATGTACGAAGCGCCGAATCAGCTTACAGAATTTCATCCCGTGAACGGGCCGCTGCGGCAGGGATCGTACCGTTCGCTCGCTGCCTGCGCGAATCATTTCGCGCGCGAGTCGCACATGGACGATTGCGCGCACGCGGCAGGAATGGATCCGCTGGAGTTCCGGATGAAGAATTTGAAGGAGCCGCGGTTACGCGCCGTGTACGAAGCGGCCGCGCAGAAATTCGGCTGGCAGAACCGCAAAGCGGCGGCGGGACGAGGATTCGGCATCGCGGGAGGAATCGATAAGGGCGGACACATCGCCACGTGCGCGGAAGTGGCCGTGGATCGCCCGTCTGGCGAAGTAAGAATTGTGCGCGTGGTGCAGGCGTTCGAGTGCGGCGCGATTGTCAATCCCGAGGGATTGAAGAATTCGATTTCCGGCGCCATCACGATGGGCATCGGCGGCGCATTGTATGAGGCGATTGAGTTCCAGAACGGGCGGATTTTGAATCCGCGATTTTCGCAATACCGCGTGGGCCGATTCAAGGATGAGCCGAAAATCGAGGTGGTGCTCGTCGACCGCAAGGATCAGCCGTCGGCGGGCGCGGGCGAGACGCCCATCGTCGGACTTGCACCCGCCGTGGGGAACGCGATTTTCAACGCCACGGGCATGCGCATCCGCACCATGCCGATGCTTCCCGGCGGCAAACTGCCTCCTCCGTCTGCCTAATCTGCTAGCCCTGCTGTGGCTTTTCCGCTTGTCGCAACATCATAAAAGCAGGTATCTCGAGCCGTTGGATGTGACGGGACGAACGGCATTTTGCAGCGACAAGGAGGGCAGGTCTTTCATGAAAACACGAGCGTTTCTCACAGTGGCGCTGACGCTGATATTAGCAGCGCTGATCGCTGAACCCAGCTGGTTGGCTGCAACTGTTCAACAACAGCCCCAATTCCCCGACCCCGGTATCGCTTCCGGAATGAACAAACGGCAGCAGGAGCAGGCCGGTTTGCAAGTCATGGCCGAGGTATACAAGCAAATGCCTGTATTACCCGATTCAAGCCAGGTGACGCGTTACGTCCAGCAGTTGGGGAGAAAACTGGTGGCAGTGATCCCGCAGGACAAGTCGTGGCCTTACCAATTCCACGTTATTCCGCAAAAGGAAATCAATGCCTTTGCCTTGCCCGGCGGACCTATTTTTATCAATCTGGGCACTCTCCAGGCGGCAGACAGTGAAGCCGAACTGGCAGGCGTGATGGCTCATGAGATGTCTCACGTTTACATGCAGCACTCGGCGAAACGGGTAGGGAAGACGTCCGTGGCTCGATCTATTCTGGGGATTCTGGGTGCCATTCTTCCCGGCAACACAGCAGGCAATATCGCCCGTTTAGGCATCCAGATTGGCGCGGGGACAGTCCTTATGAAGTACTCCCGCGACGATGAAGCTCAGGCCGACGCCGTGGGTGCCATCATTATGTACAAAGCAGGTTTCGACCCGAAGGCCATGGCGCAGTTTTTCGAAAAACTCGAGCAACAAGGCGGAGGTAACGGTCCGCAGTTCCTGAGCGACCACCCGAACCCCGGCAACCGTGAGGCCGCGGTGGAAAGCGAGATTCAAAACTGGCCGCCGAAGAATTATTTCGGCACGAGTCCGGCGTTCGCCAGCGCCAAACAACAGGCAAGGGGTATTGAGACTTACACAGCCCAGCAGATTGCCGACGGGGCCAAGCAGGGAGTCTGGGCGCGCCAGAATGCCCAGAACGGCGCGACACCGTCTTCCGCAAGCACGACCGACAACGCCGGCGCGCAAAGTGGGAGTATCGCCAACCTAAGCTATGGACAGGTGAGGCCCAGCGGCCAATTCACCCAATTGCAGCACAGCGCCTTCAGCATTTCGTATCCTTCCAATTGGCAGGCCGCTGACGACCAGAACTCGACAGTTACGATTGCCCCACAGGGCGCAGCGTCACAGGGAGCGACTGCCTACGGCGTTATTATCGGCGGATTGCAGGACCAGAACGCGTCTTCAATTGATCAAGCAATGGAAGACTTGATCCAGAACCTGCAACAGTCCAATCCGGGCATGCAAGTTT
>DATEHB010000089.1:0-2861 GCA_035279805.1 Candidatus Acidiferrales bacterium
GCCGACCGTGCGAATGCCAAAGCTTGTTTCCTTCTGGTCAACGGTTTTGCCTGCGACAGAAACAGTGGTGAGGAGTTTGTAAAGCTTCGGGTTCTCGGGTGACCAAAGAACGGGCGACGCCAGCTTTGACTTCAGTTCCAGCATCCCGTGAGATTTGCCTTTCAGGTCTCCGGTGACCGAAAGCTTTTTCACGGTGCTGCCTTGAGGCGAAATGATTTCGCAATCAACACTGACCTTGGCGCCGTTTGCCGTCGAATTGAGCAGATTGACTTCCACAACCATAGCGGGGTCACCCTGTGGAACGTTGTTTGCGAATCGCGGCGAAACGAAAATCCCATCGGGGGCGATGGCGACCGGCGCGGTTTTATCAAGCCAGACATGGCGATAAATTCCCGCGCCTTCGTAGAACCAGCCTTCATGCTCAGTGGCGTCGACGCGCACAATCAAAATATTTGTGCCGCCGTAGTTGACGAAGTCAGTGATGTCGTAGCGAAAGGGCGCGTAGCCGCTCAAGTTGCAGCCAAGATAGTTGCCATTAAGCGCGACGATGCAATCGCGGAAAACGCCATCGAATTCCAACGAAAGCCGTCGGTTGGCGTCGCTCGCGGGAATGTCGAAGACGCGGCGATACCACCCGATGCTTGTTTCCGGAAAATTGCGCCCCACCGGCTTGAAACCGTAATCGACGAGTTCGGGTGAATTCACGAACGGCAGGCCAACGACGAAATCGTGCGGAAGGTCCACCGATTGCCAATTGCCGTCATCAAAATCATGGCGCGCGGGAGGAAACAGATAACTCGTTTTTGCAAAGGCGCTCTCGCCCCCGAAATTGAAATCCTTCGCCGGATCGGAGGCGTGACCGAAGTGAAAGCGCCAGTTGAAATCGAGAAGGAGACGCTCGCGCGGAGACTTATCATGCTGACTGCCAAATGTTTGGCGCGAAGAAGCCGGATCGCCAGATATTTGCGATGCGGATTGCGACGCGAATGCGCGCGCGGCGGCCGGGGCGATTGCGCCAAGTTTCAAAATATCGCGGCGAGTGAAGTTTTTAGGCGGCATGCTGGGCGTTTATACCATCAGAGGCGTGAAAAGTTTAGTAAGATGAGTTGGCTGCTGCGCGTGCGGCTTCGACACGAGCCGCTGCATAAAGTGTCACACGAAGCCTCAGACTGTTTTTGATGGCGGCGCATCTAACGGAACATGATGAAGAGAGGAATTTCGACGCGATCATCTGAATTTTTCCGTTCGTCAATTGAGGCGAGCGCGCGGGCGGCGTATAAGCACGTTCGTGTGGATTCGGCCGCCTATTTGCGCCATGTACAGCGCGCGCACATGCTACCGATACAGAAATGGGAGGACGTGTTTTTTCTGGGGCCGGAGATTCTAAAGCCGCACGCGGATAGCGTGATCCGTTCGTCGGTGAAGGCGGCGGCCCTGGAGGGAATGGGTCTGGGGCTTGGCGGATGGATGACGGTGGCGCCGGATTTGGGAATTTTGTCCGCGATCACGATGCGACTGCTGCAGAAACTCAGCTTGATTTACGGATTTGAGTACGCGACTGACGAGGAAGCGGTGGAACTGTGGATTGCGGCGGCGAGTGCGGCGGGTTTGGATCTAGGCAAGGAATTTATCGAAAAGCAGGCAATTGAACGGATTGTGCCGCGGATTATGGATCGCGTCGCTGTGAAAATGGGCGCCGAGATTGCGGAGAAGTGGACGGCCCGGCTAATACCGTTGATCAGCGCCGGCGCGGGCGGAGCGCTCAATTATTATTTCGTGCGAGCGTGGGGACGCCGCGCGCAGAAACATTTCGAGGACCGGCATCGGCTGGTGCGCGCGCAGAGATTTTCGCCGCGGCTGGGTGCGGGGCCAGGGACGCCTCCGTTGACGCAATAGAAACGAAGCGGCCATTCTCGCGGCATTGGTTCGTTTCGCAGTAACTCTTCTGCCAGGAAAACCTTGCGGCAGGAACACTTCGAGCAGGAAAGTCGCGCAACACAAATTCCGATGAGAATTATTTGGCCGGTGCTGCCACTAGTTTTGGGATTTTTGTCGCTTGCCACGCCACCACTTGCCAGCGGTCATTGCGGCGGACGAATGTTCCCGTATTGCGATAGGACTCCGTTTCGCCCCTGGAGCTATTCGCGTCTTTGGTTTCCGTGCGAGCGATCAGGCGGAACGCGACTATCGCGGCGTCGCCGAAGTCGTGAACGGTGACGTCGTCGGCGGAGTAGATTGTTTCTTTGTTGGGCGCGGGCTTCATGCTGCCGACGTTTTTCATAATGTCCGGCTTGTGGCGGACGAAGCCGTTCGAGCCGGTGTAGACAACGTCGTCGGCGAAGAAACGGTCGAAACCGGCGCGATTACCGTGGCTGGCGTCGTCGAGGAACCGGTTCAACATAGCCGTGAGCTGACGCGTGGTGGAGGTCTGCGCCGGCTGCGGTTGCTGCGCTCGGGCAACTGGGAGCAGCAGAAGAATCGATACAGTTAGATTCGCGATTCTCATAGTGACTCTCCGCGTTTTTTCGATGCGTAGATTTGGGGTAGTCTCCGGCCACTGCAAAATCACTTGGTGCGGAAGGAGGGAGTTGAACCCCCACGGCCTCACGGCCACAGGATCCTAAGTCCTGCGCGTCTGCCAGTTCCGCCACTTCCGCACGGAATCAGGAGTATAGCATTCACGCTCGTGGGCACAACGACGGACCTCCAGCGCCTAAAGCCGCTCGGATTTGTTCTGCTTACGGCACGGCTAAAGCCTGCCTGCGGCAGGCAGACTGTGCCCTGACGCATGAGGAGCGCATACGGCTTCAGGTTGCGGCGGGTGCTGGAGCCGCAAGGTGAATCAAAGACAAAAGCAGATT
>DATEHB010000090.1:0-4245 GCA_035279805.1 Candidatus Acidiferrales bacterium
CGATGAAATCGTGATGCCGGGCCTGATCAATGGCCACCAGCACGCCGCGATGAGTTTGTTTCGCGGTTTGGCGGACGATCTCGCGCTCAACGACTGGCTGCAAAAATATATTTTCCCTGCCGAAGCGCGCAACGTCACTCCAGATTTCGTCACTTGGGGCACGCGCCTCGGCGTCCTCGAAATGCTGCGCGGCGGCACGACGACGTATGCGGACATGTACTACTTCGAGGACGAAGTGGCTCGCGCAACCAAAGAAGCCGGAATGCGCGGCGTCCTCGGCGAAACCATCATTGATTTTCCCGCGCCCGATAATAAGAGCGTGCCGCAAATGCTCGCCTACACGGAAAACTACATCAAGCGCTGGCAAGGCGACTCGCTGATCACGCCGGCCGTCGCGCCGCACTCGATTTACACCTGTTCGGCGAAGACCTTGCAGGAAACTGCCGCGCTGGCGCGTAAATATCACGCGCCGATTTTGATTCACCTCTCCGAAGCTCGCTTCGAAGGCGAACAGAGCCGCGCGAAATACGGCCTGTCGCCAACGGCCTATCTCGAAAATATCGGCGTGCTCGGTCCGGATATCACGGCGGCGCATTGCGTCTGGGTCGATCCCGGCGACATAAAATTGCTGGCCGATCACAACGTGGGCTGCGTCCACAATCCGTCGAGCAACATGAAACTCGCCAGCGGCGTGAGTCCCGTGGTCGATTTAATTGCCGCCGGCGTTCCCGTCGGATTGGGCACGGACGGAGCCGCCAGCAACAATGATCTCGACATGTTCGAAGAGATGGACCTTGCCGCAAAGTTGCAGAAACTCGCGCGCATGGATCCACGAGCCCTGCCGGCTGAGCAAGTTGTAGCGATGGCCACGATCGACGGCGCGCGCGCGTTGCACATGGAAAAACAAATCGGCTCACTCGAAGCAGGAAAAAAAGCCGACATGATTCTCATTCGCACGGACGCGCCGCATGCCACGCCGCGGTTCACGACCAAGGACAGCGTGTATTCCCAGCTCGTTTATGCGCTCAAGGCAAGCGACGTGGACACAGTCATCGTCGGCGGCAAAATCGTCATGGAGCATCGCCGCATGTTGACTCTCGACGAGCCTCAAATTCTGGCCAAAGCGCGCGACTACGCGAGAAAGATTCAAGCCTCTCTCACCCCTGCAAAATAAATCTGCTGTTCTTGCCTGTGTAGCGGCCGGTCCGTCGCTTTTTAACGGACCGGGCACGCTTTTGCTTTTTGTGTAGCAGCCGATCGGCTTTATCGGTCCATTTCCCTTCCCGTACCCTCTTTGAATGTCATTCCGAGCCCGCCGCAGGCGGAGCGAGGAATCTGCGTTTGTTTTTGTCAGGGCACGACTTTAGTCTCACTTCATGTTTTGTTCTTGTCTTAACGTTTTTGCAGGGCCCGATCGGACTCATCGGCCCGTCTTGCGGTTATTGCCTTTGTAGAGGTCGATCCTCTGCCCGTTTCCTTGCCTCTGTAGCTCACGTCCCGTTCGCGCCGCCCTTGCGCGAACTGACGTGAGGCTCTCGACTCCCCCATCCTGCCTGCCGCGGCCTCTTTGAATGTCACTCGGCCACTAAAATAAGTTGTCATTCCGAGGAGCGATCCACTCTTCGCGGAAGCGAAGAGGGGGCGACGAGCCTGCCTGCCGCAGGCAGGGAATCTGCTTTTGCTTTTGTATAGAGGGCCGATCGGACTTCACTAAGATTCTTTGCGCGCTTCGTTGCGCTTCCGATCCATTTTCGCGGCCATCGAGCGGAGCGTTTCCGGGACGTTTTTATTCGTCGCCAGGATTTTCAGGTCGCGCACGGTCAATCGCGGAAGCAAGTGCAGTGAAATATCCAGCGGCGTTTTCGAATTGGAAGTCAAATTGCGAACGATGCTGTAATTTTTCATCCACAATCGGTTATTCGAAATTGTCCGCAGCACTTCACCGGAGAGTACAGTCATAGCTGCGAACGCTTCAACTTCGGACTCCGTCAAGCGAGCCGATTGCAGCACCGCGCGCTGCACCACTTTATTCGGGTCGCGAATCAGCGCGATGCGTTCTTCGCGTCCGCCCAGCAGTCCGAGTTGCACGCGTTGCACCACGTTCATGTGCGCAAGGCGCTGGATCAGCGTCTTGCGTTTTTCAGGATCGGCCGCGGCAATCGTGACCGCCTCTTCAAGATCCTTCGCGTCGAGCGCCCCTTTTTGCAGCTCCGCAATCTGATTGCGCTGTTCCGGAGTCGCCGTCGTCGAAGACGCAAGCGCGACTACCAGCGCCGGCGAAGACGTAAGCCGCTCAAGATTGTCGAGCAGCGCCTGAATTCCAGCGGCGGAAAGATGTGCTGCGACTCCTTCCACCAATCCCGCCGGGCACGCTCCGTTCTTCGCCAACGCGTCCGCGATTCCGGGCTTCGCGGAGATGTTCTCAGCGCAATAATTGAACAACGCGGGCGCGGCGTCGCTGCGTTCAAGCGCCGCAAGAAAATTTTCAACGGGAACACTCAGCAGCGCTGACGCAGCGCGTTGCGCGACTCCCTCCTCAGCATCCAAAGCCAGCACGGCAAATATTTCCGCGCGCTCGGCGGGAGAGAGAGACACGCCGCCCGTGCAAATTGCGAGTTTGCGCTCGGGCCGCGCGCGGCCGGATAAAATTTCCGCGCGGACGTCGCTCGATGCTTCGTTGCTAATCGTAGCCTCCGGGACTGGATTTCAAATTGTCGCGCGTGAGCGTGATTTTTCCCGGTTCCCCCGGCGGTCCCAGCGGAGCCACCGTGTGGCCGTTCAGTTCGAGAAGCACCGCATTCGATTTGCTCGACGAGACGGTGAAGCTCGTTTGCCCGTGCACCGTCAACGTGCGTTGCGCCTCCAATACGCCGGAGAAAACAACTTTGCCATCGGCGAGCACGCTCACCGTGGACGTCTCGCCCGCCTCGACCTTCAACTCCATCGGCCCGGAAGATGCCACCGCGTTTCCCGCGTGCGTCGCCGTCGGCGAAGCAGTTCCGGCGCTCGTCGGCGGCGCAGCAGGAATTGTTGACGCCGAGCCATTCGCATTCGCCGATGGCTTTTCAGACGCGCCCGGAACCGGAGTCACGGCGCGTGTCGAATCGGCGGCCGAGCCGCTCGACGAACCGCTCGCCGAACTACTCAACGAGTTATTCGACGATGGCGCCTTCGAATGATGGAATCGCGCCGCCAGCGTCCTGAAAATCGGATGCTCCTGATGCCACGCGCTGATTTTCGTCCCGTAGCGTTGATGCACGTACCACACGCCGGCGATCAACAGGACCGCGACCGCAACCGCGCTGCCAATCGCCATCCAATTCGTACGCTTGCGCACCGGCTCTTTCGTCCACACCGCAATTTCCGGACGCTCGTGCGTCTCCATTGCATACTCGGCAACTAGATTGTCTTCATTCAGCCCCAGGAACCGCGCTACGGAGCGAATAAATCCGCGGTTGAAGATGCCGCCGGGCAGACGCTCCCACTGTTCATTCTCGAGCGCCTCCAGAAAACGCACGCTGATGCGCGTCGCCGCGGAAATTTCCTCGAGCGACACTCCGCGCATTTCACGCTCGCGCCTTAAATGCTCGCCGAACAAATGTGTCGATTCCATTGTGAGGTCTGCATAAAAAATATAGGCGGCCACTCGAGGGGTGTCAATCAAAGGTCTCGCATCCGGTACCATGCCGTTGAGTGCATTTGACTCTTAGGCACCACAAAAAACCGGCGGTTGCAGTCGCGTGCCGCCAAATCTATAATGCAAAAGACATTCGACGGTGGTCTGCAGCGAGACTTCCGGACTCTCGCAGTGCTCATGCAAAACGTGCCCGAATCAAAGCCTTTCGAAGGTGTGGAGCGCCGCCGCAACCCTGCGTTGCCTGTTGAACCCGGCTATGGAAGCGAAATTTCCGTCTTTCATGAGCTCGGCAAGGCGCTCACTTCATCTCTTCAGCTCGACCAGGTTCTCCGCACCATCATGGAAAAAATCAACGAAGTGCTGCGCCCGGACACTTGGTCGCTCCTGCTGATGGACACGGAGAAGCAGGAGCTTTATTTCGAAATCGCCACGGGCGAAGGCGCCGACGCTTTGAAAGACGTGCGCATCAAGCTCGGACAGGGCATCGCCGGCTGGGTCGCGCAGACCGGCGAAGTCGTCGTCGTCCCAGACACGCGCAAGGATTCGCGCTTCTTCTCGCAGGTTGACGAAAAAACCAAGACGCAAACGCGCTCCATCGTCGCCGTGCC
>DATEHB010000091.1:0-19968 GCA_035279805.1 Candidatus Acidiferrales bacterium
TCTCCGGCGTGATGCCGGCTTTGCCAAGTTCGGCGGAAAGCGCCATGGTGAAGCAGCCGGCATGGGCCGCAGCGATTAATTCCTCGGGATTGGTGCCGCGTTCATTTTCGAAGCGCGTTTTGAACGAGTAAGGCGATTTCGACAGAACGCCGCTCTCGGTAGAGATGTTGCCTTTGCCTTCCTTCAGCGAACCGTTCCACACTGCTGTAGCTTTGCGTGCCATGATTCCTCCTCGAGTCTTCGCTCCTAGTGTACGGCTACGAGAAGGCGAGAGCCAGAGTCCACGCGAAGATTTATCCGGCGAACGCAGGAAGGCTTCGCGACGAAACCGCGTACAAATGTGTTCCGGCTATTGGAGCTTGTAGACGTAGACCTCGCCGGCCGCGGTGGCCTGTGGCGGAATGGTTATGTACAGGCGGCCGAGTTGAGGAACAAGGACTTCGTTCTTGCCGCCGGGCGCGGAAGGGACTTCACCGAGGGACTTGTAGTGGTCCGCGTCCATTTCCTGGTAAACGGCGATCGCGCCTTTGTCGCTGCCGCAAGCGGCGTAGATGCGTTTGTGCGCGGAGTCAAAAACTAAATCGTCGATGCCCTTGGGAATGGGGAGCGCCTGGAGTTCTTTTCCAGTGCGCGTGTCGAAGACGACGATTTGGCCGCCGCGGCAGCCAATAAAAAGACGATGTGACGCTTCGTCAAGAGCCATGGCGACGTTGAATTTGCCCAGGGTGACAGGCCAGCTTGCGAGCAATTTGTGTGTCGCGCGGTCGATCACGGAGATTTCGTTCTTCGCGCGATTGTTGACGTAAATGCGCGGGCTGGATTTCTCGAGCGCCATGGCTTCGAGCGTGTCTCCGTCAATTTGCGTGTCAGCGACTTTGTCACCGGTGGTTGTGTTGACGACGCTGAACATGGAAAAGGTTTCATGGGCGTCGCCGCCGCCATCGTCGATGTAAAGGTCATGCGTTACAGAGTCATAGCCGATCGAGTCCGCGTCGACTTTGAGCTTCACGCTCTTCAGCAGGCGGTAGGATTTTCCGTCATAGATTTTCAGCTCGCCGGCGCCGCCGTCGGTGATGTAAATGCGATTGAGGTCCTGGCGGCAAAGAATTGCGTGGGGAATACCGATGCCAGTGATGGCGCGAATGTACCGGCCGGTGCGGAGATTGAAGACGAGTACTTCGTGGGCAGTCTCAGCGGCGAGAAACAACCTGTTGCCGCGAAGGTCCACGCCAAGATGATCGAAGCGGCCCTTTACATCGCTGGGCATTTTGTACTTCGCGACGGGTGCGAGCGGCTCCGCCGCTCTGGCCGAACCCGCTAGGCTCAATATAAAGAGAGCGGCCACAGAGATCGTCATCAGTTTCTTCATTGCTTTCCTCCTATGATTTTCGCACGTCTTCATTCTCATATCACAAAGCCGGGTGCGGCGAGAAGTCTTGCGCGAAGATAAACGGAAATTAATCGTGAGTTAATTCCTGGCGCGATTACGGGAAATACGACCGGACAAGGCAGACGGCGACACGATGAACGGTGTGACGCGCGCGACATTTGCATCGGGAGAGTGGTTAGCAAACACAGCCTATGGTCTAATCGTTCCGAAGAGGTGCACCGAATGTTTACGATTCTCAAACTGGTACTGGTAATTCTCCTAGTGTTCTGGTTGTTCCGGCAGGTTCGAAAACCCAGCGGTCCATTCGGCAGACGTGTAGTGCGTGCGATGAATCTGAGTCACGCCGCGATGACCGACTGGGGCCTGGAACAGATAACGGTGGCGAAGAACGCCGTGATTCTGGACGTAGGCTGCGGAGGCGGAAGGACGGTGCAGAAACTCGCGGCCCTGGCGCCGGAAGGCAGGGTCATTGGGCTGGATTACTCGGCGGCCAGTGTCGCCGTCGCGCGGGACACGAATGCCGAGGAGGTGAAGAACGGGCGGGTCGAGATCGAGCAGGGTTCGGTAGCCACATTGCCGTTCCCGGATCGCACGTTCGACATTGTTACGGCTGTGGAGACTCACTACTACTGGCCTGATCTAGCGGCCAACGCGCGAGAGATCTTGAGAGTCCTCAAACCCGGCGGGGCGTTCGCCTTGATCGCCGAAACGTACCGCGGCGGGCCGTTCCGTCTGCTCTACGGCATCGTCATGCCGTTGCTCGGAGCCGCGTTTCTGAGTGACGCGGAGCACCGTGACCTCCTCACCCAGGCGGGGTTCACCGAGGTGGCGACCAGGCATGTGCCTGGAAAAAACTGGATTTGCGCCGTGGGCCGAAGGCCGGCATAGAATCAGCCGCTTCGGTTTTAGGCGGGTTCGCAAAAGCACAAGCCACGGCGCTGCGAAAAGTTTTGAGATGAAGATAAACGGAAATTAATCGTGATTTAAGCCTTCGTGTGAGTTGCGGGGCGTAGGATAGACAATAGTACAGACGGTACGGCCCGCAGGCCAGCCGCCTTTTTGAGAAACGAAGGAGGAGACAACGATGACTCGATGGATGCATTTGGAGCGAGTGGCGGGAATTATCGGGATCGCGGCGTTTGGAGTTTGCTTTGCGGCAGCCGCCGCGCCGGCGCAGACAACGGCGCACCGTGCCAAGAGTATGGCACAGAAACTCGTTGAGGATACGCACGCGCAGCATCCCGAAGCGACGGAGATCGGCATCGTAACGGTATCCGCGCGAGGATGCCGAACAATTGCCTCGACAGATAAGGGAGACATCGGAGAGAAATGCGAGGCGGGCGATAGCGCGTCGATGAAGACAGGGAAACCGTACGTGGAAAAAGAAAAAGATGGATACGACATTTCGTTGCCGCTACACGATGCGTCGGGCAAAGCAATCGGCGCGGTGGGCATTGAATTCAAACTCGAGGCGGGGCAGACCTCAGCGAGCATGACAGAGAAGGCCAAGGCAATTGCCGGCGAAATGGAGAAGCAGATTCCTTCGAAGGCTGCACTGTCGAAGCCCGCGATGTAAAGACGGAGAGCGATACTACGGGACCATCCAGGAAAGCCAATGGGCCTGCAAGAAGGCGAGGATGCTGACTGTGCTGGCGAAAATGATGCTGTGCCAGAACATGGAACGCAGCACCTTGCCTTCTTCGCCGATCAGTCCGACAGTGGTGACGCCGACGGCGATGTTTTGCGGCGAGATCATTTTGCCGGTGACGCCTCCGGAAGAATTCGTGGCGGCGAGCAGCACGGGATTGAGATGAAGCTGATGAGCGGCGGCGACTTGAAGATTGCCGAAGAGAAGATTGCTCGCCGTGTCGCTGCCGCTTAAAAAACAGGCAACCCAGCCAAGATAACTGCTGACGAAAGGAAAGAACTCACCAACGCGGGCCAGCGCCGCGCCGAGCGTGTAAGCCATTCCCGAATAATTGTAAAGATAGGCCAGGGCGACGATGATGACAACCGTCAGCCCCGGGACGCGGAGCTGACGAAGCGTCTTTGCGCCGGCCTGCGCGAAGGCTTTGGGGCGCGCGCGCAGACAAAGGGCTGTGAGAATCGTGGCGACAAGGACGGCGGTGCCGGTCGCGAGCGGTTGGAAGGCGTAGCGGGCGGCGTAAAGCTTTCCGTAAAGAGTGATCAGGATGGCATTGTGAAGGTGAGGGATTGCAAAGGTGATTTGGCCCAGTTCGAAGAGTTTGAAGTAAGACCACAGGACCATAACCGCGGAGAGCAGAATCCAGGGAAGCCACGCGGTGAAGGCTTCACGCGCGGTGAGAGGAACGGAGTCAGCAGTCGCGGGAGCAATGGCCGAGGGACTGCCCTCAGGGGCTAAAGCCGTGTCTTGACGAGAACCATTGACGACCTGTGGTGCAGGTCTCCAGACGTGCAGAAAAGCGATGAGAGCGGCGATGGACGCGAGCGCGGCGATTATGTCCGCGGCCCAAGGGCCCCAGAAATTCGAGACGAGGAACTGCGCGAGGGCGAAGGTGAATCCAGCTACGATGACGGCGGGCCACGTTCGCCGCAATCCTTTGCGGCCGGCGACCACGCAGACGAGGTAGCCGGGGAGGATGAAGGAAATGAAAGGGAGCTGCCTGCCGACCATGGACGAGAGCTTCATCAAATTCAGGCCGGTGACGCCGGCGAGCGCGACGATAGGAATGCCCAACGCTCCGAACGCGACGGGAGCGGTATCGGCAATCAGCGAGACGACAATCGCACGCCGCGGCTTGAAACCCATGCCGACGAGAAGAAAAGCGGTCATCGCGACGGGAGTGCCGAAGCCGGCCGTGCCCTCCAGAAGGGCGCCAAAACAAAAAGCCACGAGAATCGCTTGAATGCAAGGGTCGCCGGAGGCGCGTTGCGTCATCCAGCGGCGCAGCTGGTCGAATTTACCCGTTTCGACGGCGAGGTTGTAAAGCCACAGGGCGGCGAAAACGATCCACATGATTGACCACAACGCGTAAATGACGCCGTAGACGGTGCTCCAAAACGCGAGCACAAAAGGCATGTGCCAGACAAGAACGGCGAGCGCTCCGGCGGAGAGCAAACCGCAGGCGGTGGAGAGAAGGCCGCTTCGGCGCAAGCCTCCCATCAAGATCAGGACAATCGCGAGAGGAACGACGGCGACGAGCGCGGAGAGCGCCATCGAGTGCAGAGGGTCGAGCGGCTGCGGCCAGATCAGGGCGAAAGCGAAGGTCATTTTCAAGTTTCGTGGTTAAGTTCGATGATCAAGTTCCACGGTTGACTTCCATGGCTCCAATTCAATGGAAGTGAGAGCCGGGGCGGGATTCTAGCATTGAAATTGAGTTGGCCAAGCGGGAAGCGAGTGTTGGAAGGCGGGGAGCTAGTGGGCGTTGGTGTGAGCAGTTACAATGGCGAAGATGGACGATGCACCAAATCTTGCTGTGTATGCGATGGACGTGCGGCGCACGCGTGGGCGGCGATACGCCGAGCCTCAGCATCCCTATCGCAACGATTATGCTCGTGACCGCGACCGCGTGGTGCATTCGCGGGCATTCCGGCGGCTCGAAGCGAAAACGCAAGTTTTCACGACGCGCTTCTCGGATCATTTCCGTAACCGTCTGACGCACACGCTGGAAGTGGCGCAGATCGCGCGCACGGTTGCGGGCGCGCTGCAATTGAACAGCGACCTTGTTGAGGCGCTGGCGCTGGCGCACGACATCGGGCATCCGCCGTTCGGACACGCGGGCGAGCACCAGCTGGACATGCGGATGCGCGAGCATGGCGATCGCTTCAATCACAACCTGCACGCGCTGCACATTGTGGAGAAATTCGAGCAGAGGTACCTGGATTTTTCCGGCTTGAATCTGACATTCGAGGTTCGCGAAGGAATCATCAAGCATTCACGCGACTATTCGGCCTCAGAATATCCGGAACTGGCGGAGTATCTGCTGGACGAGCGGCCGCCGCTCGAGGCGCAGCTGATTGATCTGGTTGACGAGATTGCGTATAACACGGCGGATTTGGATGACGGATTCGAGGCGCATCTTTTGGATTTGGATGATCTGAGCGCAACGGTTCCGGTTTTTGACGACGCTTATAAAGACGTGGATGCGCGCTACCCCGGCGGGGCGCGGAAACTGAAATTCAACGAAGCATTGAAAAGCGTGCTCGATATATTCGCGACGGATTTAATTGAGCAGACGCGCGAGGCTGTGACGCGCGCGGGCGCGGCGAGCGTCGATGATATTCGCAGGCATTCGAAGCGACTGGCCGGTTTTTCACCGGCAGTGATGAAACAGAATGCGTCGCTCAAGGAATTCCTGCATACGCGGCTGTACGAAAATCCGGCGATCATCGAGGATCGCGACCGGAGCGTGGCGGCGCTCGATGAGCTTTTCATGCTTTACATGGAGCATCCGGAGCGCATGCCGCGCGCTTACGCCGATGAGGCGCGGCGGGAGCCGCTGCATCGCGTTGTGTGTGATTACGTCGCCGGGATGACGGACAACTACTTGCTGCAGCAACACAAGGGCAAGCGGCCGGTGAATCGTGGCCAGTGATCGTCGAAAACCAAAAAAATCTTCTGCCGGGAATGATGGTGCGTGGCGAAGCGCCAGTTCAGTTGGTTGCAGATTAACCCTTCGATGAAGTGGGCGCATATCCCGAGCAGGAAATTACGGGGAGCCGAGGATACTTTGGGAATGCGGGATCGGTTTCGGAGAGTTCGCAGAGAAAAAATACGGAACCGCGGTCGGAATTGATGCGCCGCGAATGGCGACAGTCGAGGCAAAGCCCGACACGCGCGCGCGGAATCTCTCTATCATCTCCCGCCATGCGGAAAGCATACATCATTTAATAAGTGTAACTGGCGATTGGAAAATCGAGGCAAGCGCTTCCGATTGATCCGTAGCGAACGCCCGCACAGCGCGTTGACTTGGCGCGGCGGCCAGCCTAAGATGCCGCGCAGTCAGAACGTAGATTTCAAACCGCGAACGAGCGAATGGCAGAGCAGGATCCGCTGATCGGCTGCACCATTTCTCACTACCGCATCGTTGAAAAACTGGGCGGCGGTGGAATGGGCGTGGTGTACAAGGCCGAGGATTTGAACCTTGGGCGGCCGGCCGCACTGAAATTTCTTCCGGCGGAACTGGCGCGAGACCCGCAGGCGCTTGAACGTCTTCGGCGCGAAGCGCGCGCGGCTTCGGCGCTCGACGATCCGAATATTTGCACGATTTACGAAATCGGCGAGCACGAAGGACAGGCTTTTCTCGCCATGCAATTCCTGGAAGGCACGACGCTGAAACATCGCATCGAGGGAAAGCCCGTGCCGCTCGACTTATTGCTCGAATGGGGCATCGAGATCGCCAGCGCGCTTGATGCGGCGCATGCGCGCGGAATCATTCATCGTGATATCAAGCCCGCGAATATTTTCATCACACGGCGCGGCCAGGCGAAAGTGCTCGATTTCGGACTCGCGAAGATGGCGGAAGGTGATTACGGGCCGATACGGAATGCGACGCAAGGAATGACGCAAGCCACGACGGATCAACGCCGCGAGCACCTTACCAGTCCCGGCGTGACGGTGGGAACGGTTGCGTACATGTCGCCTGAGCAGGCGCGCGGCGAAGAATTGGATGCGCGTACGGATTTGTTTTCTTTTGGCGCGGTGCTTTACGAAATGGCGACGGGAAAGATGCCATTCAATGGAAATACGACCGCGATTCTTCACGATGCGATTTTGAATCGCGCGCCCGTGCCTCCGTTGAGATTGAATCCGGAACTTCCTCCGCAGCTCGAGGAAGTGATCGAGAAAGCGCTCGAAAAGGATCGGGACGTTCGCTGCCAATCGGCGGCGGAGCTGCGTGCGGATCTAAAGCGCCTGAAGCGCGACACCGATTCAAGCCGCACGACCGGGAGCGGATCGGGTGCGGCGTCCTCCGCTGGGACAATAACTCGCACAGCCGGGGTGCGGCGGGTTCCTGCAGCGGCACAAGCAAAGCCTTCTACGGCGACAGGAGGAAACGAGTCTGGCAGCTCAGCAGTGACGGCGGCGGCGCGCGAGCACAAATTCGGCGTTGCCGCGGCAGGCGCAATTGTGATCGTTGTGCTTGCGGCAGCAGGCTACGGAATTTATGCGTTTCTGCATCGCGCGGGGCCCGTTGCATTCCAGAATTTCGCCATCACTCAGTTGACCAACACGGGTCAGTCTGAGCTTGCGGCGATTTCGCCCGACGGCAATTACGTCCTCAGCGTGCAAGATGAGAAGGGCAAAGCCAGTCTCTGGCTGCGCAATGTTCCAACAAACAGCGACACGCAGATCATCGCTGCTTCGCCGGCAATTTATCGCAGCCTCGCGTTTTCGCCCGACGGCAATTACATTTATTTCCGCGAAGCCAGTGACCGGAGCACAACCACATTCAATTTCTACCGCGCGCCGGTGCTGGGTGGCACGCCCCGGCAAGTGGCGGGCGACGTGGACAGCGATATTGCGTTTTCGCCGGACGCGAAGCGCATTGGTTACGTCCGCGCGAACGACCCAGTCGGAGGCCAAGTGCGGCTGCTCAGCGCGAATCCAGACGGAAGCGACGAAAAAGTGCTTCACGTCGAAGAGCACTCCTCGATTCCTCCGCGCTGGCTATCCTGGTCGCCGGATGGCAGAAGAATTGCGTACAACTTGAATCCCTCATCGATCGCTTCAGGGGGAATCGGGTTGCTCGACGTGGCGAGCGGGAAGACCAGCGTGCTTGCGACGTTTACTGACAAACGAATATACGAGTTGCATTGGCTGCCGAATGGACGAGGGATCGTCGCGAATTACCACATGCGCCCCAATTACGCACAGGGGCAGATCGGATATGTTTCGTATCCCGATGGAGCTTTCCGGGGCATCACACGAGATACCAACAGTTACGACACGCTGACACTCTCCGCGAATGGCCAGACAATGGCCACGGTGCAAGTGAAGATCAGTCGCATGCTGAGTCTTCTCACGACGACGGGCGAAGAGAGCGCGCCGGCGCCAGCGCTTCCTCAAATCCCTGACGCTTATGCTTTCAATTGGACCGCGGACAATCAGCTGTTCGTCAGTGACGGGCCCAATGTGGTGCGGATCGGCACCGACGCAACAAACCGCGCGACGCTGGAAAGCGATCTCACGGGATTCATACGCGCAGTCAGCCCCTGCGGAGAACGTTACCTGGCACTCGAATGGGCTTTTCACGGCGGAACGAGCGGGAGCGACATCTGGCGAGTGAACGAAGATGGTTCCGGCGCCGTGCAACTCACGCATGGAGGCGCTGACCTTTTACCCGTTTGCTCCGCCGATGGGAAATGGGTGTATTACACGGATGGAGCATTGGGCCGCATTCTGCGGGTCTCGATCAGTGGAGAAAAGCCGGAGATCGTTCCGGGAACAGTCATTCCGAATGGATTCATAGCCGCTCCGATGGCTGGACTCTCGCCCGATGGGAAACACTTGCTTTTCTTGTTCCAGAGCGGACCGGCTGGAGCGCAAATCGAGATCGTAAAGCTCGACTCCGGAGCGAATCCTCCGCGCCAGACACTCAAGCCGGACCCGCGAATTTCCGGATATGTACGGTTCACTCCAAATGGAAAATCGGTGGCCTACCCGGTGGTGGAAAACGGAGTATCGAATCTGTGGATTCAGCCGCTCGACGGCTCGCCGGGCCGCCAGATCACCAACTTCCAGTCCGGAACTTTTAATGTGCACTTTTACTGGTCGCCTGACGGCAAGATGCTGGGAATTCTTCGCGGCAACACGCAATCCGATATTGTGCTCGTGCGCGAGACGATACAGTGATTTTTCGTTTGGGCGCTCTGAGCACTTTTCGACGCGGATGGGACGGGCTTTGTGACTTTCTATGAGCCACTACGCCGAGGTGCGGGCTGATAAATCCGATTCGCTCCAAAGGAACAGAGAAGTGCGGGCCGATGAATCCGATCGGACCCTACAAAAACAGGAGGTGCGGGCTGATAAATCCGATTGGACCCTACAATGACAAGTATCTAATTGGCGTCATGAGGAACGAATGTTTCAGGCTTCCTTGACATTGACCGACCGCACCTTATAATGGCTTTTCACTCTTTCCTGGGAATTTTAGATGTTTCTCGACGTACACGAACTCGCCATACGAAAAATCCGCATCCGGAAGAATTACGCTCCGGGGACTCTCGATTTCCACTCCGGTGAATTCCATCAGGTAGAGCCGCTGGATGTGCGAGCCACGGCGGAACTGGTCGACGATCAAATCCGGATCTATGGCACGTTCCACACGCGGCTGGAAATGGTATGCGCGCGATGCCTGGAGATTGTGGTGGAGGAAGTGAGCAAGAATTTCGACCTGTTTTACCGTCCCGTGAATTCGGTGAGCCGGGAAGAGGAATTCCGTTTGAATCTGGATGATACAGAGATTGCATTTTTTGAAGGCGACGGATTGTTCCTGGCCGACGTGCTGGCCGAGCAGGTGAATTTGTCGCTTCCGATGAAAGTGATTTGCCGCAGCGATTGCCGGGGACTTTGCCCGCACTGCGGAGTAAACTTGAACCAGGAAGAGTGCCGCTGCGAAACCCATGCCGCCGACCCGCGCCTGGCGCCGCTCGCACGCCTAAAGCAGGACTGGTCGAAAAAGCAATAAAATAGAACCTTAGGAAGAATTTTTCAGGCAGGACGCCGTGCGTCTTCGCCGATAGGAGCAGGAATGCCGAATCCAAAACGACGCCACTCAAAAAGACGCTCCAGTACGCGGCGCGCGCATGATCATCTGACAGCGCCGACGATTTCGAAGTGTCCGCACTGCCACGAACCCAAGCTGCCCCATCGCGCCTGCCCGCATTGCGGGTACTATAAGGGCCGCGCGGTGGTAGATACCTCGGCCTGATTTTGCGGCGGGCAGTTCCTGCTGTAAATCCTGCTATTGGGCAGTGATCCGATGATTACGATTGCGCTGGACGCCATGGGGGGCGACCACGCTCCTCGCGCCGAAGTCGAAGGCGCCGTGCTTGCGGCACGCCAGTATGGCGTGCGTATCGTGCTGGTCGGCATCGAATCCAAAGTACGCGCTGAACTAAACCGACACTCCCATCGCGGTCTTTTCATCGACATCGTCAATGCCACGGAAGTGATCACGATGGAGGACTCGCCGTCGCACGCGTTCCGCAAGAAACGCGACAGCTCGGTCCACGTGGGCGCGAAAATGGTGCGCAACGGGCAGGCAGATGCGCTGGTGAGCGCGGGGAATACCGGAGCTGTGATGGCGATTGCGCGTTTTGTTCTGGGCCAGTTGCCTTCGGTGGACCGTCCGGCGCTGGCAGCTGCGTTTCCGACGGCTAAAGGCAGTCCCGCGGTGTTATTGGATGTGGGCGCGAATGTGGATTCGAAGCCCGAGCAATTGGAGCAATTCGCAATCATGGGGGAAATTTATTACCGGACGATTTTCGGCACGCGCCGGCCGCGAGTGGCGATTCTGTCGATCGGTGAAGAGGAAATGAAGGGCAACGAGCTGACGCGCGAAGCGTCGAACAGATTGAAACAGACGGGCTTGAATTTCGCGGGAAACGTGGAGGGCAAGGATTTTTTTAAGGGCAACGTGGACGTGATCGTCTGCGACGGTTTTATCGGCAACATCGTACTGAAAATCAGCGAAGGCCTGGTGGAGCACGTGGGCGGGATGCTGAAGAAGGCGCTAAAAAGCAGCGTAAGCGCGAAGGTAGGTTACGTGCTGTCGCGGCACGCGTTCGGCGAATTCCGCAAGAAGATTGATTACTCGGAGTACGGCGGGGTGCCGCTGCTGGGCGTCCGGGGAATCACGGTGATCGGGCACGGACGCTCGAATTCCAACGCCATCAAGAACGCCATTCGCGTGGCGGGCGAACTTTGCCGGGCGAAAGTGAACGAAAAAATCGAGCAGGAGCTTTCCGCCGTAGACGCGGGCGTCCGCGCCTGAACCGGCAAGCCGAGCCGGCTGGACATTCCATCCAAAGAGGGATAGAACCGGCGTAGCGTCGTCCGCCGCGTGTGTTGCAAGACGGGACATTCACATGAGTAAACTTGCATTTCTTTTTCCGGGACAGGCATCCCAGTATCCGGGCATGGGCCGCGAGCTGTCGGAAAGATTTCCGGCTGCGCGCAGGGTTTTTGATTTGGCGGATGCGGCGCTGGGTTTTTCTCTTTCGCATATTTGTTTCGAGGGCAGCGAAGAGGAACTGAAGCGCACGGAAAACACGCAGCCGGCCATCCTGACTGTTTCCATCGCGGCTTTTCGCGTGCTTGGAGAAAACGGCGTCACACCGGATTTTGTGGCGGGGCACAGCCTGGGAGAATATTCGGGTCTGGTGGCCGCGGGAAGCCTGGATTTCAGCGCGGCGGTGAAGCTGGTTCGGGAGCGAGGACGTTATATGCAAGAGGCCGTCGCGCAGGGAGAAGGCGCGATGGCGGCGATTTTGGGGCTCGCGCCCGCGGAAGTGACGGAAATCTGCAAGAAAGCGGCTGGCGCGGAGATTGTCGCACCGGCCAATCTGAATTCCTCGGAGCAGACGGTGATTTCCGGTAATGCAGCGGCCGTGAAGCGCGCGGTGGAGATTGCTTCGCAGAGCGGGGCGAAGCGCGCCGTGATGCTGCCGGTATCCGCGCCGTTCCATTGCGAGCTGATGAAGGCGGCGGAAATCCGGTTGGAGCGGGATTTGCGCGCGACACAATTTGGACCGCTGCGATTTCCGCTGATCACGAACGTGGATGCGGACGAGGTGACGGCGGGAGACGAGGCGCGCGAGGCGCTGATCCGCCAGGTATGCTCGGCTGTGCGCTGGGAAGAATCGATTCATGAAATAATCGCGCAGGGCGTGGGCATTTTTGTGGAAGTCGGGCCGGGGCGCGTGTTGAGCGGACTGCTGCGACAGATCGATCGTTCCGTGAGAAGCTTCAACGTGGAGGACTCGTCGAGTTTGACGGCCACTCTGGAGAAAATCGCCAAGGCGCGCGCGGAGATTCAAGAAGCCTGATTTATCCTGCAGTCCAAGGACTGACAAAATGTTTTCGTTGCAAGGCAAAGTGGCGATTGTTACCGGCGCGTCGCAAGGCATAGGGCGCGCGACGGCTGTGGCGGTGGCGTCAGCGGGCGCTCGCGTGGCGGCGGCGGCGCGCAACGAGGGGAATCTTGCTGAGGTGGTGAAGGAAATCGAGTCCGGAGGCGGCGAAGCGCTGGCCGTCAAAATGGACGTTGCGGAGGCTGAACAGATCAAGGTCGGCTTTCAGCAGGCGCTTGCGAAATTCGGGCGGCTGGATATCTTGGTTAACAATGCGGCGATCACGCGCGATGGACTTGCGCTCCGAATGAAACTCGACGATTGGGAGGCGGTTTTGCGAACGAACCTGACCGCCGCGCATTTGTGCATGCAACAGGCGCTCTCGACGATGATGAAGCAGCGGTGGGGGCGGATCATTAATATCACGTCTGTGGTGGCCGAGACGGGCAACGCGGGGCAGTCGAACTACGTGGCCGCGAAGGCTGGACTGATCGGTTTGACGCGGGCCATTGCAACAGAAATGGCTTCGCGAAATATCACGGTGAATGCCGTGGCGCCGGGATTCATTACCACGCCGATGACTGCGCCTTTGCCGGACAAAGTGAAGGAAGAATTGAAGGCGCGCATTCCATTGGGGCGTTTCGGAACCGAAAATGACGTTGCCGCCGCGATTGTTTTTTTGGCAAGCGAGGAAGCCGGATATATCACGGGGCACGTCCTCGACGTGAACGGCGGGATGCGCATGGGGTAAGCTGGCGCTCGAAACTGTCACGGAGGGTAAGGATATGATGAAACGAATCGAATTATCCGTGATGCTGATTCTGCTGGTGCTGTTCACGGCGGCTGCGAAGCCATCCGTGAAGGCACGTGCCAAGATTCGCGCGCGCCAAGGCTCCGAGCAAAGCGTGCGGCAGAGCGTCGACGCGTTTAATCAGAAGGAGGAAAGCGCCTGCCGGAACATGGACCACGCGGCGTCCGCTGCGCTGTGGGCGGATGACGGCGTTGATTTGATTCCGGGGATGGAGCCCATGGTCGGCAAGGCGAGCATTGCCGCCTGGCTGGACAGCCTGACTCCACAATTGCGCGGCGCGAAGATGGAGTATTGCACGATCGATTGGCGCGAAATAAAAATTCAGGGCGATTGGGTGTACGAGTGGGGAATCACCAAACAGAAGATTGATTTTCCGCCGCCGCAAAAATCATTCGAAAACAAAGGGAAGATGGTGCTGATTTTGAAACACCAGCAGAACGGTTCGTGGAAAATCGAGCTGGAATCATGGAATGGCGGCCCGGAAGCCAGCGAGTAAATGTCAATCAAGAGCTATAAGGATCTCCTGGCTTTGAAGGAAGTGGGCCGAATCGTTCGGCTTGCATTGCAGGCGATGGCTGTGCGCGTGCGCGCGGGCGTTACCACGGCGGAGCTTGCCGATATCGGGGGCAGGGTGATGCGCGAGAACGGAGCGCAATCCGCACCGAGAATAGTCTACGGTTTTCCAGACGACGTGCTGATCAGCTTGAATGATGAGGCGGTGCACGGGATTCCGTCGACTTCCCGGAGGATTCGCGCGGGAGATTTGGTGAAGCTGGACGTGACATTTGAAAAGAACGGCTACATGGCAGACGCGGCGATGACGGTTCCTGTTGAGCCCGTTTCGGATGAAGCGCGCAGGCTCGTGGCATGCGCGGAAAGTGCCTTTGAGCAGGGGATAAAGATGGCGCGTGCAAACCGCCCCGTGAATGAAATCGGGCGAGCGATCGAGCAGGAAGTGCGCCGGAGCGGCTTTCGCGTGATTCGCGAGCTGGGCGGGCACGGCATCGGCCACACAATTCATGAAGCGCCGAGCGTGCCGAATTTCAATGATCGAAGCGCGACGCAGCGGTTGACGGAGGGCCTGGTGATCACGGTCGAGCCAATCATTACGGCGGGCTCCGGGAAGCCTGTCGACAGCGGCGACGGCTGGACAGTGAAGACGGCGGACGGCAGCCTGTCGGCGCATCACGAGCACACGCTGGTGATCACGGATGGCGCACCGCTTCTGCTGACTGCCGCGTGAGAGTGGTGGTGGCCGCTGCTCTTGTTGTGGAATTTTCCGGAGGCACGAATGCCCGATTACACTGCCGCGCATTCTCGCGCGGGAATCCAGGCCAAGCTGCCGGGTCTGGAAACGTGGCCAAATCATTTTCCCGGCTACGAAATTACGATACGTTTCCCTGAATACACTTCGGTGTGTCCAAAGACGGGCTTGCCCGATTACGGCACAATTATTATTCAATACGAGCCGCGCAAACTCTGCCTGGAACTGAAAGCGTTAAAGATGTATTTGCTCGCCTATCGGAACCTTGGGATTTTTTACGAGAATGCCGTCAATCGGATGCTGCGAGATATTGTGGCTGCCACGAAACCGGTCTCGTGCATTGTGCGCGGAGAATTCACGCCGCGCGGCGGCCTGTTCACCAATGTAGAAGCTCGCTGGCCGCATCGACACAGCGCGCGCCGCATGTCGTAGACTTTCCCCGCTTGGTTAGCGATAATCGCGCGAGCCTGCCCGAAGGGGCATACCAGGAGAAGCGATGACCGATTCGTTTGACACTTCACACGGCACGACCGTTGTCGCGCCTCCTCCGGAGTCTTATCCCTACACACCTCGCTGGGTGATGATTGCGCTGGTGGTTGCGTTCGCGTTGATTGGCTACTTGCTCTACGCGCTCTTTCAGCAGCGCCAGCAGACCAAACAGGCTTTTGATTCGGCCACTCAGCGCGCCACGGTGCTATCTGCGCAACTCGATAAGACCAATTCCGCGATTGGCGACCTGAAGGTGGAACTGCAGGTGACGTCGCAAAAGCTCGGCCTGACGGAGGATGAACTGGCTCGAGCACGCAGCATGGCTCAAAGCCTGCGCAAAGCGCAAAGCGACCAACAGGCCAATGCCGAGAAGCTGCGGCAGCAAATCGGACAGGTGCAACAGCAGGCTTCGACGCAAATTGGGCAGGTTTCGGATGCGCTGACTGGCACGAAGACCGACGTCGACGCGACGCGCAAAGACCTGGATGACACCAAGACCAAGCTCGGCACGGCGATGGGCGATTTAAATGTTCAATCGGGCTTGATTGCGCGCAACCATGAGGAAGTGCAGGAGCTCAAGCGGCTTGGCGAGCGAAACGTCTACGAATTCACTCTCCCCAAATCAAGGTCGCCGCAAAAGGTCGGCCCCATTCAGCTTCAGTTGCGCAAGGTGAATACCAAGCATTACACGTACACGCTCGACGTGGTGGCGGACGACAAGCGGGTGGAAAAGAAGGACAAAACGCTCGAGGAGCCGGTGCAATTTTATCTTCGTGGTGCGCATACACCTTACGAAATCGTCGTGTACAGCATAACGAAGGATCTGATTACGGGCTACCTGACAACGCCGAAAGAAGCAGCTCCCGCGAATCCAAATGGCCCTTCCAGTCAATAAATTTTTGCCGGTATGACACGGTCTCGATTTTTGGTGCGCTTGAACCCCGCGCAAGACTTAGCGAAGAGTGAGTACGAGGAGCTTGCGATGAATTTTATAAATGAGCGATACGCCAAGGGCGTGGCAGCACCGGGAATAACATCTTCGCGCGGGATTTCGAGACCGATACTTGCGCGCTGCCTCGCTTTGCTCTGCTTCATGGCAATCTTTGCCGCGAGCGCCACGGCGCAACAGAATTCGCTGGCCGACCGGCTCCCTGCCAACACGTGGCTCTATCTCCACTGGCAGGGCACAGCGTCCCTGAGCCGCACAAGCGACACGAACCCGGTCCTCCGGCTATGGCGCGACCCATCATTCACTGTTGCCCGCCAGGAGCTCGTCGAACGCATGACGCAGGAGGCGAAACAGAAAAATCCAAAGTCAAACGGCTTCACGCAGGAAGACGCAAACAGCATTCTTTCGTTGCTCGAGAATCAATTTGTTTTCGGCTTAATTAATCGACGCGGAAATCAAAACGGAAGTGGTCCGAACAGCATGGCAAATTCCGCCAGCTCGTTCCTGATCTACGACGCAAGCGGGAAACAAGACATCATCGAGAGATTTAACGCCGACCGCGCGAAGAACTCTATCTCGCCATTCACGCGCACGCCGCTGCCCATCGGCAGTTTTACGGGCTATAAAATCGTCAATGGGAAGAACACTTCCTATGAGGTGCAAGCCGGGCAGTACTTCGTTCGCACTGACACGCTTGACGTCATGGAAGAGTTGCTGCCCCGGCTGAGCTCTTCGCATCGACCGACGGCATCTTTTGAAGAAACCGCGGCTGTTCCGCCGGCGTGCCGTAACGCCGGACAGAGCGCGCTTCTCAATTTCCTGGCGCTTCCGGCGAGGCTCAATCTTTCTGAAATGCCGGCCAACCCGAGTTTCAATTTCGCGGCGTTCGCCAAGACTCTTCATCTCGACCAAATCCACGCCGTTTGCAGCAGTGTGACATTCAGCGCGCAGAACGTGCGGATGCGCGGCGCCGTGCTCGGGGACGCGTCGCAGGGCAGCGTGCTCAACATTCTTGGAGACGGCCGCGAAAACTTCGCCACGCTGGGGCTCGCTCCATCCGGCGCAGCGTATCAATGCTCAATTCTGGATTTCGCGGCGCTTTACAAAACGCTGATGGCCGGAGTCGCCGCTGCTTTGCCGCCCGACAAAGCGGGTTTCGCCGCCGGAATCGATTCACTTGCATCGACCCTTTGGGGCATGCCGCCCGCGGAGGCTCTCGAACTGTTTACCGGCGAATTCGCAACCATAAACTTTCACACTGAAGAAGACCCAACGCGCGCCATTTATGCCCTGACCATTCAGCGCCCGGGCAGGGTTCTCGCGCTACTGCAGCACTTGATACCGGGGGCTTCGACCACGCAAAAACAGGAAGGGGACACGACTTACGTCACTGTTACGTTTCCGCAAAGCCCTAAGGCTGCACAGGCTCCTTCCGCCGCGCCTTCGGAGATTGTCTTTGCCGTTACGCCATCGATGCTGATCGCGGCCAGGCATCAGGACGTCCTTCGTGAGGCTGTTGCCCGTCTCCGCACGCCGGCAGGGTCCGCTCAGGCCGATTCTCTCTCCAACGATCCAGGTTTCAAAAAAGCGCGCGCGACCATGCACTCGAAATTATCCGGTTTGAGTTACAGCGATCTGAGCCGTTACGATTGGGCCGCCATCATCAGGACAATGGAAAAAGGAATGAATGAAAGAGCCCAGGCCGACGCCCGACGAGACGGAAAACCCGCGCCAGCGCCTGTCCATCTGCTTCCGGGATTCGATCCGGGAATCATTTCGAAGTATTTGCATTCTTCCAGCGGAAACGCGTGGAAGGATTCCACCGGCATTTACTTTGACTCGGTCACTCAATAAACCGCGCAACAAGACGCGGCTGCTTTTTGTGGTTTTTGCTCTGGCGAGTTGCACGTGCGCGTTTCGCGCGGCCTCTTCGCATCCTGTCCCGCCGCGCCACTGGACGGCACGCGGGTCGCAAGGGACGCTGAAAGTCCGTGTGTCGCTGGTGAAAGTGGACACCAGCATCGTGGACGAGCACGGGAAGTTTGTCAAAGGCCTGCAGAAAGAGAACTTCCATGTTTTTGATGATGGCGCCGAGCAGCCCATCACCTTTTTTGCCTCCACGGACGCGCCCGCACAGGCGCTGGTTCTGATTGAGACCAGCCCGGCGGTCGCTTTGATTCACAGCCAGCATCTCGAAGCAGCGTACGCTCTTTTCAATGGTTTGGCGCCGGCAGACCGCGTCGCTCTCGCCTCCTATTCGGATACATCGCAACTCATTTTGCCTTTCACGGCGGACAAACCGGCGCTTGCCCGCGCTTTGGCTGATCTTCAATACTCGCTTGGCAGCGGCGAGCTTAACTTTTACGATTCGGTTTCCGCTTCGCTCGACTGGCTGGCGAACATCCCAGGCAAGAAGGCGCTCGTTCTGCTTACGACCGGCCTCGATAGTTCTCCGGCCGGCCATTGGCAATCGCTCGAGGAGAAACTGCGTGGGAGCGAGGTGACGATTTTCCCCGTCGCGCTTGGCGGGCCGTTGCGGTCGTTTCAAGGTACGGCGACAGCGGCTCCCGGCTCAAATGCCGCGGCCCCGCCCGGGCTGAGTTTTACCGTCGCCGATCACGCGCTCCATTCGCTTGCGGACTCGAGCGGAGGCCAGGCTTTTTTCCCGAGACAAGACAAAGAATTTGCTCCGATTTACCGCCGCATCGCCGAAGTTCTGCGGCACCAATACACGCTGGGGTTCACTCCTCCAACGCACGATGGAAAATTTCATTCGCTTCGCCTGGAAGTTTTCGATTCCAAAGGCCGCGAGCTGGCCACGAACGGCGGCAGAGCTCATTACCGCATCTTCGCGCGCCAAACGTATCTCGCGCCTTCTCCTTAATTGCTGTGCGCGCATGCATCTGAGCCGCAGTTCGCACGTGATCTGTGGCAAAATCATTGATGGTACGCTTACATTCCACGACATCGGAGTCCTCTTCGCGCATGGCGTTCGTCAAACCGATTAAACTTGCGTCACTAGCCATCATTAGTTGCTTCTGCCTTGCATTCATCGCGACTCCGGCGCTGCAAAGCCGGCAATCGAGTGGGAACGCGGCAGGCAACACGCTTCACTTCGCTTTTTCGGGCAACGTGGCGCAGGCGCCGATCGAAGTTTCGGATCATCTGGTTCTAGCGCCCGTCCGCGTGAACGGTGCACGGCCATCATGGTTCCTGCTCGACACCACGCGACGAACTTCTGCGCTCGACGACGTCCGCGCCGTAGCCCTCGGTCTTCTTCCCGCTGGCTCGGCTGGTTCGAAAACGCTGACTAACCCAAACCTGGAATTTCCCGGCCTGAAAATCAGCGTTCCGCTGCTCAGACTCGATTCCCTCGGCGACCTCTCTTCCCGCGCGGGCCGCGCAATTCAGGGAATTCTTGGAGCAGACGTTCTGAGCCACTTCGTGGTGGTTGTCAATTACGGCCGTCAGACCTTGCAGTTTTACGATCCGAAATCGTTCCAGTACAAAGGGGCGGGCACAAAATTGAAGATGCAGACGGTCGGCGGCGTTCAAGCCGTGGACACGAAACTGAGCCTTCGCCATCGCGGCACGCTTCACGGGCTGTTTTCCATCGCAACCGCTCAGGCCGAGGCGGTGCAGTTCTACGCGCCCTTTGCGGCGGCTCATAAATTTTCCGAACTCGGGCAGAAGATGATTTTGTTCTCGCCACTCGGCTCTCCGGAAGACTTCGATGACCATCTTGGCCGCATCGAATCCGTGCAGTTCGGCAAGATAACTCTGCAGGATGCCCTAGCGATCTTTCCTGGAAAATCCGAGCACGCATCCGCGTTCGCTTCTTCCGGCGTCGCGGGCGCGATTGGGGGAGAAATTCTCGACCGCTTCACCGTCTTTCTCGATTATCCCGATCAATCCGTAATCTTTGAGCCGAATCGCCACTTTAGCGATCTCTTCGTCGCGGACATGAGCGGCCTCGTTCTTGTGGCGACCCCTCCGGACTTCCGCGC
>DATEHB010000092.1:0-12970 GCA_035279805.1 Candidatus Acidiferrales bacterium
CCGGCAGGATGCGGCGTCCAGTTGATGGGAGCGATTGATCCGAACTTCGCTTCGCCGCCGCCGTGCTGGATGAAAGTACCGAACGGCGGAAGCGGGATTGCGATTATTGGAATCGCGGCGAGTTCGCACGGGCCTAATGGGCAACTGCCGCGCGCTTTGCTGGTGGCAGGAAGCGGCGCCGACCGGAATCATCCGGGAATCTGGCTTTCGGGGACGAACGCGTCGATTTATTTTGCGAATATGGCGATTCAATATCCCGGGCGCGGAGTGGTGATTGGCGAGTGCTCGAACAATACGCGCACGGGGACTTGCAACACGTCGCCGCCGTTTTTCTATAACGTGACGGCGAACGTGAATTCCGCCGCGGGAGATGGGCCGACGTGGGACATTACCGGAGCGTCGTTCTGGGTGCGAATGATCCATTGTGGCGGCAACGGAACGGACACCGTGAATCCGCCGCTCGGCGACTTGACGCCGGCGGTTCTGATCGATGGGCGTACCAACGCGGGCGTAGGGCTCGTGCAGATTTACGATTTCAACTCGAACAATGGTGGCATCAAGGTTTATCCCGGCACAAACGTCGCGGAAGTTAACGTCAGAGACCTAACAACGGAAGGACAGGCAGGCGGCGAGCCCGCCGTGTGGTTCGCGGCAGCGGGAAGTTCAGGAGACGGCAATATTAACGCCACGATCGACAGCGTGGAGGTGGCGGACGCAACAACGACGACGCCCGGAGTGCGAGTCGACGTATCGGGCCTCAACATTCTGGCAAATCACATCCAGGGCCAGGGGCAAAACATTATCGGGCAGGTGCACACCGACACGCAGTACTTGAATAATCTTGGGAATCAAACGGTATCGCCTGCTCAGTACGGCCAGGTGGGCACGGTTAACGGATGGCTCTTCGGCAAGCGCGATGACGTGCAGAGAAACTTCGGCCTCGCGCCCGTGAGATTCCCAAACCTCGCGGCTACAGCACCGGCAGGTTGGATCGCGTCGCAATTTGCGGGGACGACCACTTTTACGCAGACTGGAATTCTGGCTCCTGACGGGACGATGAACGCCGCGCAGGCGTCCAACACAAGCAATTCGACTTTTGAAACCCTGGATTTTTACCAACAGAGCCACGCGCTCGCTGTGGGTGACTACATCGTCGCGGGGGCGTGGGTGCGTTCGGCGACGGCAAACGGATACTCCGGCAACAAAACAACGGCGCTGCAGATAACGGTTGGGGGCACAGGGAATGTGCTCTCCGGAGCGTGCACCGGCGACGCGGTGATGGGTGACGGCGAGTGGACGTGGGACTCGTGCCTGTACACGGTGACTGGCGCAGCGACCAGTCCCGCGACGATCACTTTTTTCGCGCCGTTTGCCTCCGGTTTCACAATTCAGGCTTACGCGCCGGTGATGAACTACATTTCCGCGGGAACGCTCAGCCCCAACGAAGTAAGCGCGTACCGGAATGCACTGAAGGCATACGATTCGAGTTGCTCGACCGGCAGCGTTTGCGGCATTCGGGGAGAGAACGTAGTGGGAAATGCGTTCGAGACGCTTTCAGGAAATGCTGCGCAGAGCGGAATTTTCCGGCTGTCTGACGGCGACGCGATCACGTGGCGAAATCATGCGAACACGGCCGACGTGACGCTCGCGAAGAATACAAGCGACCAGCTTGTGGTTCCGCCGCTTGCCACGCCGACGTTTTTTGCGCCGATCGTCGATTCGGTTTCCGGCGCGAGCGGCGTGACCTATCGCAATGGCGGATCGACTGTGTGGACGGAGAACGCGAGCGCGTCGGCACTGAGTTGGAATTTCAACGCGCATCTGGGCGAGACCACGCTGAAGCTGGCGCCGTTTGGCGGCCAGAGTTCCGCCGGAGTGATCGATAATTTTGGGATGACAGCGGGATTCGTCGCCGTAACGGAAGCGGGCGGGACGATGGCATTTGACGCCGGCCTGGGAAACACATTCGAGGTAACGCTGAATGCGAACGTGAGCACGACGAATCTGGTCAACGCGCAAGCGGGGCAGTGGCTGTACTTCATTGTGTGCCAGCCTGCCTCTGGAGGGCCGTTTACGTTCAACTGGCCGGGCAGCGTCCACGGCGGGATGAGCGTTGGGACGACGGCGGGGAAGTGCAACGCGCAAAGCTTCGTGTTTGACGGAACGAGCGCATTTGCGACGTCGAGCGGAGCGGCAAACCAGTAGCGAAAATCGCACAGGCTGACCCTGTTTTTCGCGCGTAGAGGTCACAAACAAATTTCTTTGTTTTCGGAGGCACATCCATGCCCGTAGTTTCCACGACGGCTTATGATCAAGCGGAAGACGCGTTGAATCTTTCGCGTTCGCTGATGAACGATGCGGCGGGCGCTGTTTTCTCGGATGCAGTGCTCATGCCGTTTTTGAATTCCGCCTACCGCGGAGTGCAGCGGCAGCTCGCGGAATCGGGCGTGTCGGTGCTTGTTGGCCGGCAGGACGTAGATTTGCAGCTGACGAACGGAGTGACCGGCACGGAAATCAGCGATGTGAGCACGCCGCAGCTCCCGACGGACTTGCTTGTGCCGCATCAACTGTGGGAACAGGCGAGCGGGTCCGGCGATATTTTCGTTCCGATGGAAAAAATCACGGGCGGACTGCCCAATTTTCAGCCAGGCAATTATTTGCGAATGTGGGAGTGGCGCGAGGACACGATCCAGCTCGTGGGAGCGACGCAAGAGATCACGGTTCGAATTCGTTACGAAAAGCAACTGCCCGCGCTGGTGCTGGGAACCGATCCGGTGCAGATCCGGTCGGCTGTGGACCCGCTCGCGTATTCCGTCGCGGCAATGGCGGCGCGTTCCCGCGGAGCGCGAGCGCTTGCGGAAGATATGTTGCTTGCCGCGCAGGCCGCGATCGACAAATTGATCGAGCGATATGTGCGGCCGGAGCAGTTCAAAGGGCGAAGGCGTAAGCCATACGGATACCGCCGAAGCACGGTTTACTTGTAGAAGTGCACGCAGCGGTCCTCAGCAGCCGAAGCCGGCGAACGTCTAGTCGACGTTGACAGTGAGCGTGATGGCGCGCGAGGCGTTCTGCGCGGTGGCGGAGATATCGATCGAATAAATTCCCGGCGGCGTTTCGTTGGGATTGCCGGTGGATCCGTAGTGATTGCAACCCGCAACGGCGAGCGCTGCGCAGAGCGAGAAGGCCGAAAAAGCAAGACGGGCGCGGCGGCGCGCGTTCGAAAATCCCGAAGGCGCATGATCATCAAGCCGCAACATCCACAGAGTGAAAATCAGTACAACGACGCTCAGAATCACGAGGGACGACGTTCCGATTGGAATGTGTGGAAAAGCCCGCGGTCGAGGCGCAACGAAGGCCTTGGCATTGGGGCCTCCGGTGCCGATCGTCACAGTGAAGGGCGCTGGCTGTCCGGCGGTGACGGCGACCGTTGCGGGCTTGATCGTGCACGTGAGCGTATTCTGAGGCAATTGCAATGGGCAAACCGGCGTCACAGTGCCGCTGAACGTCGCGTCTGGCATGATTTGAAGATTGAAAGTCGCGGATTTACCGGGAATGACATTTTGCGTTGTCGAACCAGACGCGACGGTGATCTGGAAATTGTCGCCGGTACCAGAGACTTGGGCCGTCTGCGGGCTGGAAGGATCGGCATCGGTCACCTGAAGAACAGCCTGGCGCGAGCCGGTGCTCTGAGGCGCAAACATGACGTTGATCTGGCAGGACGCTCCGGAAGCTACCTGGGGAACGCAATTGTTCGTTTGCGTGAAATCGCCGGCATTCGCGCCGGCGAAAGTGAAATCCGTGGTCGAAAGGGAAAGTGCGCCGGAGGAATTATTTGTCAGCGTGAAGAGTTGAGCCGGCGTGGAACCGCCCGTAGGCTCTGCGCCAAAATCAAATTGCGATGGAGAAATCGTGACGGCCGCTGTTGGCGCGGGAGCGCCGATTCCGGGGAATTCGACGACGCGATGGTTGCCGCGATCGGCGACGAACAGGTTTCCGCGGCGGTCAATGGCAAGCGCGGCGGGGGAATTCAGTTCCGTTTCAAGCGCGACCCGCGAAACGAGTGACGATTTTGCGTCGACGCGCAGTAGCGCGTTCGCGCCGGTGTCCGCGATGAAAACGTTCCCTTCGCCGTCCACTGCGACGCCTTCGGGCGCGGCAATGGCTGTACTGGCGGCAGGAATTGGCGTTGAAAATTGTTCTTTCGCTGGATCGGACGTGGCGCCCGAGCCGGCGAAGGGCCTTGTGTTGCCGGAGGCTAGATCGACAATGAAGATGCGATTCGAAGCCGGCGATGCTACGTACAGTTTTCCGCGGACAGCGTCGGCGGCAATTGCGGCGGCGTCAAGAACGTGGGCCGTGAAAGTGAAATCGGCGGAGCCGGGCGCGAGCATGAGGACACGGTGATTGCCGCGATCCGCGACGAAGAGATTCTGCGCGTCATCGACAGCCAGGCCGGCCGGCTCGAAGAGGTCGAGATTGCTCGTGCTCGAGTGCGAGATGTTCTTGGCCGCAGAGGCAGGCACGACAGCAACCTTTCCGGACGTCATGTCGAGCAGGCGAATGCGATTTTGCAAACGGTTGGCGAGGAAGACGCGCCCTTCGGCAGTGGCGGCGATTCCCGATGGGTTTTCTTCCGGAGTCGACGCGCAATTCGAGAAAATGGTGACGGCGATCCCGGCATTCGGAGAGCCGGCAGATCTGCCGGGTAAATTACTGGACAGGCCGCTGGTTGGCCGCGAGACGCAATGCGGCGGCGCGGGGTTCGCTATGAGCGAAATGTAAAGATTTCCAGCCGCGTCAACAGCCAGGCCGCGGACGTTCGCATACCGTTCGCCGGAGACAATCACAGTGGGCTGAGCTGGACCGCCATTCCCTGGAACGGCAATGTGTTGCGGGTAGGCTGGCGCGGAAGTCCCGCTAAGAATCCATAGAAGCGCCGCGAAAAGCGCGAGCACGGTTAGAACACGACGCAAATTCCCCCCCTAGGAATGCAGAACAAAAATGAACGTCATGCAAAGCCTTGAATCATAACATGGAAGCAGAAGGTTTTAAGCGCCTGTCAGGCGCGCCACACCCACGGCACATGCGATGAGAGGGTGCGAAGAGGGGTTGCATCAAAGGCAAAGATGGACATGTTGCGGTTTATGCGCGCCTGAAAAGGCGAAGTCATTCAGGCTGAATTTCAGTCGAGGGCGATGTGCGTACTTGTGCGGCCGACGCCGTCGATTGCCTGGATTTTGCTGATGACCAGGGAATTCAGGTCTTCGGAGTTGGCGACTTCGACGACGACGTAGACATCGGGGTCGCCCCAGCACGCATTGGCCATTTTGACGCCGGGCAAGGTGGAGATTTTCTTTGCAATATCACGGGCTTTGCCGGGACCTGCCGTCACCAGAACGTAAGCTCTCATTTGAGGCCTCCTTGCGGGATACCCGCAGGCGGTTTAGCGGCTGGAATTGTGAAGCCATTTTAGCGCATTTTCCACTTTCCAGAAATACCTGATCGTACGAAAGACAAATTTGCGATTGAAAACCTCAGGAGGACAATTCATGGCACTCGCATTTACAGTGGTGGACTCGTGGGACGACGGCAGGCGCATTCACGTGGCGGGCACGATTGCAGCGTCGGGAAATTACGCGACGGGCGGCGACACGCTCGACCTGAGCAGCATCGAAGCGTTCGGGGTGCCGACGACGAAGCCGCCAATTCAGGGGACAGGGTGGATGGATGGCCTCGCGGGATACGATTACGTTTTCTCTCCGGGTGCGTCTATGAATACGAACAAGGTGAAAGTGTTTCAGCAGGCGAGCAGCGCGGGCGCGTTCAGCGAACTTGCACCGGGGGCGTATCCCGCGGCGATTTCCGGGGACACGATCACGTTTTACGGCATTTTCCCGCGGCTGCAATAGTGGCAAGCTCTCTTTGCGCACGGGCGTGAGCGTTCCCTTTTGGCGTGGCGGCTGGTGAGCGGTATACTGGTGCCGACAGCAGCCTCCCAGGGGAGCGGTGGAATGTTGGATTATTTCGTTAGCGCCTATTGGGCGCATCCGGTGGCGATCAGCGCGGCCGTGATCGCGGCGATCATCGTTTTGATTTGGATGGCGGGAAGCGGATCGCGCCAGCGATTCATCGTGCTGAAACGGACGAAGGAAACCGAACAGCTCGCGCGCGACGTGAGCCGCATTGCCAGCGCGCTCGAGAAAATCGCGAAACAGCGTGAGATTCCCACCGATTACGTTGGGCGTCCGATTCCTCCGGGTTGGGAAGACATGATTTCTTCCGGAGAACCGTCAGAGGAAGAGCGTTCGACGGCCCCCGTGATGGCCGGGACCGCCGCCTCTGGCAAGAGCGAAGAAGTGGCCACGGATAGCGCTGAAGCGCCGATGACTCCAAAGCGCACCTCGGTTGCAGCCAATTCTTCCTCGGAATTCGTGAATCCTCTGGGGGGAACGGCAAGCCTGCTGGGGGGGAAGAAGAAATTGGATTTGCCGAACCCAATGTACCGTCCGAAGTAAATTCTCTCACAATCGCAAAATGCTTTTATCGTCTTCGCGTTTCGAAGGCCGGCGCAGCAACAGGCCCGCGGGCAGAAGAATACCCAAAAGGATTAACACGGCCAGGGTGAGCGCCAGCGCGAAATGCACGGGTTGCAGCTGTGGGTCCTGCCACATGCGGCGGAACTCGTAAGCCACAAAAGGAATCAGCACAATGAGGAAAATTACGGCGCTGCGCCTGCGGCGACGCCGTTGCGCGCGCAAAAGGGAATTGCGTGATGGCCGGTTCGCGGCGCTTGGACGCCAGGGTTGCTTTTCCGCGTTCGTCGAGGTTCCCACGAGAAAATCATAACAGAATGACAAACGTAAACCGCATCACGATAACCTGTGACTACTGGAAAACAACGACAAGTAAATAAAGACGACCTAAATCACATGAATATGAAGGTGTGCACACATGTCCGTTGAGACTTTTTCGCCGATACAACTGACTACATTCGGCTCGTGGATGACGCTGCTCGATGCGTCGGATGTGTCCCCCGGAATGTCGCCGGATGCGCGCGACGTGGAATTTTTCCCCGGCGGAGTGCGCACGCGGCCGGGAATGACGCCAGTGTATCCCGCGCTCGGCGGAACTCCGTCGGTGAATGGACTGAAAACTTACATCACGACGAACCTGGTGCAACGGTTGCTGGCGCTCGATTCGCTGGGAAATTTGTTCAAGGAAACGTCGCCGGGGCAACTATCGATTGTCGCGAGCGTGATTTCGCCGGGATTGTTTTTAGCGTCGACGACGCATTTCGGGCGCGAGTACATGGCGTTTTCAAATACCACGCTTGGCGCGGACATGCCCCGGCAGTATGACGATATTCATTTCGACCGCGTGAGCCAGAGCGGACCAGCGGAGGGACCCGGCGTCGCGGATGCAACTGACGCGGGAAATATTTCCCCAGGCGTTCATCAATGCGCGGTGATTTTCGTGACCCGCCAGGGCTACTGGACGATTCCTTCGTCGCCTGTGAAGTGGACCGCGGCGGGAGGGAAAAAAGTGAACGTCACGAATATTCCAACAGGGCCGTCGAACGTTGTGCAGCGTTTGGTGGCATTCACGGGCGCGGGCGGCGCGACTTTTTTTCAAGTGCCGGCAGCCATGACCGTCAATGACAACGTGACCACCTCGCTGGAAGTGGATTTTGACGACACGATTCTGCTCGCAGGCGTGAGCATGGACGACTTGTTTGCGAACGTGGAGTTGCCGGATCAGCTGGGAGTGATTGCGTACGCGGACCGTCTTTTCTGGTGGGGCGAGCGCGCAAAAATGCCGAATTGGCGGAATCTGTCGTTTGACGGCGGATGGGATGCGTCGGGAAACGGAAGGCCGCTCGGATGGCAGCCTGGCGCGACGTTCAGCGCGGGAGGATCGCGCGAGTCGAGCGATGTGGTGTGGGGCGACGCGTACAGAATCACGGCGGACGGTTCGACGATTTCGCGCGGCGTGATTCAGCAGACGGCGCTCACCGATACGAACGGAAATCCGCTGTTGCAAGCGCATACGGATTATTCCGTCCGCGCCCGCGTGAAACGCAGCGGAAATCTGACGCAGGGAACTTTTCGTATCAACTGCTTCAGCGTGTCGAAGGGATTTTTCGGCGCAGGCATGGCGGTGGCGGCGTTGAGCGCTTCGACTTCGTATCAGGAATTCTCCGCTGCGCTGATGCCCTCGCAGAGCGCTCCGCTGCCGGGCGATTTGATACTGCAAGTTTACGCGGATGGAACGCCCGCGCCGAATGGCGAATCGTTTCTGGTCGACAACATCGAGATATTCGAAACGAATGCGGCGCAGAATCCCTCTGTGATTCGCGCGTCCCGCAACTCCGATCCAGAAGCATACGACGGCGTGCAAGGCCTGGTGGAAGTCGCGGTGAACAACGGGCAAGCGGTGCGCGCGGCTTTTGTGATTCGAAGCAATTTGTATTTTGTGAAGGAGAGAAGCCTTTACGTTACCGCAGACAATGGTTCGACGGAGCCGGCTTTTTGGGATGTGGAGGAAGTGTCGAACTCCGTGGGGACGCCCTCGGTGCACGGCGTGGGAATCGGAGAAGACTGGGTGGTGATTGCGTCACGCTCGGGGCTTTATTACTTCGACGGAGGGCAGCCGCAAAAAATTTCGCAGGAGATTCAACCGACTTGGGACGCAATTAACTGGCAATACGGCAGCACGATTTGGGTGACCGTCGATACGCAGCATAAACGCATTTACGTTGGCGTGCCGATGGGTGCGGCGACGGCGCCGAATGAAATCCTCACGCTCGATTATGCGGAGGGATTCGCGGATCCGCTGCTGATGATGCTGTATTCACCGTCGCGGGCGCGGAAATGGGCTCCGTGGTTCATCACGGCAAATTGCGCGGCGCTCGTCGAACGCTCGAATGGCACGGCGGCATTGTTTTTTGGCAACAACGCCGGTAACGGGAAAATCTATCAGCTTACAGAGGGACAATTTTCCGACGACGGCGCGGCGATCAATTCGTATTACACGACTGCCTTTCTTTCGCGCACTGGCGCAACCGGCAGAAACTTGTTTGGTTATTTGACGGCGTATGTGCAGGGATTGGGGACGTTGAATGTGAATGCGTTTTCGCCCGGTGACGCGACGAAGACGCTGCTCGGCGCGCTCGCGCTCAGTTCACCCGCGCCGCAGGATCTGGAGCTGATGACGAACTTGAATGCGGAGCGCGTCGGCTATCAGGTTGGGACGAACGCGGTGGGTTCGTGGTTCTCGCTGACGAAATTCGTGCCGTGGTCGAAGCCCACGCCATGGTCGCTGGTCCGCGGGCACAACTGATCATCTCTACCTCAGGGGTTGAAACCCCTTTACTTCCGGGGCTCGAACGGCACGGCTAAAGCCGTGCCCTGACGTAGCGATGTATCACTTTCTTTAGTTACCCGATGCCAGACGGAGGCGGATGCGCAGATGCTGACGATTACGCAAATTGAGGCGCTGAAGAAGTTCAACACGCATTTGTACGAGGCGATGAAGCGCGTGGTGTCTGGGGTAAACAATCTGAAGCTGTCGATGGACTCCGGCGTAACGGACGGCGCGGATTTCGCGCGCGTTTCAGCAGAGGCGCTGACGGCGAACAAAGTCGATCCGGCGAAAGCCGGCGTGATGATGAGAGGCTCTGTGCCGCCGACGTGGTCGGGTGCGTTCACGTACACGAGCACCACGTCGAGCATCACGTGGAGCTGTACAGGATTGACCATTTATCGGGCGGATGGCACTACGACAACAGTGACGAACGGAGCGCTTGCGGTGACGGGCCTCGCCGCAGCGACCGCATATTATTTTTATCCTTACTGGGATGAGACTGCGCTGAGTCTGGCATGGGTGCAGGGCGGGGCAGGGAATCCGGCGAACGCGCAGCTGGCGAAAACAATTGTTGCGGCGCAGCAGCAGGCGTTGCAAGGAAGGATTCCGCTTTCGGCGGGCGCGATGACCGCGGCGACGACTTCTTCCGGAACAGGCGGAGGCTCGGGCGGCGGATCAGGTTCGTGCGTGCGCGCGGGAATGATGGTGCTGACGCACGATCGCGGCACGATGGAAATTGAAAAGCTGCGCGTGGGCGATCGGATACGCGGGCGTGATACGTGGACCTCCGTGGTGCGGCATGAAGTGCATCCGGCGGATACTTTTGTGCGGCTGCAATTCTCGAACGAAGACACGCTTGACGTGACTCCGCATCATGTGTTCACTGTGGCGGATGGCGCGCCGGTGCGCGCGGAACGATTGTGCCTCGGCGACATTCTTGTTGGGCGCTTCGCGCGACTCACGCTGAAACGCATTGAGTTGGTGGTGGAGGAGGGCGCGAAGGTGACGATGACGTGCGAGCCGGATCACGAATTTTATGCGGGGAAAATTGCCGCGTCCGTGCTGACGCACAACTACAATCTCAGCTCGTAACCGACGTCGCAGATGACAAATCCGTTGCGGCGGCTCGGCTAACGCGAAATCCAAGTTCTCCGCCGTTCAGGTCCAAGGCCGTGTGAATCACCATCGCCGGCCATAGCGAGCCGGAAGCTACAACGATCACGGCCAGCGCGAATCCAACCACTGCCGTCTTGGGAACGTGGGCCGCGCCGAGGTAAATATGTGCGAAACCAAAGACAATTGAGCTGAGGACTATGCCGGCGGCAAGGCCGGTCCACGCGGCGATGAACCAAATCAAGAATCCGCGGAAGAGGATTTCCTCGCAGATTCCTGCGGTAATTGATAGCAGCCAGAATCCGCGTCTTTCGCCGCTGGTCTTAGGCGCCAGCGGATCGGCAAACGCAAGTTGCTCGCGCAGACGCGCCACTGCTTTCGGGCGCGCAAGGGCTTTCTGAACCCTTCGTGCTTGCAGCATAAGGAAGGCAATAACGATTGCGGCGGCCGAAATTCCGATGCTCAATCGCCACGAGACCGCAGAGCCAAGCCAGAGCGCGCTCCACGGACGTCCCTGCACAATCCAGAGCGCCAAAACGTACAGCGTAACAATCCATAAGAAAAGGATCGTGTTTCGATACATCCTTGTTCGCGCGCCGGTAACGCCGGTGCGAATCGCGCGAAGAGCGCTGGGCCAGAGCCACCGCCCTTCGACAGTTTCCCTGAGCACAAGCAGCGCGACCAAGCCGTAATCAAAAACACCCGGTCTCATGATGGAATCCTTTCTCGCTCTTTGTCCTGCGCTGAATGCGAAAAAAAACTATTCGGCGTAGATGCGCACGTGCTTACCGTTGTGCTGCTGAATGTCGACGTTTATGCGGTCCATCGCCCGGCGAAATTGCTCTTCGTTCATCGCATCCAAAGAGCCAAAGTCGATCCCGTACTCCGAAAGTTTTTCGGCGACGCGTACCGGCAGAAACGCCATCCAGTGCGCTCCGCCGCGCATGCTTGAAATGGGCACGCGCACATGGACGTCGTCGCGTCCCGGCCGGTCAACGTGAATGTGGACGTAGCGCGGTCTCTGCGGAGCTGTGCCGCCAGTAGCCGCCGCGCCGCCCGCTTGAGCTCCTGACGGCTCCCCGGCCGGCGCTGCGCTCGACAATTTATCGAGCAGTCGCTCGGCGTCCTGAGGTGAAATTTTTCCTGCAACAAGCATCTCGAGTATTTTCTTTGTTTCAGCGGACATGGATATCTCCTGTTCGATTCGTGTCTTGTTAAAAAATTTAACTGAGCCGTTCGAGCGCCTCGTCAACGCTCAATTCGCCGCGTGCGAGTTGCTCCAGAACGTAAACATTCGGCGTCGGCGCCTCGAAATTCTTGTCCAACGCCGCGGCGATGGTGTTCACGCGGTTTTTCACGGTCGGGTAACTGATATCGAACAGGCTCTCCATTTTTTTGAGGGAGCCGTGATGCCGCACAAACGCAATCACGAAGGCTTGGTCCTCGACCGTGAGTTTTCCCAGCGGCGAGACCTCGAAATCGCCATCCATCGCCAGTCCGCAGGACGCACATACGGCTTTGGAAAGCTTCAGTGGCTGCTTACAATCGGGACATAGTGCCTTTGATATATCCATTATTACGCTACTATAAATTCATATTTATCAGTTATAGCTTAATAATATCAAGTATAAAATTGCTTTTATTGATACCGAAAGGCTTCGATTCATCTAAGTGATTGAAGATAGCGGTACTTAAATGACTGGAAAGCGATATTATCTGACCACTCTAGGTGCCTGGCGGCGCCACGCTTCGCGCAGCGTGGAGACTCATTTTGTCTTTCTGGAAGAGCCACAACGGCAGGGAATTGCGGCCTTTGCGGATGCCACCGAAGGGCCGCTTGCAACGAGGAACGAAGCAGCGCCCGTCCTCGTATTGGTTTCCGCCGATGAGGTTGCCCACATCGCCTTGGAAAACGACTCCGAAGTTGAGGCGCTGCCGCATCCGCTTGCGCGCACGCTCATCTCGGAGCGCGCCGCCGCCGCGCTCGCGCATTTTGGCGTCACGGTCGGCGACGATACGTTTACCGTCGCGGAAAAACTGGCGCGCGTGAATCCGCTGCTGCGGCATCGAGTGTTTTGAGATCTCAGCGACACAGTGACCGCAGGTCAGTTCGCGCAAACGCGAACGGGACCTTAGCTAGAGGGAAGGCGCGGGCGCATGAAGATTCGGGAATACAACGAGGCGGATCTGGACGCGCTGGTGGCGATGCATCGCGCGCAAGGATTCGACTACGCGTTGCCGGATTTGGCGGATCCGATTTTCGTCAGCAAGCTGGTGGTCGAAGACGAAGAAGCCGGCGCAGGAAACGACGAACACAAAATTGTGATGGCTGCGCTGGCACGGTTGACATGCGAAATGTACTTGCTGGTGGATCCGAAAGCCGGAACGCCGCAGGAACGTTACACGCGATTGCTGGAACTGCAACGCGCGGGAGCGAAAGATTTGCGCGCGCGCGGGCTCGATGATGCGCATGCGTGGCTGCCTCCGCCGATTG
>DATEHB010000093.1:0-2461 GCA_035279805.1 Candidatus Acidiferrales bacterium
CTTGACGCCTTGCCCTTTGCGTCCGCTGACTTCGACATACGGCTTCTTCGCTTCCTCTTCGGAAAGCTGATAGCCCATTTCGGCGGCACAACGCGGCGTCAGCGCGACCATCTCGTAGGAAAAATGCACGGAGCGATCCGCCTCGGAGTTGAATCCCAGAGCTCGCAATCCGGCGACGACAACTTGTTGCGGATACGTTTGACGCGAGTCAATAACGTTGAACACTTCCTGCGCGTGGCCGAATGCCGGAGCGTCAAGCGGCTCGTCTTCGCTGGAGGTGACCCAAAGTGTTCTTCCGTCGGAATACGTAAGGAATGGCGCGTAGTAAAAATCCTTTCCGAGCAAGCCGAATTTCCAGAGCTGATAGGCGATGTCTTTTCCAACATAAGTTACGGTGCCATTCGAGCGGACGATTATCTTTGCCTCGGCCTCGTCGTTGGGATCCTCCGGTTGATCCGAATTGCTTTCTGACGGCAGTCGCATGATCCAGCAACCCGCGTTTTTTCCCGTTGTGGCTTTGTGGATTGCACCGCGCTCGATGAGTTTCTGAAACGCGGCATCCCAGAATTTCAGGTAGAGAATTTCGCTCTCGCGGGGCAGCAGGTCGTACTCGATTTCCAGCCGGCTCATGGTTTTCAGATGGCAACGCACAATGGCTGTGGAGACTATCTCGGCAATTTCCGCGGCGTCGCCGGCGCCGTGTTCGATGGCCTTGAGGGTTTCACCACGCAATTCCATGCGGGATTTATCCTCGTCGAGAAATTGCGTGACGCGCGCGTACCAATCCCAACATAGATAGTCAAATTGCGGCTGAGCGGCGAGTGCACGGACGCCGGATACTGTTTGTTTTTCCAGATGAATAAATGCCAAAACAACGTCGGCGACCTGCACTCCGGTGTTGTCGATATAGTTTTGAACTTCGACGCGGCGACCGTTGTATCGCAGCAAACGGACAAACGCATCGCCGAGGACTGCGTTGCGCAGGTGGCCGATGTGCGCTGCCTTGTTGGGATTTATGTTCGTGTGCTCGACAATCGCTTTGGGCGAATTGGCCGATGAACGAACCGCTTCGCGTCCCACAGATAAAGACGCGTCGCGAAAAAACATGCCGCGGTCAAGGTAAGCATTCAAATATCCGGCGCCCGCGGTGTCAATTCGCTCAACACCGTCAATCTTTTCGATGGTTGACGCGATTTCCTGCGCGATTTGTCGCGGCGCGCGCTTCAGGCGTTTCGCTAGTTCGAAGCATACCGGCGAAGCAATCTCGCCCATTTCGATTTTCGGCGGGCGCTCCGTGACGACGTTGATGACGATGTCGTATTTCGCGCGGATAAAGGCGGCCAATGAATCGCGGACGCGCTTTTCAATTGGTTGATACACAATTCTCTTTTCGCAAAAAAGGGTAAGCGATTATAGGGGGTTCGCGGGACACAGTCAAAATGCGCATCACCCTGCTGGCTAGTCGGTCTGCGGGGGCGGCGGTAGTCCGCCCTTCGATGCGAGGTGCGCAGATTCGTGTGCGGGGAAGCAGCCGAGGATCCGAACTTCGGCTGCGCAGGCGCGCAATTCGTCGAGGGCGGTGGCGGTCTTGGGATCGTGAAGAGCGGCCCGCAGATCGAGATAAAAACAGTATTGCCAGGGGCGGCCGGGAATGGGTCGGCTCTCGATTTTAAGAAGGTTAATTTCGCGGCGGGCGAAAATGGCGAGCGCGCGGTGGAGCGCTCCGGGTTGATGAGAGAGCTGGATCACGAGGGAAAGTTTATAGGCGCGAGCGTTGTGCTCATTGGCATGCGTGAGCGGTTGGGGCAAGGGCGCGAGAAGCAGGAAGCGCGTGTAGTTTTCGCGGTGGTCCTCGATGTGTTCGAGCAGGATTTTGCCGCCGTAGATTTCAGCGGCGCGTTTGGCCGCGATGGCGGCGCGCGAGGGATCGTTGGCGGCGACGACTTCGCGAACGCTGCCGGCCGTGTCGAGCGAAGCCACGCGCTGGAGTTGCGGATGCGCGCGGAAGAGATGTTCGCACTGGGCGAGCGCGACAGGATGCGATTGCACGGAGGCGAGACGGTCGAGCGTAGAGTCCGGCGTCCCGATCAGGTGAAGTCCGATGGGGTGGATGACTTCGGCGACGATGTGCAGGTGGCTCTCGAGAAGCAGATCGTATGACTTGTGGACCGAGCCGGCGAGAGTGTTTTCGATGGGCGCGAGTGCGTAGTCCGCGGCGCCGTCGGCGATGGCCGAGAAGAGCGATTCGAAGGAAGGGCGCGGAACCGCTTCGATGTTTTCGCCGAGGAGGCGCACGGCGGCTTCCTCGCTGAAAGCCCCACGCTCTCCTTGGAACGCTATGCGGGGAGTGGTGGAGGAAACGGTCATGGCACGAAGAAGATCATACTACAGCGCGTTTCGTAGAGTGGGGACGGGCGATGCGGAGATCGCAAACGTGGTTGTGGGGTGCGAAGTTGGCGCG
>DATEHB010000094.1:0-29639 GCA_035279805.1 Candidatus Acidiferrales bacterium
TCACGTGCTGCCAGGTCTCTGCGTTAGGGCGCGCGCGGGGTGTTTTTGCTTGCGTGGACGCGGTACGCGTAGAAGACTGCCAAAAGCGGTGGAGCAATCAGGACTCCCCAGAAGCTGAAGACGAGGCCGAGGAGAATGGGCCCGAAGAGCGAAATCCAAAAAGGTACTCGCGCAATTCCCTTCATAAGCCACGGTTGAATAATCAGGCCATCGATCACGACGATTACTGCGTAGAGGATCAGCACATAGAAGAAACGCGTGCCGCCGCCACTGATTGCCGCCGCTATGGCCGGGCCGATAAGCGCGAGAACCAGGCCGAAATTCGGAATGAATTGCAGGATGCCTGCGAGCACGGCCCAAAAGGGCGCCCATGGGACATGCAGATACCACAGCCCCGCAAACCACATCAGCGCGACGAGCAGAGCGTCGTAGCAGCGCGTGACGAACCATCGCCACAGCGCTTGCCCGACAATCCGAAAATGCTCGTGCGCTTCCATCGTTTATTGAAACGGTCGACAAGAATTAGATGCTTCGAAGCGTGAGCGCAGTTAGAACTACTATCGGGCTTTGAAATATTTGCGAGTGACAGTGGTGAAAACGTCCCCGGATAACACTGTTGCCGCTATTGATCGAATTTGTGGCTTTCGGTGGCTTGCTTTTCGCGCTGGAGCTCGATTACGTCGGGTCCCGTTTCCGACGAGCCGAGGAGCCAGCGGCAGAAATAATTGGCGCGCATCCAGAAGACATATTCGGCGTCGGGCGCGTAGCTGTGGCGCATGCCCGGAAGCACGAACATGTCGAAACGCTTGTCGGCTTTGATCAGCGCGTTGGCGAGGCGCATGGTGTTGGCCATGTGGACGTTGTTGTCCATGTCGCCGGTCGTGAGCATCAAGTGGCCTTTCAGATTCTTCGCCAGTTCCGAATTTTTGTCGATGTTGTATAAGAATTTTACAGTTCCGTCTTTCTGTTCGACTTCCTTCACACCGTGATATTTTTCGCTCCAGTACTTGTTATAGACGTTGTTTTCGTGATTGCCTGACTCCGACCATCCGACCTTAAAAAAATCAGGATATTGGAGCATTGCCGCGGCAGTCATGAATCCACCGCCCGAGTGGCCCCAAATGCCGACACGGTTGATGTCAATGTAAGGATGGACGGAGGCCAACTGTTCCGCCGCTGCTTTTTTGTCCGCCAGGCCATAGTCGCGCAGATTGCCGTAGCCGTAGGTGTCGTACCATTTATTGCGCTGCGGGCTGCCGCCACAATTTCCCACTTCGATGACGATGAAGCCGAGCTGCGCGAGCGCGAAACTCTGATTCTTCGGTGAAAACGATTTCGTCACGCTTTCCGTCTGCGGACCCGGGTAGACATATTCGATGATCGGATATTTGCGCGACGAATCGAAATCGAATGGTTTGTACATCACACCGTAGAGATCCGTCACGCCGTCAGCAGCCTTCACGTGAAAGGTTTCGGGATATTTGAAACCCGCGTCGAGCAGCCGCTTGACGTCGGTCGTTTCAAGCGTCTCGAGCGTGGCGCCTTGATCGTCGAGGAGGATTGACTTGGGCGCGGTGTCGACGCGCGAGAAATCGTCGATGAAATACTTGCCGGAATCAGATGCGCTGATCGCGTTATCAAAATTGCCCGCATCGAGGAGCTTCAATCCTGAGCCATCCAGATTCACGCGGTAAAGGTGCACGTAATACGGATCTTCGTTGGACTCGTGGCCCGTCGCGGTGAAGTACAGGGCGCGTGCCTTCGAATCGACCGACAGAATCTGGTCGGCCATGTATTCGCCCGAAGTAATCTGGTCTTTCAAATGGCCGTCACCGTCGTAAAGATAATAGTGGCCCCAGCCGTCTCGCTCGGACCACCAGATAAGTTCCTTGCCGTTGTCGACCTGGCGCAACGGCTTTTCGTCCATATACACGTTGGAGCGTTCCTCGATTAGCGTTTTCACGGCGCCAGTGCCGGTGTCCGCCACACAAACATCGATGCGATGAAGATCGCGGCTCGACCGCACAAAATAAAGCTTGTCTGACGTATCGGCCAGCCACTGCCCCGTCATCGGCGCGCCGAAGCCGCCCAGATCTCGCCTTTGCCCTTCCGTCTGCTGTAATTCGTGTTCCCGGTCTCGCGCAAGAATCCGGTCGGCGGAAATCGTGAGCGTCTGATCCTTGAACGCCGCCGTTTGAATCAATTTGTGCTGTTTCGTGGCGACATCGAAAATCTGCAATTCGAATTGCGGCGCATTGGCATCGCCCGCCATCGCATAGCTGTAGGTCTCAAGTGTGGGGCGCGGGTTCGCCAGCGTGTGGATCACCCACAGGTCGCCGACTTTTCTTTCATCCGCGCGCACCAGCGCGAATTTCTTCGAATCCTTCGACCAGTAAATCGAAATGGGAATCGTTCGTGGGCCAATCTGATTCGTATCGCCTTTCTGGAATTTCTTGAGCTGCTCTTTTTCTTCGTCTACGAGAACGCGGGAGTAGCTGTACTTTTCAACGCCGTCGGTGGTGAGCTGCGTTTCGATGTTGCTCTTGTCACCGGGCTTTTTCTGAGCTTTCGCGTAATTTTCAGCGTCCATCATGTAAAGATTGTAGCCGCGGGCAAATACAATCGTTTTGCCATCCGGCGAAACGGCTGCCCACATGGGCTTTTTCAACGGCGCGTCGATGCCGTCGAGCCGCGTCACTTTCCCGGTAGCCAGGTCCATCTCGAAATAGATTGTACGGACCGGTGGCTTGGCTTCGCCACCTTCGGCATTCTCCCCGCCCTGCTGATCGTTTCGTTGGTCGTTCCTGTGCTGGCCTATGCGCTGTTGTCCCTGCTGCTGCTCCTTATCTTCCTGGATGTTTTCATCCTCGTCGTCAGTTTGCGTTTTTCTGGTTTCGTTCGGAATCACAGAATCCTTGCGAACTTCGACTTCGAACTGCAGCGCCGTATCCTGTTTGACCAGGCGCAGCGCCTTGATTGGCAGATGCTGCGCGTCATAGGGATAATTCGTCAGCATCGAAAGCTGCGCGGCGATCTTTGCGTTATCGAAAAGCGGAGCTTTTGTCCGGCGCGCAGGATCGACAACCCAATAGTGCGTGCCTTCTGGAGTCTCATAGCTGTACCAGAAGCGATCGGAAAGCTCGAACCAGTGCGGTTTCACGTCGGTGTCGAAGACGAGCGTACCCACATGCGATGACACGAAACGCGCGGCGAGATCGTAATTCGGCCGCACGATGGATCCTTCTGGGGCGTTGCGCATCACGGAATGGATCTCTGTGCGCTGTTCCGAGGGCCGACGCTCGTTTTGTGCAAGCGCGTTAACGCCCAGCACGCCGGAGAGCACCGTCACGATGCCGACGATCATCCCGAAGACATACCTGTTCACCGCAGCACTCTGCGCCATGCGCTTCATACTTTGTTCTCCGTTCACATTGAAAATTGGGCGATCTGACAGTCAACCATTCGTTTGCTCAGAGTCGCACATCATAAACCATAAAGACCGCTTGGAGCACTTGCGTATGGATCAATGTACGCGCAGAAAAGACGAACGCTAAGATCAGACTGGCATCTCAGGTAAGAAGTACAGACGCTGGGGATGGGCTATCCGTTGCAGACGCAGCCGCGTTGAGGGACAAGTACCGCGAAATTTATGCGGAGAATTGACTCCCGACTGGACTTGGGGCGGGAATCCGTCAACCTGACAACATTGGAACGTTTTGCGATTTCATTCGCGGTAAATGAATTCGAGCTCGATTCCTGCTACCGCAATCACGTCGCCGGGCGAAAGCTTGGTCGGATGGATCACCGGCTGGCCGTTTATGGTTGGCACTTTGTCGGCGCCGCCGACGTAATATGAATTGTCGTCGCGGCGATTGATCTGCGCGGCGGCTTTCGGCGCGAACCAGGCCTTAAGTTTCACGGTGGCCAGTGCCGACTTACCAATCACGGTCAATTTATTGCTCAGAATATATTCGCGCTGGTCGGTCCTGCCCTTGCGTACAACGAGGGTTGCGACTTTCACGCGCGAGGGAGCGACTTGCGCGCTTTCTCCCGCGCCCGCCACTTTCTGGAGGAACTCGCGGCGTTCTTTTGTGTCGAGCATGACGGTTTCATTGATTTTAGGGGCGGGTTTTGCGCCGCTGTTCGTCGGAAATGGATTCGTCACTTCGCGCGAATCGGAGATCAGTATCGAATGCTTGCCGATCACCACGGAATCACCCGGCTTGAGCGAAACCATTTTCACGCGCTGACCGTTCACGAACGTGCCATTCATGCTGCCAAAATCCTCGAGCATCAGGCGTCCCTCTTCGTTGAAAACGCGCGCGTGATAGTGCGAGACGGCTGGATTGTCGATGACCAGACCATTGTCCGGCGAGCGGCCAATACTGACTTCTTTCGCGCCCACGGCCACTTCCGTGAGAATCGAATTTTCGAATTTCAGAACCAGTTTCGACATTTCACTCCCTCCCTCAGAGAATGAATCTCAGGAGCCCTTGAACCACCGCCCGATTTTTGCCATTGGACCTGCAAACTTTGGCGCGTGCCGCAAAACAATCACCGTGATGTTGTCGCCGCCGCCCGCCTGATTGGCCAAGTCGACTAGACGGCTGGCGGCTTCCGGCGCTACTTCGTGCGCCTCGTCCGCATCGCACAAAACTGCCGCGATCTGTGCGTCAGAGAGCTCATGCGTCAGCCCGTCAGAGCAGAGCAAGACCGTGTCGCCCTCCATCAGCAACTCTTCGCTAACTTCGACTTCCACATCCGGATCGATACCGAGAGCGCGAAGCAGCACGCTTTGCAGCTTGCTCTGCGACGCTTCTTCCGCGGTCATCAAACCCTGGCGTACCTGCTCTGCGATGAACGAATGGTCCCGCGTTAGCGGCTCGAGCTCGCCATTGCGCAGGCGGTACGCGCGGCTGTCTCCAACGTGCGCGATGGTCATGCGTTCGTCCATGAACTGCACGGCCACTACCGTGGCGCCCATTCCTGTCTGCGTTTCGTTCTGTTGGGCCGCATGGTGGACGGCGCGATTCGCGAGCCGCACGGCGCTGGCAAGACGATTGGCCGCCCCGGAGGCTCCGTCCATTTGCTCGCCAACCAGCGGCAACGAGGGATTCGTCTCCGCTTCATGGCAATGTTCTATGATCGTCTCGGCCGCAAGCCGGCTCGCAACTTCGCCGGAAGCTTGTCCGCCCATTCCATCGCACAGGACGAATAAATTCAGCTCCGGCGCCATCCGGAAGCTGTCCTCGTTATTTTCGCGGACGCGGCCTGTGTCGCTGCGCGCCCCGAATTCCATTTCCATTGTCGCGTGGGAAGCCATACTTAAGCTTTTTGCCGTCCTCGGCGAGCGCTGCTTGCTAACGTTGTTTTCATTTCTGTTTCTGGCCCTGTCCCGGCGGCTTGACCTCGCGAACATTGGCGAAGCCCTCGCCTTGGAGCCGCTGCAACACGTCTTGCGCTCGCGTGGGAGCAAATGGGCCCGTGAACACAACGAAAAACTGCTGGCCAGTTTGTTGATTTCTTCGCGGTATCACAATCGCCGGCAAACCGTCGTCTTCGATTCGCTTTGCCGTCTCCTGCGCACGTTCTTCGCGTTCAAACCGGCCCACCCACAGATACGCGGGCGCGCTCGCGCCAGGACGATTCCGTCGCGATGCTTTCTTGCCAAATTCCACGTGCGGAAAAACGACCGGCACGGATGGTTGCGTGCTTGCCGGCGCGGACTCTTTTGCGCGGTGAGGCGCTACGGCCGCCGTGTTTACCGGCGGCTGGAACGCGGCGGCGGGCGGAGCGGGCACTGAAAGTCGATTCGGCAGTCCGGGCGGCGCAATCGAATTCGCTGATTTCATCTTGCTCAGAGCGCCCAATCCCGCGAGCATTACGAAGACCGCAAACCCTCCTAACAACAACCACAAAATCGGAGACGTGCGTTTCGATTTCCGTTGAGCAGGTACTGGCGTCGCCGCAACGGGGGTCGCCGTCGCCGCGTCGGTTGAACGCGCCGCCGGCGAATGCGAGGACGCTACAGGAACTACTGTTGGGGTTCGAAATCCCGTGCCGGTTTGCGAGCGCAGAGCCGTTTCAAGTTCCACCACGGACTGATATCGTCGGGCTGGATCCTTCTGAAGGCATTTCAAAATCGCGCGTTCGATGTATACCGGAATCGCCGGGTCAATCTCATGCGGCGCGACGGGCTCCTCGCGCATCTGCTTCAACGCGACCGCCACCGGCGTATCGGCGTGGAATGTTTGCGACCCGGTAAACATTTCGTACAGCATCAGCCCCAGTGAATAAATATCCGTGCGGTAATCGACCGGCTTTCCGGCCACTTGCTCCGGCGCCATGTACGCGGGCGTGCCGACCATCGCGCCGGTGAGGTGCGTCGCCGCCTCCATCGAACGCGCGATGCCAAAGTCCATGATTTTCAGATTGCCCTGCGCATCGATCATTACGTTTTCGGGCTTCAGATCGCGATGAACGATCCCTTGCGCATGCGCTTCCTTCAATCCGGAACAGATTTGCAATGCAAGGTCGATTCCCTTCCGCAAAGGCAGGCCGCCGAAACGATTCAGCACCGAACGCAGGCTTTCGCCTTCGACGTATTCCATCGACGTGTAGGCGATTCCGCCAATCCGGTTAAAGTCGTACACGCGGCAAACATTCTTGTGCGTTATTTTCCGCGCGAAGAGCAGCTCGTTCTTGAAACGCTCCATCATTCCCTGGTCTGACGCGATTTCCGGCTTGATCAGTTTCAACGCTACCGTCTCGCCCGTTTCGCGGTCGCGCGCCTTGTAAACGTTGCCCATATTGCCGTGCCCCGCTTCACCGAGCAGGTCATAGCGCTGCGAAAGCGCGGAGAGATTAGCCGTGGTGAGATTCGGAGTCGCACGCAACGTCGCCGGTTCGGCGGCGATGGCGGCGGTATCCGGCGTGTCGCTGACGAATACCGTCTTAAATGGCTCGTGCGAACCGTTGCTGCGGCGTGCAGGCGGAAATTTAGTAGCCGTTTTGTCGGGCTGGTCCATAGTTTCCCTATCTACGATAAACACGAAACCACCGCATAGCCTACGGTTTGGCTCAAACTGTGTAGAGAAAGAGTATCTGGTACTAACGGACTAGTGGGCGTTCGGTAGAAAATCAGCCGCGAAAAATCGCCAATTTCCTCTCCTTTTGAGACGTGCACAAAAAAAGTGAGCTAGCAACATTGCGTGCCAAGGCGGGCAGATGTTATGTTGCGGAACAACCATGAAATGGAACTGCGAATCTCCGTCTTACACGAGTGGGATTCTCGGTCCGCGTGGGGAATCCGCGCATCAGCGAAGTCGTTGAAAGCGGGACGTACATGACAAGCGACGTCTTGGTGATGGGAGGAGGAGCGACCGGCCAGCTCGCGGCGGCCTACCTGCGGATGCGCTTCCCTGCCCTGAAGGTCGCGGTGATCGAGGGCCCGCATAAAAATCGGCCGATTGTCGGCGAATCCTTCGTCGAGATCACGATCGACTTCCTTCTCGAGCTCGGACTCGGTTCTTACCTGATTGAGAATCACTTTCCTAAGTACGGCCTCACTTATTATTACAAGCCCGAGATCGATAATCCCGAGGACCGCACCTACGTCGTTGACGAAACTCCCACCGTCCCGCCTCTGCTTTCTTTTCAGGTCAATCGCTTCACGTTCGATCAGGAGGTGCGCCGTCGCAACGTGGAAAACGGCGTGCAAATGATCGATGGCGCCGTGGCTGGCGTAAATCTTGGCAACGACGGCGGCCCGCACACAGTGACCCTGCGCGATAGCGCGCAGCAGGAACATGCGCTGCAAACGCGCTGGCTGATTGACGCGACCGGACGCAACCGCGTGCTCTCAAAATTGTTGCAGCTCCACGAGAAGGTCGAGGCGCAGAAGGACGTTTTCTGGTTCCGCCTGATGAATTTCAATCCTGAAATTCTGGGCCGCATCCGCGCCCTCAAGAAGGATAATCGTGCTTTCGTTCCCTACTTCGCTACTCACCATTTCTTTGGAAAGGGCAATTGGATCTGGTGCATTCCGATGCGCTCGCCCGAAAACGTGCCGCTGATCAGCATTGGAATCACGTATCGCAAGGACGTTTACCCGCATGGGCAGGTCCGCACGATGGAGCAGTTCCTCGAATTCGTCGGACGTGAGCACGAAGTGATTGTCGAGCTGGTGCGCAGCGGCGCCGTTGTCGACACGAATTTCTACAGCTCCTATATGTGGGAATGCCGCCAGCATTATTCACCCGATCGCTGGTACATCATCGGCGATGCGGGCGATACGGTTGATCCGCTTTATAGCGTCGGAATGGCTCTGTCGTCCGTGCAGATCCGGCAGATTGCGGCGGCGATACAGCGGGAATTGAATGGCCATGACACTCGTGAGTTCACGAAAGATCTCGATACCGCCATCAACGCCTTTCATCACAGCATCACGCGCGACACCACGCGCCTCTACGAATGCATGGGCGATGCCTATCAGTGCCATCTTCGCGTCCATTTGCTGGTAACGAAACTCTTTCATCTTGGGCTGCCGTTGCTGATGAACGATTACCTTTGGGATCCCATTGGCGTGAAATTAATCAACCGATTCTCGAGCATCGAGACACTCGAGGCTGAGTCCAAAGCATTCCAGTATCTTTTTTGCGAGGTCGCCGCCAATCCCAGAAACCGCGTTCTCAAGAATTTCATCAAGGTGCAGTCGAGCGCCTCGATGAACTATGTATTCTATGAATACCATCGTGAGCAGGACATCCCCGCATCTTTGTCGCGCATGGTATTTGCTTTGGCGCGCTTAAGGCTGGCGCTTCTTGGAAAGCTTGGCTGGCGCGGATGGATTCGATTCAGCCAGCACAGGGCGTTATCGAGGGATGCATTCCGCTGGCTCGTTCTGCAGCCCTTCCGTGGCGTGAAATTGCGGGAAAGCAGACTTGTACGGATGATGTTCTCTTCGCGCAAGCCTATGCCCGCGCGCAAAGGCGCAGCGGCAACCTCTCCTGCGATGGTGAAGAATTTATCTGCCTGAGATGTTTGCGATAAGGTTTTGGTGCCCGAAAGAGGACTCGAACCTCCACTCCCTTGCGAGAACCAGGTCCTGAACCTGGCGCGTCTGCCAATTCCGCCATTCGGGCACAGCGAGCAGTGAACCGGAATAATTCATTGTGCCGCCCGCATGCGCCTTTTGTCAACGCGACGCTCGGAATCGCTTGCAGGCCTACGCTTCCATGACGACATTACTAACTACTTAATAGGCTGCGCTCCCGAGATCCGAATGGCTTATCCCTAAGACGCCGTTGGTGCTATAATTCTCCCAATTCAGCAGGGCCCGTTGGGCCGACGCATTCGGGTGATTGCTGGCCTTTCGGGTTGGAGGGCAGCTATGGACACACCGAGTGGTATGCTCCTGATCTTCCTCATTTCCTTCGCCGTCGCTCTGGGAGCATGGTTCTGTCTGATCATCTATCGCGGCACTCTGGAAGCGCATGAAGACGATCAGATCTTCATCGACGCCGCCGGGGACTCGATGGCGCGGGCGCAGCGCGAATTGGTCGCCAGGATCGAGAAGATCAATCCGGTGATTCGCGTGGTGATGATTGCCTGGATTACCCTGGCGGTCATTACTGCCGGCATCTGGATCGCCCAGGCGTTGAAGAGCTTTTAGACCGGCTCGAAGACGTGTTACCCAGTCTCTTGCGGCGCTACGCCCCCGGGCAGATCTGCGAAGTGTGGTTATGCACGATCAGCCAGCGGTCGCCGTTTTTGACGAACACGAGCGTGGTTTGCCCGCGCGCCGTCATTGGTTTGCCTTCCACAAATCCTTGAAATTCCCACTGATATGCCGCCCAGGCCGTATCCCCGTAGTGGAAAATGGTTGTGTTCTTGCGGATTAACTGCACGCTCGAAACGCCTCTTCGGCTCTGCTCATACTTTGGCACGTAATTCAGCCACCCTGCGATCGGCGGATCGTAAGTTCCGGCAACCCATGTTGCATCGTCGGCGTAATACTTCTGCATCGCCTCCACGTCGCCCACCTGCCACGCACCCAGCATTTCGCCGATGTCATGGTCGATTTGGTCAGAGATGGATTGAGCCACGTGCGGAAGCGGCGCATTCTTCTGCTTTTTGGTTGGTTTTTGCTGCTGGGCCGCCGCGGCGATAAAAGTTATCGCAAGAATAGCTGCGCACATAGCCTGAAGTCTCTTCATCGGTGCTCCTTCCTGTAAGTACAACCTGGAAATATTGCGAATTCAACGCCCCTAGTAAACGGCGATTTTAATGAGCGACGCCCGGCGCCTGCGATGCGCTCAGCAAATTGACGAACAGCCGATACGCGCCCGGCACTCCCGCTGGCAACTGGCGGAAGAAGGCAATTCCGGTGTAAATGTAAATCCCGCTCCCGTCGCGCGCATACACCAGGCCGCCGAGCGCGTCCGATTCGCCCGGATCGTGCATCGCAAGCACGGGCTTATAACGCGAGTCCCACTGTCCCCAGAAATACAACCCACGTTCCTGGTTCCATCCGCGAAAATCATCCTGGGTGATGCGATTCGGATAATTCAGCAGCGGGCTGGACGGGTCCACGAAACGCACGGGCGAATTTTCGTCCGTAATTCGCTCGGCAGGCTGGTCCATCTTCGCGGAAAAGGGCGCGGGCAGCAGCTTATTCCAGGCAAAATCGCGTTCGTATTGCACGATGAGCGTGCCGCCGCGTTCGGCATAGTCGAGCAAGCGCCGGTTTGCGCTCATTAGGTCGGGCCGCAACTCGTAAGCGCGAATTCCGACAACGATCGCGTCGTAGCGGCTCAAGTCGCCAAACTCGAGCGCGGCTTCGTCCAGCATGTCCACGGCGATGCCGAGCTGTTGAAGAGATTGAGGAACGGGATCAATGCCCGCGGCAATGTAGCCGACGCGCAAATGCGGCGGAAAACTCAGGTCCAGGACGTGCGCCGTCGCCACCGCTGGTTCGCTGACGTGCCGCGATGGCAATGACGGCAAAGCCTCATACGACGTTCGGAAACTTTGATCGCCCAGTCGCGCGTAAGGTTTCAACTCGTACGCGGCTTGTGGCGCATTCGCGGGCGGCGTCACGGCAAATCGCACCAGCCGGTCGGCGGAACCCGAAAAATCAATCGGTGCGACTGGCTCGACGCTCCAGCCCGCCGGCACATCGAGTCCCACGCTGACGTGCGCGGCCTTCGAGCCGTGATAGCGCACGCGCGTCAGCAATTGGAATGGTTGCGTTTTGCGGTTCGCCGGAAGCATCACCTGTTCCGGATCCACGGAGAGTGTGACTGCGGGAACAAGCTCGAGCGGCATGGTCTCCACAGTGGTGGACGTGTAGTCTGTCGCCGTCACCGGCCTCTCGACCGAGAACGTGTAACCATCTGCCCTGCCTGTGACGCGCACTGCTACGAGCGGTGCCGGCCACGGAAGAATCGCATCTTCTGGCGAAGCACGCCGCGTTGCTCCGTCCGGAATCGCGACGTGGAAGGAGGCTTGAGCTGCCTGGGGAGTTTCAAACGCCCGAGCGCCTTCGGCCGAGGAGCCGCCGCGATTTTCTGCCGGTTTTTCCGTTGCGGCCGACCATCCCTTCGGCGTGTCTAGCGTCGGCTGGTCTAATTGCACACCCACGTTCGGCCTTACTTCCCAATTCACGCGCACGGAAAAATTTTCCCCTGCGACCAGCGCGTCCCGGTCCGATTCCGCGTTCAGATGCAGCGCGGCGGCTGCAGCCAGCGCGGCGTCGAGCTTCTTTCGCTGGATATTCAGCCGCCATTGCACATCCTGGCTGCCCGCAGAGCGAGCTTCACTCTCGGCCTTCTCGATTTCATTTCCCGCAGCGGCCAGATTTTTCACCGCCCCGGGCCAATCAAGGCGCAACGCGTCCTCGTGCGCCGTCGCCAGCGCCGTATCCGCGGAACCAAGCGCTGCTTGCAACGAATTCGATCCACGGCCCAGAGAAGATAACGTTTGCGTTAAATCCTCAGGCGTCAGCTTATCGCCCTCCACCACTCTCAGATCAACGGGCCGGCTGAAAAATGACGAGTCCAGAATCCGGGTTATACCCTGCGAGCGATGGTTCGCGAATCCTATCAGCCCTAGATCGGAATAGCTGTCTCCCCACAGCGGCGAAATTTCGCCCACTGGAAGCGTGATCATGCCACCCTGGTCACTCGCATCGCTCGCGGCATTATTGCCGAAGCCGCGCGCCGATTGCAGTAGGCGGCCAACGCGCCAGGGCCTGAGCCCTTCCTTCAACTGCTGGGAATACGCAGACGGATCGGCAGCAGCCTTCACGGCTTGTGGCACCACGATACCGGTAGCTTGATGCTGCCCGTGCCCGCCGTGCACTCCGCCCCATTGATTGATAACGATGTCTGGACGAAATGTCCGGATAATCCGCACCAGGTCTTCCTTTGCCACTCCGTGCCATATTTTCAGTGTTTCATCAGCGCTCTTGGAATAGCCGAAATCAGGAGCGCGCGTGAAGAACAGCTTCGCGCCGTAGCCTTGCGTCGCGCGGTAAAGCTCGTCGGTGCGCAAAATCTCAAGCGCGGGACCCAGTTCGGGACCAATGGCGTTTTGGCCGCCCTCGCCACGCGTGGTCGAGCAAAGCGCCACGTCATCACCGAGTCCCTTTGAGAGATATGTCAGCACGCTTTCCCGTTCATCGTCGGGATGCGCATCGACGTAGAGAACTCGCGTAGTGACGCGCGCATGATCGATCGCGTCCACTACCTCGGCAACTGATTGCGCTCGCGCCATCGGCGTAGCTGAGATAATCACGGCCGCCGCAGCCAGCATTGTGCCCCACCGCATCTTCATCGAGTCGCCTCCGTGAACGGCCATTCCTTCAATCCCTTCGAACGTACCAGAAAAACGATCACTCCGGCCAAAATCGCGGCTCCTCCAAAGAGCATTCGCCACCCTGTCGCCACGAACAGCACAAGCCATAGGATTATAGCCAGCCCGGCGGGAATCGGGTAAAGCCACATTTTGAAGGGGAAGCGTTCGCGCGCCCATTTTCGCCGCAGCATGATTATGCCAATGGCCTGGCCGACGAACTGCACCAAAATCCGCATGGCGAGTATCGCCGCAATCACTGTCGCCAGTTTGAAAAGCAGGCTGAATACGAACGCCACCGAGCACAGCGCCAGCAGCGAGACATGCGGAAATTTCTTCGTCGGATGCACGCGGCCGAAAACCGAAAAGAAATTCCCGTCCTGCGCAGCGGCATAGGGAATGCGCGAGTAGCCAAGCGTGGCCGAAAAAAGCGACGCGAACGCAATCCACAATATCAGCAACGTCGCAAATTTGGCCAGATGTGTTCCATAGATGCGTTGAAAAAATATGCTCACGATGAATTGCGAATGCTGCGCTTCCTGCCACGGCACCACGCCGAGCACGCACGTCTGCATCGCAAGGTAAAGAATTGCAATAACGATGATCGAGATGAAAATTGCGCGCGGGATGTTGCGCTCCGGCTCCTTCACCTCGCCGCCCAGAAAACACACATTGTAATAGCCCCAGTAGGAATAAATCGTAGGCACCGTCGCGCTGCCCAGCCCCGCAAAAAACAGCCAGTTCAATTTCCACGCGCCCGCGGGATAGGTGAACGCAAGCTCCGGATGAAAATGCGTGGCGCCGGCGGCAATCAGCCACGCGATTGTGCCAAAGACGCCAATCCAAAGCAGCATGGAAATCTTGCCAACGGTCGCGATGCGGCGATAAAGCAAAATCGCGAGCGCGATTACGACCGTACCGGCCACAGCCTTCTGACCGTATTTGCCGAGTGGAACCAGATACGTGAAATATTCCGCGAAGCCAATTGAGCCTGACGCCAGCACAAGCGGTCCCTGAAAAATCGTCTGCCAGATCACCAGGAACGAGAGCAAACGCCCCCACTTCGCCGGCCCGTACGCTTCGCGCAGATACACGTAACTGCCGCCCGCTTCCGGCATCGCCGCGCCCAACTCCGCCCACACGCACGCATCGACGAGCGCCACAATCGCGCCAACGGCCCACGCCAGCAGGCACTGCGGTCCGCCCATGTCCGCGATCACCAGCGGAATCACAATGAACGGCCCAATACCCACCATGTCGATCATGTTGAGCGCCGAGGCTTCCTTCAGCCCCAGGCCGCGTTCGAGTTTTCCGGCCGGCATCATTTGTGCATTGCGAAAGGCGGCCAAAGAATAACAAAGAACAAGAATTGCCCCACGATAAAGTTCGCGCAAGTGCGATACACTTCGGGCCGCATGGTGAAACTTGGCGTCATCATTACCGCGGCAACGGTCACGATCTGCGTCCTCGAGTTTCTTCGCTGCCGCAAGTACACTTTTTCGCGCGCGGGATGGCTTGCGATTGCGGCGCTGGCGGGCGCGGAATGGCTGATGTTCCGCGGCGCCGAACCGATCTCCACGTATTTCACTCCTATCGCGTGGACCGCTTATCTTCTGATCGTCGACTCCGCCGTTTTGGCCATGACTGGCCGTTCGCGCCTGCGCAATTCGCCGCGTGATTTGTTTCAGATGGCGCTGCTTTCGATTCCCCTGTGGCTGATTTTTGAAGCGTACAATTTGCGGCTGCAAAATTGGGATTACACCGGCGTGCCCACGGAACTCATCTGGGGACTGCTCGGCTATTGCTGGTCGTTCGCGACCATCACGCCCGCGATTCTTGAGACCGCCGAGCTGATCGAATCCTTCGGCTGGTTTAAACGCCGCGAGCCGGCGGAAATTTCCCCGGCCCTTTGCCGCAACATGATGGGCGCAGGAATTCTATGTCTTGGCCTGCCTCTTTTTCTGCCCAGACACATCGCTGCATATCTTTTCGCGCTCGTGTGGCTGGGATTTTATCTCGCGCTCGACCCGCTCAATTACCGGCTTGGCCTGCCGTCCCTGCTCGGAGATTTTTCATACGGGCGCTGGAGCCGTTTTTATTCGCTGCTTGTTTCCGGATGGGTTTGCGGCTGGCTGTGGGAATCCTGGAATTACTGGGCAGCGGCGAAGTGGCATTACATTTTCCCGATTCTGCAGCACTACAAGATTTTCGAGATGCCCGCACCGGGATATCTCGGTTTTCTCCCCTTCGCGCTCGAATGCTTCGTCATGTACGTCACCGCCGCATGGCTGGTGCGCTGGATTCCCCGTTCCCGCGACCCCCGCATTATGGAGTAGGCCATCGGCCCGGACAGAGTTTGGATGCGTTTCCGTGCTACTGGCGAAATTCTCTGAAAGAAAATTGGAAGCCGGTAGGCCTAGCAGCGCGCGGCTTCTTCTTGTTCGAAGGCGTGATACGAGGAACGCACAAGCGGTCCGGCTTCCACGTGGTTGAATCCCATCTCTTCGCCCAGGCGCTTATACTCCGCGAATTCGTCAGGATGCACAAAACGCACAACAGGCAAATGCTCCCGTGTGGGCTGCAAATATTGTCCGAGCGTAAGAATATTCACGCCCTGCGTAACGATATCGCGCATTGCGCCGAGCACTTCGTCGCGCTCTTCACCTAGCCCGAGCATCATGCCGGTTTTCGTCGGCATCGAATTGGAAAAATCGCGCGACATTTCCCTGGCGCGCCGCAACAGTTCCAGTGACCTCTCATAAACTGCCCCTTTGCGTACTCGCCGGTAAAGCCGCGGCACGGTTTCCATATTGTGATTCAGCACTTCCGGTCGCGCTGCAATCACCGTTTCCAGCGCGTCCCAATTTCCCCGAAAATCCGGAATCAGCACCTCCACTTTACAGCCCGGCACGCGCGCGCGAATTTGCCGGATCGTTCGCGCGAAGATTCCGGCGCCGCCGTCCGGCTGATCGTCGCGATTCACCGAAGTCACCACCGCGTAGCGCAGCCCCATTTTTGCAGCGGCCTCTGCAACTCGGCCAGGCTCGTCCTGATCCGGCGCGCCCAGCGGCTTTCCCGACGGCACCGCGCAGAATCCACAAGTGCGCGTGCAAATGTTCCCCAGAATCAGAAACGTGGCCGTGCGATGGTCCCAGCATTCGCCCATGTTCGGGCAACGCGCGCTCTCGCACACGGTATGCAAATCGAGGGTGCGCATGATCCGCTTCAATTCCTGATAATTTGGCCCGCCGAAGAATCTCACCCGCAGCCATGGCGGCCGGGGGTGCGCCGCAGGATCAAGCGGCATCAGAGTAGGATTCGTTAGGATGGGAAACGGCGTCTGCATCAGATTTCGTCCGAACCGCCATTCTACCTGCCATCAGCACACCGCACAAGTTGAGCCGATCGCTGGCAGTGGGTCAATTTGAATTTTCTTGATCGTGACACAAGGAGTTAAAAATTCAAACTGACCCGCTACCCGATCGCTTCGAGGCTCCCCTGCCGCAAATCCTTTCCCGAGGTAACCACGACGCGTACCCCGTACACCACGCTGGCTCGGCCATACTGTTGTATAATTACAACACTCCGTTAATCGAAGCCATGGCATCCAAATGCAAACAGCTGATAACGTTAGACTAATGTCGGGTGTCTTAGGCATTCAAGATGCTAAGCAATAATAACGTGAGCCACCAGCTCTCAATCCAGCGTACCGTTGAAACCGAAGGCGTTGGCCTTCACACTGCCGTCCGCTCCCATATTCGTCTTGTTCCTGCACCTCCAGACACTGGCATTGTATTTCGGCGCGTTGACCTCGACAATTTTGAAATCGAGGCGCACGGACGCAACGTTGCGCGTGTCAGCTACGCCACTAGTTTGATGAAAAACGGCGTGTTGCTTTCGACGACCGAGCATTTGCTCGCCGCGCTCTATTCCTGTGGCATCGATAATGTCTACGTGGAAATCGACGCGCTCGAACTGCCCATTCTCGACGGCTCGGCGCAGCCTTTTATGGACCTTCTCGACCGCGCGGGCGTCCGCCATCTTCGCCGCCAGCGCCGCTATCTGAAAGTGGTAAAGCCACTCGAAATTTCCGAAGGCGACCGCCGCATAGGAATTTATCCCGCCAGCGAATTTCGCGTCCGCTGCTACATCGAATTTCCACATCCGATGATCGGCCAGCAGGAAACGGAAATCACCGTTACGCGCGAAACGTTCTCCCGCGAGCTTGCCTCCGCGCGCACCTTTACGTTCACCGAAGATATTGACCGCCTGCGCGCGATGGGCCTGATCCGGGGCGGCTCCCTCGAAAACGCGATTGTGCTCACGCCGGACGGGCTCCTTGAAGGAAGTTTGCGCTTCCCAAACGAATTCAGCCGCCACAAGGCCCTCGATCTGATCGGCGACCTCGCGCTGATCGGCCTGCCGCTGCAGGCGCTCGTCGTCGCGCACAAAGCCGGCCACGCGCTGCACACGCGCCTCGTCTCGAAACTACTGGCCGAGCCTTCCCATTGGATCGAAACCATCGGCGCCGCCCCACCAGAGTCCGCCGACCGCACAATCGAAGACGCGTTTCCCGTCCACGCCGACTAAGCCGAAGAATTGCTCGCTTGAATTATTTTATTGCACGGGAGGGCTGTGTTCATTGGCCGGACCATCTTCCTGATATCGAATCACGCCAGTCTGATCGACGTAAAAGTGCCGCACGCCAGTGGTACCCGGCGTGATTGGATCGGCGTTGACACGGAACGTATCGAGCGCACCGCCTGTTTGGCTGCCCGCCGCTTCGTAGGAAAAACTGTACCCGTACTTAGTCCCGCTTGCGAGCGTGGCATCGAGCAAATCAGCTCCATTCGCGTTCGCGGTGCCGTCAGCCGCAGGACCAAGCGCCGGCAGACTCGCCGCAAATCCGTGGCCGTATTGCGTAGAATATGTTACGTCGGCGGTCACAATCACGCGTAGCGAGCCCACGGCGCTTGCCTCGTTAGCGGCCATCCTTGATCGTAATAAATTTGGGATCGCTATCGCTGCAATGATCAAGATAATCATTATCGGCAGCAACGCAAGGCTCAGGTATCCCAGAATTAGGCCCGTGAGAGCCATACCGTCGCCTCGGAGCCTTCCGTTGCTATTCCGGATTTCAGTTTTCGCCATGTGACCAAGAATCACAGCGGGCAATCCCGTTAGAAAACCGGCAACAAAAACACATAAGCCAAGAACCATACTGGCGAGCGCTTTGCCGCTGGTCGGAGTCTCCGCCGGAATAAATGCCGCGGGTGCTGGAGCCATTTGCGTTCCCGCAGTGGTGCCAGCCAGCGTATCTGCACCGCACGCGCTGCAGAATCGGCTCTCGTCGCTCAGCGACATCCCGCACTTAGGACAAGTTTTCATGGGACGCCTCCCGTATCTCGCCGAAATTACTCCTTTAACAGCCGTTCCGCGATGACAAACGCGCAGCCGTGTCTGATTGCCAAACTCCGACGGTAAAGAGACAATAACAAGCTCATGGCTGCAAACGATCTCACCATCGTCGTTCTTGCCGCAGGTAAAGGCACGCGCTTGAAGTCCGATGTCGCCAAAGTGCTGCACCGCGCCGGTGGACGCCCGCTGGTCGAGCACGTGGTGCGCGCCTGCCAGCCGCTTGCGAAAAATATTCTTGTCGTGGTTGGCCATCAGGCTGAAGACGTGCGCAACGCCATCGCTCCGCTGGGCGCTTCCACCGTCCTGCAGCGTCCGCAGAACGGCACCGGCCACGCGATGCTGATCGCCCGGGCGGCAATTGACCCAAAGGCTGGCCTCGCGATTGTGCTTCCCGGCGACGCACCGCTGATTCGCACGGAAACATTGCAATCGCTGCTCGATGCACATCGCTCCGGCCGCGCCGCCGCGACAATTCTCACGGCGCAACTCGACAATCCTGCCGGCTACGGACGCATTGTGCGGAAGCCCGATGGCAGCGTTTCCGCGATTGTCGAAGAAAAATCGGCCAGTGTCGTCGAGGGCGAAATTCGCGAGGTCAATTCCAGCATTTATTGTTTCTCGCTGGACAAACTTTGGCCATGCCTTGCCGAATTGCGCCCCGACAATGCGCATCGCGAACTTTACCTGACCGACACGATTGCGATGCTCAATCAAAAGGGCGACCGCGTTCTCGCCGTTGAGGCCGCCGACGCCACGGAGACCTTCGGCTGCAACACGCGCGCCGAGCTCGCGGAAATCGATCGCGCTTTCCGCGTCCGCAAAGCGGCGGCGCTGATGGACGCGGGCGTCACCATTTACCTGCCGGAGACGGTCCTGATCGACTCGGACGTTGAGATTGCGCAGGACACAGTAATCGAGCCTGCTGTGCAATTACTCGGCTCCACTCGAATCGGCTCGCGCTGCACCATTCAAACGGGCAGCATTCTTACGAACGCCACGCTTGCGGACAATGTCCTCGTTCGCCCGCACTCCGTCATCACTTCGAGTGTCCTTGCTTCCCGCGCCGTCGTCGGTCCGTTCGCGCACCTCCGCGAAGACGCTGAATTGCGTGCGGGCGCGCGCGTCGGGAATTTCGTTGAAGTGAAGAAAAGCGTCCTCGGCGAAGACGTGAAAGCCATGCACCTTACGTATCTCGGCGACGCGACCGTTGGCCGTGACACTAACATCGGCGCGGGGACGATTACCTGCAATTACGACGGCGCAAAAAAAAATCCCACGCGCATCGGCGAGCGCGTCTTCGTTGGCAGCGACTCTGCCCTCGTTGCGCCCATCACGGTCGGCGACGGCGCATATATCGCCGCCGGTTCCACTGTCACGGAGGATGTTCCCGCGGACGCTCTCGCCATTGCGCGAGGCCGCCAGGTCAACAAGCCTGGATGGGCGGCCGCCCGCCGCGCAAAACCGTCGGAACGAAAATCCGCCGCGTCTAACACCTCTCATCCGCATCACGATCCCGCGAAAAAACTTCCCAATCGTCCGCGCCGCAAGTCTTCCGCGAGAACAAAGAAATCCCGCCGCCGTTAGCCGCCATTCCGCTCCACCTTTCCCTCGAATTTCGCCGCTCAGGGCAGCCTCGCTAATGTGTTAGAATCTTTACGGGGAGATTCCACGCGATGAAATTCGGTGTCGTAGTGTTTCCCGGCTCGAATTGCGACGATGACGCATATCACGCCGTCGGCGCGGTTCTTGGCGAGTCCGTCGAATTCCTCTGGCATCGTTCCGAACAAATTCCCGGCTGCGATGCCATTATTCTTCCCGGCGGCTTTGCTTTCGGCGACTACCTTCGCACCGGCGCGATTGCGCGTTTTTCGCCCGTGATGCGTGCGGTCGAGCGATTCGCTCACCGCGGCGGCCTCGTCCTCGGCATTTGCAATGGCTTTCAAATTCTTCTCGAAGCGGGCTTGCTGCCCGGTGCGATGTTGCGCAATCGCGATTTGCGTTTTATTTGCCGCCACGTGAATATTCGCGTCGAGAATACAGGCACGCCGTTCACTTGCGCGGCGCGATCCGGCCAGGTTTTGAAAGTCCCCATCGCGCACATGGAAGGAAATTATTTTTGCGACGCGGCCATGCTCGCGGATCTCGAACGCAATCGCCAGATCGTCTTTCGTTACACCACGCCCGAAGGCCACGTCGAGGATTCTGCGAATCCGAATGGCTCGCTCGCCGCAATCGCCGGCATCTGCAATCGTGAGCGCAATGTGATGGGCCTGATGCCGCATCCCGAGCGTGCCGTCGAATCGCCCCTCGGCTCCGCCGACGGCCTCGTTGTTTTCCGATCGATGGTCGAATCTTTCGCCCACTCCGGTGCAGGCAAATCCCAGGCGCAACCCGCGGTTACCGCCTAGCCGCGTGAAACATTCACTTCAGCAAATTCGTTTATTCATCCGAAGCCAGGAAAATCACATGAGTTCAAATCAGGGGCAAGAATCGCCTCATGATCGAAACTGAAATAAAAATCACCGCCGAAGTCGCCGCCGAACACGGCCTGACCGCCGAGGAATTCGCGCGCGTCCGGAAAATTCTCGGGCGCGACCCAACCATTACCGAACTCGGCGTTTTCAGCGTGATGTGGAGCGAGCACTGCTCGTATAAATCGAGCAAAGTTCACTTGAAACGCCTGCCAACGACAGGCTCGCGTGTCGTTCAGGGCCCGGGCGAAAACGCGGGCGTTGTGGACATCGGTGACGGTCTTGTCGCCGTTTTCAAGATCGAATCTCACAATCATCCGAGCTTCGTCGAACCATATCAAGGCGCGGCCACGGGCGTCGGCGGCATTTTGCGCGATATTTTCACGATGGGCGCGCGTCCCATTGCCGTGCTCGATTCGCTCCGTTTCGGGCCGCTCGCAAAAGGCTTCGGCGTTTCCGAGCAGGAAGCCGCGCGCAATCGCCGCATCCTCGACGGCGTCGTCGGCGGCATCGCTTTTTACGGCAACTGCTTTGGCGTGCCCACAGTCGGCGGCGAAGTGCAATTCGAGCCTTGCTATTCGAATAATCCGCTTGTCAACGCTCTCGCCCTCGGCGTCGCACGCCGCAACGAACTTTTTTTCGCGCGCGCGCGCGGTGAAGGCAATCCCGTCATTTATGTCGGCGCAAAAACGGGCCGCGACGGCATTCACGGCGCATCGCTGCTTGCCTCCGCTGAATTCAGCGAGGAATCGCAGCAGAAACGCCCCAACGTGCAAGTCGGCGATCCCTTCATGGAAAAATTGCTGCTCGAAGCCTGTCTTGAAGTCATGCAGACCGGCGCAGTCGTGGCGATTCAGGACATGGGCGCGGCGGGCTTGACGAGCTCTTCGTGCGAGATGGCTTCGCGCGGCTCCATGGGCATTGAAATCGAACTGGCGCGCGTCCCGCAGCGCGAGACGGGCATGACGCCGTACGAAATCATGCTCAGCGAATCGCAGGAGCGCATGCTTCTCGTCGCCGAGCGGGGCCGCGAACAGGAAGTTTTCAGCGTTTTCAGAAAATGGGGACTCGACGCCATCGAAATCGGACGCGTCACCGAAGACGGCCGCTTGCGCATCCTCGAAAACGGAACGGTAGTGGCTGACATTCCCGCCCACGCCATCGCAGAAGAAGGCCCTGTCTATAAACGGCCGGCGGTCGCCACAAAATCGCCGAAGTCTTTCGCGCCGCGCGTCGAATTTGCATCAGCCGGTGCGGACCTCGGCGAAAATTTCCGCAAACTGCTCGCCTCGCCCGCGATTGCCTCGAAACAGTGGATCTTCACACAGTACGATCACATGGTGCGAACAAACACGCGCGTCGGCCCAGGAGCGGGCGATGCGGCGATTGTGCGCATCAAGGAAACGAAGCGCGCTCTCGCTCTTGCAACCGATGGCAATGGCCGGTGGTGCCAGCTCGCGCCGCGTATCGGCGCAATGCACGCGGTGGCCGAGTCGGCGCGCAATGTTGCTTGCACTGGCGCGCGCCCGGTCGCCGCAACGAATTGCCTCAACTTCGGCAATCCCGAAAAGCCTGAGGTGATGGCTCAGTTCAGCGAATCAATTGATGGAATCGCTGAAGCCTGCCGCGCGCTCGACGTACCGATCACGGGGGGCAATGTAAGCTTCTACAACGAAACGCTCGGCTGCGCGATTTATCCCACGCCTGTCCTCGGCGTGCTTGGCATTCTCGAGGATGCGGATTGCGCGCTCGGCATGGGCTTCCAACACGAAGGCGACATCATCGTCCTTCTTAATGGAACGCGCGCGAGTGAGACTCCTGATGCAGAATCCGCGCGTCGCGAATTTTCATCCTCCGAATATGCAAAGACAATTCACGGCATTGTCGCCGGCGCACCGCCTGCGATTGATCTGGACACTGAAAAAAATCTCATCGATTGCCTGGTCGCGCTCGCGGCTGAACGCGCCATCGCATCCGCGCATGACATAAGCGACGGAGGACTCGCCGTCGCGCTCGCCGAATCTTGTTTTGCAAACAGCAATGTTCTTTCCGCTGAAATTTCGCTGACGACTGAGCATTCGGCTGAATTTGCGCTCTTCGCCGAAACTGGGGCGCGCGCCATTGTCTCCGCGCGCCCCGCATCGCTTGCTCGCGTGCTCCAGATTGCGGCACAATGTAAGGTCGAAGCGTACCCAATAGGCAAAGTCGCTCGCGGCGAATTCTGCATCCAATTGAACGGCCAGCCTTGCATTTGCGCCGCCGTGGATTCGCTTCGTCAAATCTGGGCCGCCGCGCTCGAACAAGCACTGGGAAACGAATGAACCGCACATTCCATCTCGACGATGACCATTTTCACGACGAGTGTGGCGTCTTCGGCGTTTTCGGCAACGAAGAAGCGGCGAAGCTCACCTATCTGGGCCTTTACGCTCTGCAGCATCGCGGACAGGAATCGGCCGGCATCGCTGCCACCGAAGGCGTGCAACTGCGTGTTGAAAAGGGCATGGGCCTGGTGCAGGAATTATTTACGCCGGATGTGATTGCCCGCTTGCCCGGCGCGGCAGCCATCGGCCACACGCGCTATTCCACCGCGGGCGATACCACGCTAATGAACGCTCAGCCTCTCGTCTCCGATTGCAACAAAGGAAAACTCGCGCTCGCGCACAATGGCAACTTGACCAACGCTCTCGAACTGCGCCGCAATCTCGAACACAAGGGCTCCATCTTTCAAACCACCAGTGACACGGAAGTCATCGTGCACCTCGTCGCGCGCAGCAGAGTCGGCAACCTCGCGGGAGCCATCGCCGACGCGCTCGGCCAGGTCGAGGGCGCCTATTCACTTCTGATTCTCACGCGCGACGAAATTTTCGCCATTCGCGATCCGCGCGGCTTCCGCCCGCTCGCCCTTGGACGTCTCGGCGACGCCTGGGTCGTCGGCTCGGAGACTTGCGCTTTCGATTTGATCGGCGCGGAATACATACGCGATGTCGAGCCGGGCGAAATGCTGCGCATTTCGAAGAGCGGCGTCGAATCCATTCATTTCGCGCCGGAAAAGCAGCACCAGTATTGCATCTTCGAACACGTTTATTTCGCGCGGCCCGATAGCGTGGTTTTTGGCCGCCCCGTGAATCCCACGCGCGAACGCCTGGGCCGTTTGCTGGCGCGCGAGCATCCCGCAATCGCGGACATGGTCGTCCCCGTGCCCGATTCGGGCGTTCCTGCGGCCATTGGCTACGCCAGTGAATCCGGGATCCCATTCCGCATGGGCCTGATCCGCAATCATTATATCGGCCGCACGTTCATCGAACCTTCGCAGGCCATTCGTGACTTCGGCGTGCGCCTGAAATTGAATCCCGTTCGCCGCTTGCTCGAAGGCCGGCGCGTGGTGCTCGTCGACGATTCCATTGTGCGCGGCACCACCAGCAAAAAAATCGTGCGCATGATGCGCGAGGCCGGCGTGGCGGAAGTTCACATGCGCATCAGTTGCCCGCCGACCGTTTCGCCATGCCACTACGGCATCGACACGCCCACGAAGCTGGAACTGATCGGCGCGCAGAAATCCATCGAGCAAATTCGCGAATTCATTGGCGCCGACTCCCTCGGCTATCTTTCGCTCGAAAGTCTGCGCGCTGCCGTCGAGGACACCGGCGGCGAAACATTCTGCACGGCGTGCTATACCGGCGTGTATCCGACCGAGCCCGTCCAACTCGAAGTGGAGGCGCATCGTGGCTGTTGAATTGGACGAAGCAAAAATCGAGCGCGCCAAAATAATGCGCCACCGCCTGCTGCGCGAAATTATCTCCTGGGTCTGGCTTTTTCTCGCGCTCTTCGTCGTCGAAGGGGCGGTAGCGCAAAGCCGGCTGATCCCCAGCGGCTCGATGGAAAACACCGTCCTGATCGGCGACCACATGATCGTCAGCCCGCTTGGCTACGCGCTCTGCGTTCCCTACACCGAGCTGCACATCCCGCTGTGGCGCAATCCAAAGCGCCAGCAGATTATTGTGCTCGAATCACCGCTCACTCACTCGGAAGACCTGATCAAACGCGTGATAGGCGTTCCCGGTGACGCGATTAACATTCGAGAAGGGGTCGTGTATGTCAACGGGAAGCGATTGAACGAGCCTTATGTCTTGCGCGATCCCGACGCCATGGCAAGTTCCGTTGAGAACTTCCCTCCCGCCGACAACGGGTTTTTCCAGGGCCTTACGCCCGAATGGGCGGTGAATCTGCACAAATACGTCGTGAATGGCAAGCTCATCGTCCCGCCGAACGATTATTTTGTCATGGGAGACAACCGCGGCGATTCTTACGACAGCCGCTACTGGGGTTTTGTGCCTCGCAGGAATATCATCGCCACGCCTTGGTTCATTTTCATGTCCATCAACGCGCCGGATGGAGTTTGGCAGCCTGGCCACATTGGCGAGCGCCTGGGCACTTATCTGACGATCTTCTTTCATCCCAGCGAGGTCCGCTGGCACCGGCTGTTCCGCCCGCTGTAAGCGTGGAGACCCAATAGTGGCCCCTGCGAAGTCGAGAAATGCGAAAGGCAAGCTGAAGCCAGCGCCTCCTGCACAAACTACCGGCGATAAAATCCGTCGCGAGTTGATCTCCTGGTTCTGGGTTATCCTCGCCTTTCTGGTGATTGAGTCGATGATCGTCCAGGCGCGCGTGATTCCCAGCGCCTCCATGGAGAACACAATCCTGATCGGCGATCATCTGATCGTCAATCTGCTCGGCTATGACATAGGCATTCCTTTCACCGAGCATCACTTTCCACTGTGGCGCAACCCGAAACGCCAGCAGATTATCGTTTTTGAGGCCCCTCCGGAAGCGGCGCAAAGCGAAGATTTTATAAAGCGCGTCATCGGCGTTCCCGGCGACGCAATCAGCATCCGCCAGGGAATCGTTTATGTGAACGGCCAACGCCTCGACGAGCCGTACGCCCACCGCGATCCTTCCGATGCCGCAAGCCCCGTCGAGAATTTCCCGCCCACGGGAGACAATCTATTTGAGGGCATCAGGCCTCTATGGGCGTCGGTTCTGCCGAAGTATGTAAAGGATGGCAAACTTATCGTTCCGCCCGATTGCTATTTCGCGATGGGCGATAATCGCGATGACTCGGACGACAGCCGTTATTGGGGCTTCGTTCCTCGCCGGAATATCATTGGCACTCCTTTGTTCATTTACATGTCCATCAATGCTCCCGACGAGGTTTGGGAGCCCGGGCACATCGGCGAGCGGCTGGGCGCGTATGTGAGTGTTTTGGCCCATCCGGGCGAGATGCGCTGGCATCGTTTGTTCCATACATTTTGAAGTTGAAACGGATTTCTACAGGAAGCAGGGCGGTTCCCATGCGTTACGCTGATGCCGGAGTCGACATTTCACGCGCGGAAGAAGCCAAGCAGCGCATCCGCCATCTCGCCAGCCGCACGTTCAGTCGCGCTGTGCTCGCGCCCATCGGCGGCTTCGGTTCACTCTATCATCTCGACCCAAAACGGTGGCGCGACCCTGTGCTCGTCGCCAGCGCTGACGGCGTCGGCACAAAGCTGAAAATTGCCTCAGCCGCGGGCGTTCATTCGACGGTCGGCGCCGACATCGTCAATCATTGCGTCAACGACATCCTCACGCAAGGCGCCGCGCCGCTGTTTTTCCTCGACTATCTCGCCATGAGTCATATCAATCCGAGTGTCGTCGAGCAGATTCTCGACGGCATGAGCCGCGCCGCACGCCAGGCGAACTGCGCGCTGATCGGCGGTGAAACGGCGGAGATGCCGGACATGTATGCTCCGGGCGAATACGATCTCGCCGGTTTCATTGTCGGCGTTGTCGAGCGCGGCCACCAACCTGACCCGCGCCGCGTCCGGCCGGGCGACGCGCTCATCGCGCTGCCCTCAAACGGCTTGCACACCAATGGTTATTCGCTCGCTCGCAAGCTTGTCTTCGACGTGGTCCGGCTGAAACCGGATTCATATGTCGCCGAAATCAGGAACAAAATCGCGGCGGAACTGCTGAAGCCTCATCGTTGCTACTGGCCCATGCTCAAGCGAGTCGTTGCTCGCGGTTGGTTGACCGGCATGGCCCACATCACGGGCGGCGGCATTCCCGGCAATCTTCCGCGCGTGCTGCCCCGCAATGTTCACGCCGTCATTGAACTGGGCTCGTGGCCCGTCCTGCCCATCTTTCGTTACCTCGCGCGGCTTGGGAAAATTGAAACGGACGAGCTGATGCGCACTTTCAACATGGGGATTGGGATGATCCTCGTCGTTCCACCCAAGAACGTAAAAAAAATCGAATCAGAATTGAAGCGGCGCCGCGAGCATTTTTTCCGCATTGGACGCATCGAAGCCGCGCCCGCCGGCAAGCCGCGCGTCACATTTTCCGGCGCGCTCAACCTCCATTAAGACTCGATCTCTTCGGCACTTCCTCGGCTCTCCACCCCCAATCAGCAGTAACAGGGCCACGCCGAGCTCGTGCAAGGCGGCATGGACCGGGTGTACAAGGCCTATGACAGAGAACTCGAGCGCACGATTGCGCTGAAGGTGCTGCAACCGGAATTAACCACAGATCCTGAACTCGGAAACTTGCGGAAAAATCCACAGTTGCGGGTCTGCGTAAGCAATATGCGGAGAAAGAAGCCACGGCACTAATTGGCTTGATCTATTACCCAGTACTTCCTGCCAAAAAATAACAGCGGCAAAACTCCGAGGAGAAGTTGGCACATGAGCGTAGGCTCGGGGGCGGAGACTGCCGCACTAACCGTGGTGCCTGACCTGAGCGTGCCGTTGGTGAACGCCAATACGACGCCGTCATCGTCGAAGTCGAGCCAGTCGAAGTTGCTAACAACTGAGCAAGACAAGAATATGTTCGAGGCGCAAGTAAAAGTCTCTCCCGGCAGCACCTCGTCGAGCACAACCAAGAACGTATTGGTAGTAGGACCCGTGTACTGAAATGAAGTCAGCGGAAAGAACCCATTAACGAGCTGAAGCACGATCGTTGGAGGGAGCCATGGCAACCCGAATAAGCAAAGAGCGTTCGCGGGGCAGCCTGAGGGAGCGGTGAGAATGGGATCGTTTATGATGATCGTCGGGTCGACGGGGCCAGCTTTGGCGCGACCCGCACAGACCATCACCGCCAGGATAAACAAAAGAGCGCAACGCAGTTTCATGGAACTCCCGCGTACAAAAATACGTGATGAGTGCTGCAATCAAGCGCCCAAAAGAGCCGGAGAACCTCGCGCCTGTAACTATAATTGTTTCAGTTGATTATACCGCCTGCAATCGGGAATCCAGCCTCAGTTGTCGGCAGAAAAGCAACCACTTTTTACAGAGTGCAAAAAAGTTTAGATAACACCGATAATTCACCGTGTGCGTTTTGACCGTTGCGCAAATTGTGCTAACTTCGCTCGCTTATGAAGAAGCGCATGGGCGTCTTGCTTTCCGGTCGCGGCTCGAATTTCGAAGCGCTCGCGGAAAGCGTTGCGGCTGGCCGCATCACGAACGCCGAAATCGCCATCGTCATCAGCCATCGCGAAGGCACCCCCGGCATTGAACGCGCCCGTGCGCGGCGCATCGATGCGCGTGTCATTCCTTCGAGGGGCCTCGAGCGCGAAACTTATGACCGGCAAGTCGTAGCTGCGTTGCACGAAAAAAAAATCGATCTCGTCTGCCTCGCCGGCTACATGCGTCTGCTCTCACCGTATTTCGTGCAGGCTTTTCGCGGCCGCATTTTGAACATTCATCCGTCGCTCCTGCCCGCGTTTCCGGGCCTCGAATCGCAGCGCCAGGCGCTCGAACACGGTGCAAAGTTTGCGGGCTGCACGGTGCATTTCGTCGACGAGACTCTCGACGCGGGCCCCATCATTTTGCAATCGGCCATTCCTGTCCGCGACGACGACACGGTCGATTCGCTTTCCGACCGCATCCTCGCGGAAGAGCATCGCATCTATTCCGAAGCCGTGCGCATTGTTCTCGAAGGACGCTTTCGAATCGACGGCCGCCGCGTCATAATTCTCCCCGAAGTTCCAGCCGCCAGAAATGTCTGACGCGCATCCCAAATCCGCATCGCACTTTTTTAAGTCGGTGGACGACCAGCTCGCCTATCTTCGCAAGGGCGCCGCGGAAATCATTCCCGAGACTGAGCTGCGCGCGAAGCTCGAACAATCCGCGAAATCCGGCAAGCCCCTGCGCGTCTACCTCGGCGTCGATCCCACGGCTCCTGACATTCATCTCGGCCACACGGTCGTGCTGCGCAAGCTGAAACATTTTCAGGACATGGGCCACACTGCCATTTTTTTGATTGGCGATTTTTCCGCGATGATCGGCGATCCCACGGGACAATCCGAAACGCGTCCTCCGCTTTCGCGCGAGCAAGTCGACGCGAATGCAAAAACGTATCTCGCTCAGGTATACAAAATTCTTGACCCTGAAAAAACTGAAGTCCGCTACAACAGCGAATGGCTCGGCAAAATGTCCAGTTACGATGTGGTGCGGCTTTGCGGCCATTATCGCCTGGCGCGCATGCTTGAACGCGAGGATTTCCGTTCTCGCCTCGAGAAAAATCTGCCGATTTCCGTTCACGAGTTGCTTTATCCGCTGCTCACCGCTTGCGATGCCGTCGAACTGAAATCCGACGTCGAGCTGGGAGCCACCGAGCAGAAGTTCAACATTCTCGTGCACCGCGAAATCCAGCGCGAGTACGGCCTTTCTCCGCAGGTTGTGTTCACCATGCCGATTCTCGTGGGCCTCGACGGCGCGAAAAAAATGTCCAAAAGCCTTGGCAATTACGTCGGCATCACAGACCCGCCCGCGCAAATGTTCGGCAAGCTCATGTCCATTTCCGATGAATTGATGTGGTCTTACTACGAATTACTCACCGATTTCGAGCAGCGCGTCATCGTCC